>JAQGMC010000028.1 GCA_028292545.1 Paucimonas sp.
CTTCCAGCCTTTCGGCATGATGGTCGCGCAATTGGCGGATGCGGATATGCAGCCCGCGAAAGGGCTTGCCATGCGAAGGCAGCAAGAGCGTATCGTCCGGCAGCCCGGCAAACTTGCCCAGTGAATCAAGGTAGAGCTGCACCGGGTTTGATTCCGGCTCGTAGCACGGCACCGACACATTAGTGGATATGCGTGGCAGCACCATGTCGCCCGAAATCATGAGTGCCAGTTCTTCGCTGTACAGCGAGGCATGTTCAGGCGAATGGCCGAAACCGGTGATGACGCGCCAGCTATGCTTGCCGATGCGAACCTGCTGGCCATCATGCAAGCGGCGGTAAGTCGCGGGCACCGCTGGCACCAGGGCTGAGTAATGGTTACGGCGCTCGCCTACCTGGCCGGTGGCATCCTGTGGCAAGCCGTGGCTCTGGAAGTGCGCAACCATTGCGTCGCCGTCATAGCCGGGCATGCTGGCCGACATCAGGCGCGCCACGCTGTATTCGCCAGCCGTGGCCCAGAGCGTGATGTTCCAGCGCTCGGTCAGCCAGTTCGACAGTCCCATGTGGTCGGGATGGTAGTGGGTGGCAATCAAACGCAGCACCGGCCTGCCTTGCAGGGCCGTGGCAAAAACTGCTTCCCAGGCTTCGCGCGTGGGCGCGGTGGCGATGCCGCAGTCGATGATGGTCCAGCCGCGCACCGGGCCGTCGCCATTGTCGATCTCATCATCCAGCAACCACAGGTTGATATGGTTCAGCGCGAACGGCAGTTTCATGCGCAGCCAGAAAACGCCCGGCAGCACTTCATGCACGGTGCCGGGTTCCGGCAGGATTTCGCCAAGGGGATAGTCGAGCTGCGCTTCAAGTGCGTTCATGCCTGCTTTCAAATACGGTATTGAGTGCCTGGAATAGGGTGCCGGCCAGCGGGAAGCAAGGCGGGAAAACCGTAACCGGCCACTGGTTCCCATTTGCCGGCCACCCGCCTACAATGCGTTGACGTTTACGTAAACTGCAAGTTTGCTGCCGTGCCTCGTATTCTAAGGCAGAGCTGTCTCCGGCGTACTGCGCTGACCCTATTCCATCATGCCCACCTACACCATTACTGAACTGGCGCGCGAATTCGATATCACGCCGCGGGCGATCCGCTTCTATGAAGACCAGGGCTTGATCAGCCCGCGGCGCGAGGGCACCGGCGGGCGCACCCGGGTTTATTCCAGCCGCGAGCGCACCCGGCTCAAGCTGACGCTGCGGGGCAAGCGGCTGGGCCTGTCGCTGTCGGAGATAAAAAGCCTGGTCGACATGTATGAGTCGCCCAAGGATTCGGCGCCGCAACTGAACCGCTTCCTGATGGTGCTGGCGCAGCACCGCGAGGCACTGGAACAGCAACGCGAGGATATCGAGGTGACGCTGGCTGAACTGGCTGCGCATGAAGAAAACTGCCGCAAACTGCTGGCTGAAGCCAGCGCGCCGAGGAAGAATGGCAGCGCCAGGCCGGCGCCGCGTGCGCGCAAGACTGCCTGAGGCGCAAGAGCGGCTGGCGCCAGCGCGGCAACGCATCGCAACGCAACGCAAAAGCCCGGTCTCTTTACGTTTACGTAAACGTCAGTCCATCGTATGATTTCCGACACTGTCGCCTGCCTTCGAGGACCCCATGCTCCACTTGCCCGGCCTGAATTTTGACCACGGCGAAGACATCGCCGCCCTGCGTGAAACCGTACAGCAGTTTGCCGCCGCCGAGATAGCGCCGCGTGCCGCTGAAATCGACCGCAGCGACCAGTTCCCCATGGATTTGTGGCGCAAGATGGGCAGCCTCGGGCTGCTCGGCGTCACGGTCGAGGAAGAATATGGCGGCAGCGCGATGGGTTACCTGGCCCATATCGTGGCGATGGAAGAAATCTCGCGCGGCTCGGCCTCGGTCGGCCTGTCTTACGGCGCCCACTCGAACCTGTGCGTCAACCAGATCCGGCGCAATGGCACGGCCGAACAGAAGCAGAAATACCTGCCCAAGCTGGTGTCGGGCGAATATATCGGCGCGCTGGCAATGTCCGAACCCAATGCCGGTTCGGACGTCGTCAACATGCGCTTGCGCGCCGACTGGAAGGGCGACCGCTGGGTACTCAATGGCAGCAAGATGTGGATCACCAATGGCCCCGATGCCGACGTGCTGGTGGTGTACGCCAAGAACGATATCGAAGCCGGCGCGCGCGGCATGACCGCCTTCCTGGTTGAAAAAGGCTACAAGGGTTTTTCGGTTGCGCAAAAGCTGGACAAGCTCGGCATGCGCGGCTCGCACACGGGCGAACTGGTTTTTGAAGATTGCGAAGTGCCGGCTGAAAACGTGCTGGGCGGCCTGGGGCGCGGCGTCAACGTGCTGATGTCGGGGCTGGATTTCGAGCGCACGGTGCTTTCCGGCGGGCCGCTGGGCATCATGCAAGCCTGCATGGATGTCACCGTGCCCTATGTGCATGAACGCAAGCAGTTTGGCCAGCCGATCGGTGAATTCCAGCTGATGCAGGGCAAGCTTGCCGACATGTATTCCACCATGATGGCTTGCCGCGCCTATGTCTATGCCGTGGGCCAGGCTTGCGACCGGGCGCATACGCCGGATGCCGTGCGCGCGCTGCGCAAGGATGCGGCAGGCGCCATCCTGTATGCGGCGGAAAAAGCGACCTGGATGGCGGGCGAAGCAATCCAGGCGCTGGGTGGAAATGGCTATGTGAACGACTATCCCACCGGCCGCCTGTGGCGCGACGCCAAGCTGTATGAAATCGGCGCCGGCACCAGTGAAATCCGGCGCATGCTGATCGGGCGCGAATTGTTTGCCGAGACCCGGCAAGCCTGATCTATCCGGGGCCGCGCCTGCCATGCCCACCACATTTCCACGCCAGCTGTCATCCGGCATCGCCTACGATATGGCGCTGGCAATACTGGATGGCTTTGACCGGCACTACCGGTTGTTTCGCGCCACCAGCCGCGCCGCGGTCCGGCATTTCGAGCAGCGGGAATGGCAACAGGCGCAGCAGGAAGCGCAGGCGCGCATCGATTTCTATGACCGCCGGGTGCAGGAATGTGTGCAGGGCCTTGCCAGGTTTGCGCAGGCCGGATTGACGGATGAAACCTGGCGCGAAGTGAAGCTGCACTACATCGGCTTGCTGACCGACCACAAGCAACCGGAACTGGCGGAGACGTTTTTCAATTCCGTGTGCTGCCGCATCCTGCACCGCACGTATTTCAACAATGACTTCATCTTCGTGCGGCCGGTGATTTCCACGGAATACATCGAATCCGCGGGGCCGGCGCCGACCTATCGCGTCTACTATCCCGGCCCGGCCGGCATGCGCGCCACGCTCAAGCGCATCCTCACCAATTTCCAGCTCGACGCAGCCTTCGCGGACCTGGACCGCGACGCCGGCCTGGTCGAGGCCCGGCTGGATGCGCTGCTGGGCGGCGAGAAGCTGGAGCCCAACCTGCAGTTGCAAGTGCTGGCCAGCCTTTTCTGCCGCAACAAGGGCGCCTATGTGGTGGGCAAGATCGTCAACGGTCACCGCGAATATCCGCTGGTGATACCTGTGCTGCATGGCCCCGACGGCCTGGTGCTGGATGCCGTGCTGCTGGAGCCGCGCCTGGTCACGATCCTGTTCTCATTTTCCCGCGCCTATTTCATGGTCGACATCGAAGTGCCGTCGGCTTACGTCAGCTTCTTGAAGAGCTTGATGCCCTTCAAACCGGCCAGCGAAATCTATACCAACCTGGGCTTGCACAAGCAGGGCAAGGCTTTGTTCTACCGCGACTTCCAGCACCACCTGCGGCATTCGTCGGATGTGTTTGAAACCGCGCCCGGCATACGCGGCCTGGTGATGCTGGTGTTTTCGCTGCCTTCCTTCCCTTATGTGTTCAAGGTGATCAAGGATGCATTCCCGCCGCCCAAGGAAACGACGCGCGAACAAGTGCAGCAGAAATACTTGCTGGTGAAGCACCACGACCGCGTCGGGCGCATGGCTGATACGCTGGAATATTCAGACGTCGCCTTTCCGCGCGCGCGTTTCGGCGAAGCCTTGCTGGCGGAGTTGAAGCGCCAGGCAGCGTCTGTCGTGGAAGAAGAAGGCGAGCAAATTGTGATCCGCCACCTTTACATCGAACGGCGCATGGTGCCGCTGAACATCTGGCTCGAACAGGCCAGGCGCGACGGTGACCTGGCTGCGCTGGAACATGGCATGGTCGAATACGGCAATGCGATCCGCGACATGATGGCGGTGAATATTTTTCCGGGCGACTTGCTGTACAAGAATTTTGGCGTCACCCGTTACGGACGGGTCGTGTTTTACGATTACGATGAAGTCGAATACCTGAGCGCATGCAATTTCCGGCGCATACCGGAAGCACGCACGCCGGAAGATGAAATGTCGGCCGAAGCCTGGTATCCGATAGCGCGCAATGATGTGTTCCCCGAACAGTTCGCGACCTTCCTGCTGGGCGACCCGCAAGTGCGCGCGGCATTCTTGCGGCATCATGCTGAACTGCTGGCGCCGGAATACTGGGACAGTTGCAAGAAGCGCATCCTGGCGGGATGGATTGGCGATGTGTTTCCCTATCCGCAGCAGAGCCGCTTTGGCAACGTGCCTGGCAACCTGCCCGCCCCAGCCGTGCAAACAGATTGAAGCAGAATCACGCGAACAATGAACTTCGAACGGAGCAAACCATGAATGATCCAGTCGTTATCGTCGGTGCCGCACGTACCCCGATGGGCGCCTTCCAGGGCGATTTCTCTTCCCTCTCCGCCAGCGACCTGGGCGCGGTGGCAATCCGCGCCGCAGTCGAGCGTGCCGGGCTGGAGCCGAACCAGGTGCAGGATGTCATCTTCGGCAACTGCCTGATGGCGGGCCAGGGACAGGCGCCGGCGCGCCAGGCTGCAATCAAGGCTGGCTTGCCGACTTCGGCCGGCGCCGTGACCTTGTCCAAGATGTGCGGCTCGGCGATGCAGGCGACGATGTATGCCTATGATTCGCTGCTGGTGGGCACCAATGATGTGGTCGTGTCCGGCGGCATGGAGTCGATGACGAATGCGCCCTACCTGGTTCCAAAGGCGCGCGGCGGTTACCGCATCGGCCACGCGATGATGTATGACCACATGATGCTCGACGGCCTGGAAGATGCCTATGAAGCGGGCCGCTCGATGGGTACCTTCGGCGAGGAATGCGCAGCCAAGTACCAGTTCAGCCGCGAAGCGCAAGACAATTTCGCAATGGAATCCGTGAAGCGGGCGCAAGCCGCAACTGCCGACGGCTCGTTCAAATGGGAAATCGCGCCAGTCACGGTCAAGGGCCGCGCTGGCGATGTCGTCATCGACAAGGATGAAGGCCCGCTGAAGGCCAGGCTCGACAAGATTCCAACCCTGAAGCCCGCCTTCAAGAAGGATGGCACCATCACCGCCGCTTCGTCTTCCTCGATCAACGATGGCGCCGCAGCCCTGGTGCTGATGCGCGAATCGACCGCGAAGAAACTCGGCTGCAAGCCGCTGGCGCGCATACTCGGCCACAGCCGCCATTCGCAGGAACCGAACTGGTTCACGACCGCGCCGGTCGGCGCAATCGACAAGCTGTACAAGAAAGTGGGCTGGACCACGGCCGAAGTCGACCTGTTCGAAGTCAATGAAGCGTTTGCCGCGGTCGCGATGGCAGCCATGGTCGAGCACAAGATCCCGCATGAAAAAATCAATATCCACGGTGGCGCCTGCGCACTCGGCCATCCGATTGGCGCTTCCGGTGCGCGCATCCTGGTCACGCTGATGGGCGCGCTGAAAAAGACTGGCGGCAAGCGCGGCGTGGCGGCGCTTTGCATCGGCGGCGGCGAAGCGACGGCAATGGCCATCGAGTTGCTGTAAACCGGTATGGCAAACGCACTGGTTATCGGCGCATCGCGCGGCCTGGGCCGCGAACTGGTGCGGCAACTCCTGGCCGCCGGCTGGCAAGTCAGCGCCACCGGGCGCAGCGATGCCGCGCTGGACGAATTGAAGGCAATGGGCGCGACAGCCTACCGGCTGGACGTGACCCAGCCCGACCAGCTGGCAGCGCTGGCCTGGCAAATGGATGGCTCGGAACTGGACCTGGTCATTTATTCGGCCGGCGTTTATGGGCCGCGGGTGGATGCCAGCCAAATGCCGGTGGCGGCCGATTTCGACCAGGTCATGCATGCCAATGTGCTGGGCGCAATGCAGGCAATCGCCGTCTTTGCGCCCATGGTGGAAGCCGCAGGCGGGCGCTTTGCCTGCATCAGCAGCGGCCTGGGCAGCATCGCCGATGTACAGACCAGCGAGGGCTGGCTGTACCGCGCATCCAAGGCAGCCCTGAACATGGCGGTGCGTGCCGCTGCCGTCAGTTATCCGCGCGCCACCCTGGTCGCAATTTCGCCGGGCTGGGTGCAAACCGACATGGGCGGGCCGCAAGCCACCCTTACGGCCGAGCACAGCGTAGCGGGCATGCTCGACGTGCTGGGACGCCTGACACTGGGCGACACTGGCAGTTTCGTGAATTACCAGGGCAACCTCTTGCCCTGGTAAGCCTTACACCTGCTCCGGATATCCCATGCTGCTGACTGAACAACACGAAATGATCCGCGATGCCGTGCGCGACTTTGTGCGCGAGCAGGTAACGCCGCATGCAGCCCGCTGGGATCGAGAGCACGTGTTCCCGCGTGAAGCGCTGGATGGCCTGGCGCGGCTGGGCGCCCTGGGCGTGGCGGTGCCGGAAGAGGCTGGCGGCGCGGGCCTGGATTACCTGTCGCTGGCACTGGTGCTGGAGGAAATTGCTGCCGGCGACGGCGGCACCTCGACCATCGTCTCGGTCAACAATTGCCCGGTGTGCAGCATCGGCATGCAGTTCTGCAGCCCGGCGCAGCAGGAGCAATGGTTGCGGCCGCTGGCCAGCGGCAAGCTGCTGGGCGCGTTTTGCCTGACCGAGCCGCATGCCGGCAGCGAGGCTTCCAACCTGCGCACCAGCGCCACCCGCGATGGCGACCACTACGTGCTCAATGGCGTGAAGCAGTTCACCACCAGCGGCAAGAATGCGGATGTGGCCATCGTCATGGCCGTGACTGACAAGGCAGCCGGCAAGCGCGGCATCAGCGCGTTCTGGGTGCCGACAGACACGCCCGGCTATGTGGTTGCGCGGCTGGAAGAAAAGATGGGGCAGCGCTCATCCGACACGGCGCAAATCCTGTTCGACCAATGCCGCATACCGGCCGCCAACCTGATCGGCGAAGAAGGCCAGGGTTACAAGATCGCCTTGTCCGGCCTGGAGGGTGGGCGCATCGGCATTGCAGCCCAAGCGGTAGGCATGGCGCGCGCCGCTTTCGAAGCCGCGCTGCGGTACGCAAAGGAGCGCAGCAGTTTCGGCCGCCCCCTGATCGGCCACCAGGCGATTGAATTCCGGCTGGCCGAGATGGCCACCCAAATCGAGGTTGCGCGCCAGATGATCTGGCATGCCGCGAGCCTGAAGGATGCGGGCCGCCTGTGCCTGAAGGAAGCGGCCATGGCGAAATTGTTTGCCAGTGAAATGGCGGAACAAGTCTGTTCGGCTGCAATCCAGGTCCACGGCGGTTATGGCTATGTGAATGATTTCCCGGTCGAGCGCATTTACCGCGACGTGCGCGTATGCCAGATCTATGAAGGCACGAGTGACATTCAGAAGATGCTGATTGCGCGCGCGCTGGCATGAAGGCAAGGTAGCGCCTGCGACCTGCGGCGGGAAATGCGGCCGCTGGCAGCGGATAAGCAGCAGGTAAGCAGCAGGTGAGCAGCAGGTGAGCAGCCAAGAACAACAGTAGTGATGAAAACAGGAGACGGCATGGCAGCCGACATTGAATTCTTTTTCGATTTTTCCTCGCCCTACGCCTATTTCGCATCGACCCAGGTCGATGCCCTGGCAGCCCGGCATGGCAGGAAAGTGCAGTGGCGGCCGATTCTTCTTGGTGTCGTGTTCCGCAGCACCGGCGCCGCGCCGCTGACGGCGGTGCCGATCAAGGGCGATTATGCGCGCCATGATTTCAAGCGCACCGCACGGCTGCACGGCATCGATTTCAACCTGCCCGACCCGTTCCCGATACCAACCCAAGCCGCGGCGCGCGCCATGCTGTGGACGCGCGCCAGCCACGGCGATGCGCAGGCAATCGCGCTGGCCAAGGCGCTGTTCCGCGCTTATTTCGTCGACAACCTTGACATCAGCGCGCCCGAAAGCGTGGTCAAAGTTGCGGTTGCAACCGGTCTCGATGCACAGCAAGTTGCGGCCGGACTCGACAGCGCCGCTGTGCGCGCCGAATTGAAAGCCGGCACCGATGAAGCGATGCAGCGCGGCGTTTGCGGCGCGCCATTCCTGATTGTCGATGGCGAGCCGTGGTGGGGCTTTGACCGCTTCGGGCAGGTTGAAGATTTCCTGTCCAGCCAACAGCGTGCGCAAGCAGCGCCGGCGGGCAAGGCTTGAGCAGCCGCGCCCAGCCCTGTCCCTGCGGTGGCGGCGACTATGGCGCCTGCTGCGCCCGCTATGTCGAGGATGGCTTGCCCGCGCCGGATGCCGAAAAACTGATGCGTTCGCGTTACAGCGCCTATGTGCAGGGGCGTGAAGATTATCTGCTGGCGACCTGGCATGCCTCGACCCGGCCGCAGCCGCCGCTGCTGCAGGAAAACACGAAATGGCTGGGCCTGGAAGTCAGGCGCCATGTGCCGCAAGGAGAGCGTGCGCTGGTTGAATTCGTGGCGCGCTACCGGATAGCAGGACGCGGGCAGCGCCTGCATGAAGCCAGCAATTTCGTGCGTGAACAGGGACGCTGGTGGTATGTGGATGGCAGCTTCCCCGGCGCCGGAAAGACGCACGCCAGCCAGCAGCAAGCAGCATCGAACGAGAAGCCAGGCACAGCACGGAACCCAGCAAAATGATGACGATTGAAAGCAGGCTCAACCCGCGCAGCGACGAGTTCCAGGCCAATGCCGCCGCCATGCAGGCGCTGGTGGACGATTTGCGCCAGAAAGTGGCGCAAATTGCGCTGGGCGGCGGCGACGATGCGCGCAACAAGCACACCGGTCGCGGCAAGCTGTTGCCGCGCGAGCGCATCCAGGCACTGCTGGACCAGGGCACGCCCTTCCTGGAATTCTCGCAACTGGCTGGCTTTGACATGTACCGCAATGAAGCGCCTTGCGGCGGCATCATCACCGGCATAGGCCGCGTCGCCGGCCGCGAGTGCGTAATCGTGTGCAATGACGCAACCGTGAAGGGCGGCACTTATTATCCGATCACGGTGAAGAAGCATTTGCGGGCGCAGGAAATCGCCGAACAGAACCGGCTGCCCTGCATTTACCTGGTCGATAGTGGTGGCGCAAACCTGCCAAACCAGGATGACGTGTTTGCCGACCGCGACCACTTCGGCCGCATCTTTTACAACCAGGCCACTATGTCGGCCCAAGGCATACCGCAGATCGGCGTGGTCATGGGTTCCTGCACCGCTGGCGGCGCCTATGTGCCGGCGATGAGCGATGAATCGATCATCGTCAAGAACCAGGGCACGATTTTCCTCGGCGGTCCGCCGCTGGTGAAAGCCGCCACTGGCGAAGTGGTGTCGGCCGAAGACCTGGGTGGTGGCGATGTGCACACCCGCCTGTCGGGCGTGGTCGACCACCTGGCGCAAGATGACTTGCATGCGCTTGCGCTGGCGCGGCGCATCGTCGGCAACCTGAACGCAGTCAAGAAGCATGAACTGGTGCTGCGCCCGTCGGTGGAGCCGAAATATGCAGCCAGTGAACTCTATGGCGTGATACCGACCGACACCCGCAAACCCTTCGATGTGCGGGAAGTGATTGCGCGCATCACCGACGCCAGCGCCTTCGATGAATTCAAGGCCCGCTACGGCACCACCCTGGTCTGCGGTTTTGCGCATTTGCTCGGCATGCCGGTGGGAATCATCGCCAACAATGGCATCCTGTTTTCCGAATCTGCCTTGAAGGGAGCGCACTTCATCGAGCTGTGCTGCCAGCGCAAGATACCGCTGGTCTTCCTGCAAAACATCACGGGCTTCATGGTCGGCCGCAAGTATGAAAATGAAGGCATTGCCCGCAACGGCGCCAAGATGGTGACGGCGGTGGCAACCGCGGCCGTACCGAAATTCACCGTCATCATCGGCGGCAGTTTCGGCGCCGGCAATTACGGCATGTGCGGCCGCGCTTTTGCGCCGCGCTTCCTGTGGATGTGGCCCAATGCCCGGATTTCAGTGATGGGCGGCGAGCAGGCTGCCAGCGTGCTGGCCACTGTGCGCCGCGATGGCATCGAGGGGCGCGGCGGCAACTGGAGTGCGGAAGAGGAACAGGCTTTCCGCCAGCCGATTCTTGACCAGTATGAACACCAGGGACATCCGTATTACGCCAGCGCCCGGCTGTGGGACGATGGCGTCATCGATCCTGCCGATACGCGCCGCGTGCTGGCGCTAGGGTTGTCGGCGGCGCTGAATGCGCCCATCGGCGACACCCGCTTCGGCCTGTTCCGCATGTAAGCCGGCATGCCGGCCATTCCAACGCCATGACAAGGACATCAACATGAACCAACCCGGCGCAGGCTACCAGACCATTACCGTGGCCACTGCGGGCGCAGTGGCAAGCGTGACGCTGAACCGTCCCGAGGTGCGCAATGCCTTCAACGAAACCACGATTGCCGAAATCAGCGCCGCCTTCCGCAAGCTGGGCGCGGATCCCGCCATCAGGGTGATCGTGCTGGCCGCCAACGGCCGGGCATTTTGCGCCGGCGCCGATTTGAACTGGATGAAAAAGATGGCGCTTTACAGCCGGGATGAAAACCTGGCTGACGCCGGCTTGCTGGCCGACATGATGCGCATCATCGACTTGTGCCCAAAACCGGTGGTGGCGCGGGTACAGGGCGACGTCTATGCCGGCGGCATGGGGTTGGTTGCGGCATGCGATATTGCTGTGGTGGCGGACACCGCCCACTTTTGTCTCTCGGAAGTCAAAATCGGCTTGATTCCTGCGACAATCTCGCCCTACGTCCTGCGGGCAATGGGCGCCACTGCGGCACGGCGCTATTTCCTGACGGCCGAACGGATACCGGCGCAGCAGGCACTGCAGCTTGGCCTGGCACATGAAGTGGTGGCGGCCGACGCACTGGATTCGACGCTGGATGGCATCGTGCAAGCCCTGCTGGCAGCCAGCCCGGAAGCGATTGCCGCCGCCAAGCGCCTGGTGCGCGATGTGGCAGGCCAGGCCATCGACGATGCGCTGGTCGCCGACACGGTCGGGCGCATTGCCGACATCCGGGCCTCTGCCGATGGACGCGAGGGCGTGCAATCCTTCCTCGACAAACGCAAGCCGCGCTGGCTGGCCTGAGCAGCCGCCGCGGACCGCATTTCACCTGGAGCCTTGATTGAATCCAGCCTCGACGGCCGATTGGGTGTCACGCAGCCTCGCCAGCGTCTGGCATCCCTGCACCCAGATGCAGCATCACGAAAACCTGCCGCTGGTGGCGCTGGCGCGCGGCCAGGGCGCCTGGCTCTACGACCATCAAGGACGGCGTTACCTGGACGCCATCAGTTCCTGGTGGGTCAACCTGTTCGGGCATGCCAACCCGCGCATCAACGCAGCCCTGGTCGACCAGTTGGGGCGGCTCGAACATGCGATGCTGGCCGGTTTCACGCATGAACCTGTGGTCGAATTATCTGAGCGCCTGGCGGCCCTGACCGGACAGGCGCTGGGACATTGTTTCTATGCTTCCGATGGCGCATCGGCAGTCGAGATTGCGCTGAAGATGAGTTTCCATGCCTGGCGCAACGCCGGAAAGGCTGGCAAGAGCGAATTCATTTGCCTGCAAGGCAGTTATCACGGCGAAACGGTGGGCGCGCTGGGCGTGACCGATGTCCCGCTGTTTCGCGCTGCCTATGGTCCCTTGCTGCGCCCGGCGCATGTAGTGGAATCACCGGATGCGCGCCGGGCCCAGCCCGGCGAAACCGCGGCCGATGTTGCCCGCCGGGCTGCAGCCGCGCTGGAAAGATTGCTGGCCGAACGCGCAGGCTCGATTGCCGCCGTCATCGTCGAACCCCTGGTGCAGTGCGCAGCTGGCATGGTCATGCATGACCCGGCTTACCTGCGCGCCTTGCGGCGCCTGTGCGACCAATACCAGGTGCACCTGATCGCAGATGAAATCGCAGTCGGTTGTGGGCGCAGCGGCAGTTTCTTCGCTTGCGAGCAAGCCGGCATCTGGCCCGATTTCCTGTGCCTGTCCAAGGGCATCAGCGGTGGTTACCTGCCGCTGTCGCTGGTGATGACCACCGACGCCGTGTACCAGGCCTTTTACGACCGCGAGCT
>JAQGMC010000041.1 GCA_028292545.1 Paucimonas sp.
GTAGCGCGCTTTTCCACCCACTCCAGCGCGCCGAACAGCACGATGCCCATCAGCGACAGCAGGAACATGGCGGCAAACACGCGGGCGGTGTCGAAAGTGCCTTGCGCGCTCATGATCACATAGCCCAGCCCGCGCTGCGACGACACGAATTCGCCGACGATGGCGCCCACCAGCGCCAGCGAAATGGCGACCTTCATGCCGGTCAGGATCGAAGGCAGCGCGCACGGCAGGCGCACCTTGAAAAAGAAATCCAGCGTCGACCCTTTCAACACCCGGCCCATGTCCAGGATGTCGGGCGGCACGGAACGCAAGCCGTGCACCGTGTCGACGATGATGGCAAAGACGGCGATCAGGAAAGCGATGGCGATCTTGGGTTCGGCGCCCGTGCCCATCCAGATCACGAACAGCGGCGCAATCGCCACTTTGGGCACGCTGTTGAGCGCAATGATCAGCGGATAGACAGCGCTTTCAAACCAGCGCGAACCCACCAGCAGCATGGCAATCGCCACGCCCAGCACCACCGACAGCAGGAAGCCCGCCATCGTGGTCAGCAAGGTGTACCAGGCATGGCCGGCATACCAGGTCGGCTCGGACAGTAATTCCTTGAAAATGGCCGAGGGCGGGGGCAGCATGATGGGGCGCACCTTCAGCACCTGCACCAGCACTTCCCAGGCCAGCAGCACGACAATGAAGGACGTGAGGGCAATCAGGCCCTGGCGCCCGTGGCGATAGAACTGCTTCATCAGTGGCCACCCTCGTCGATCAAGCCCATCTCTTCAAACAGTTCGCGGATGCGGCGGCAATACTGCCCGAATTCGGGCGTCTCGCGCACCGACAACTTGCGCGGCCGCGGCAGGTCGATTTCCAGCACTTCGGCGATGCGCCCCGGGCGCGGTGAAAACACGACCACGCGGTCGGCCAGGAAAACCGCTTCGGCAATGCCGTGGGTGACGAACAGTACCGTATTGCCGATTTCCATCCAGATGCGTTGCAGCTCCACATTCATCTGGTCCCGCGTCAAGGCATCGAGCGCGCCAAAGGGTTCGTCCATCAGCAGCAGCGCCGGGTCGTCAATCAGCGCGCGGCAGATCGCGGCGCGCTGGCGCATGCCGCCCGACAGTTGCGCTGGATAGCTGCGGCCGAAGTCCGACAAGCCAGTCAGCTTTAACAGCGCCGCCATCTTGGCGCGGTAATCCGCCAGTTTTTTCTTCTTGAATTCAATCGGCAGCATCACGTTCTTTTCAACCGTGCGCCATTCCAGCAGCGCGTCGCGCTGGAACACCATGCCAATATTGTCGGGCGGCCCCTGCACCGGTTTTCCCTGCACCAGCAACTGGCCGGCGCTGGCAGTTTCCAGGCCGGCAACGCAGCGCAGGAAAGTGCTTTTGCCGCAGCCGCTCGGGCCGAGGATGCTGACGAACTCGCCCGGCGCGACGTCAATGGAGACATCGTCCAGCGCCAGCACCCCGCCTTCGCCGGTGTATTGCTTGCGCACATTGCGTGCGCTGACTGCGGCTTGAGCCATGTTTATTTCAGCTTCTTGAACACGTCCGGGCGGACCATGTTGGGTTCGAAATACTGCTTCGGATCGGCGCCCGCCTTGATCAACTGGGCTGCGGTCAAAGTCTTGACGGCTTCGGACCAGTCCGCCAGCATCGGCACGCCGATCGGCTGGCCGGCCGAGTTAGGCGAATTGAAATGGCTCTTCAACGCATCGATCTGTCCGCGCAACACTTTCTTGTCGAGCTTGGATTGCGGGCGCTGGGCCACGATCGCATCGACGGCCTCATCCTGGTGGCCGTCGAAGATGTACTGCCAGGCGCCGGCCGTGACGCTGGCAAAGCGCATGATGGCGTCGCCGCGCGCCTTCAATTTGTCTTCGGATGCGAACAGGCCGAAGCTGGGCATGTTGAGTCCGTAATCCGAAAACTTGATGCCGTCCGAGGCGCGCGTGGCCGATACGACCGGGAGGAAGAAGGGGATGGTCGAGAAAGCGGCGTCGGTGCGGCCGGCGGCATAGGTGGCGGCCTTGCCGGCAGCGTCCACGCTGACCAGCTCGACGTCACTGCGCTTCAGGCCGCCGGCGGCGAGGAAGGCATCGATGAAGGGCGCTTCCAGGGAACCGGTGGTGTAGGCGATCTTCTTGCCCTTCAAATCCTTCGGTCCCTTCATGCCGCCGCCTTGCGGCACCAGCAGGCCTACATCCGACAGGCGCGCAAACACGGCCACCGCCTTCACCGGCAAGCCCTTGTCGCGTGCAATCATCATTGATGCCAGGGCCGCGTGGCCAACGTCGAACTGGTCGCTGGAGCCAACCAATTGCACCGTGGTGACCGAGCCATTGCCGTCTTCCAGGTTGACGTCCAGGCCGGCTTGCTTGAACCAGCCTTTTTGCATCGCGAGGTGGAAGGGCGCCTGCACGCCCCAGGGGGTCCAGTCGAGCCGGACTTTCAGCTTGTCGAGGTTTTGCGCAGCCGCAGGCTGGGCAAGGCCCAGGGCGAGGCTGGAAAGGACTGCGCCAAGCAAGGCTTTGGCAAGTGACATGTGGTGGCTCCCGGTCGTGGATGATAGTCGGCAATCGCAGATGCAAGAGTGATGCCAACACTCAGCATACTGACTAATTGAAAATATAAGGAATTTCCGGGGCTGTCAATTTGGAACTGATGTCCGGGGGCTGTTGACTGGAGCAAGCAGGCCGTTGCGGCTGGCAAGCGCGCGCAGCGGCGCCGGTTGGGCGACGGTTACGGCAGGCAGGCAAGGCAGGCGGCTGCGCCAGGCCGGGGGCTCAGGCAGGAGGGTTCGGCAGCACGGTCAGGCAGGGGCTGCGCCACCGAGGGCAGGTGGCAGGAGGGGCAGGGCAGGCGGCTGCGCCACGCCGGGCATGCGGCAGCAGGGCAGCTGGACGGCCTTGCCGCAGACGGGGGCAGCATGCGGCAGTGCCGCGCCGGGTGCCCGGCAGGCGGCGTTAGCGGCCGCCGCGCTCGCGCGAGCGGGTCATCACGCCCGACACATCGTCAAGATGCATCCGCATTGCCTGGGCGGCGTCTTCGCCGCGTCCCTCGGCGATCGCGCGCATGATCGCTTCGTGATGCTCGGATGCGGAATGCACCAGCGGCTCATGCTCGTTGGCCATATGGCGGGCGCGAAACACATGCCACATGATGTTTTCATGTACCTGCGCCAGCGTCTTGTTGCCCGAGCCTTCGACGATGACGCGGTGGAAATCATCATTCAACTGGTAGTAGCGCGCCATGTCTTTCAAGCCGGCGGCTTGTCCCATTTCAGTATGCAGGCGACGCAATTCGCCGATGACGCCAGCCGGCTGGCGGGCAGCGACCAGCGCCGCGGCGGCCTGTTCCAGCGCAGACATCACCTGCATCTTTTCTTCCAGGTCGGGCAGGCCGGGCTGGGTCACGACCGCGCCCACATGCGGGCGCAATTCGATCAAGCCTTCAGCTTCCAGCAACTTCAGGGCGTCGCGCATGGGCGTGCGCGACACATTGAATTCCTCACACAACTCTGGCTCGGGCAGGCGCTCGCCCGGCTTCCAGCGGTTGCGGATGATGTCTTGCCGCAGCTGGACCAGTATCTGTTCATGTATGGGCGCGCGATAGACTGCCCGCGTCATGTTCATTGATGCCATTTGAACTCCATTCCGCCAGTGCCGATGCTTTCCGATGGGACTGGGTAAAGCAATGTGCGATTAGCGGTTTGTAGGGCGAATTTCAATTAAATTGTTCTCACTCTTTGCGTAATCGTATACGATATAACGCATACAGTTGATCTGTTTCAAGCCTTTGGATCGAAAGAGACAGGTTTTGACTGCTCACCGAAACCCGGGCCCACCACATTTTCGCTGGTGCCCGACCTTACATGGTGCGAATTTGGATACCAAAGTACATAAGACCCTGACCGACCGCCCGCAGGGCGTCGGCGCGTCGGTCAAGCGTCGCGAAGACCGGCGCTTGCTCGATGGCCAAGGCGAATACCTGGCCGACCTCGACATACCCGGCACGCTGGACGTGCACTTCCTGCGCAGCGCCGTTGCGCATGCAAACATCCGCGGCATCGAAGTGCCGGAAAACCGCCGCGGCGCGGTGTTCACGGCTGCCGATTTCGACTGGATCAAGCCGATCACGGCTTTCAGCGCAGCGCCCAATTTCAATAAATCCGACTATCACGCGCTGGTGAAGGACAAGGTCCGCTTCGTTGGCGACATCCTGGCCATGTGCGTGGCCAAGACCCGCGCCGAAGCCGAAGACATTGCCCAGGAATGCCTGGTCGACTATGACGAACTGCCCTGCGTGACCGACATGGAAGCGGCGCTTGCGCCGGACGCGCCGCGCATCCACGAACACTGGGACAGCAACCTGTATGTGGAATCGCGCATCCAGACCGGCGACCTGGAAGCGGTGCGCAAGGCGGCCGCAGTCACGGTCAAGAAAAAGCTGCGCATGTCGCGCCATGCCGGCGTGTCGCTGGAAGGCCGCGGCGTGCTGGCTTATTACGACCGCCGCATGGATGAACTGGTGGTGTACAGCTCGACCCAGTTCCCGCATGTGATCCGCACCATCCTGTCGCAGGCACTGGGCTTGGCCGAGAGCAAGTTGCGCGTGATTGCGCCAGATGTGGGCGGCGGTTTCGGCATCAAGAACAATTTCAACCCGGAAGAACTGGCCATCGCCGCGCTGGCGATGAAGCTGGGCAAGCCGGTGCGCTGGATAGAAGACCGGCGCGAACACCTGGTGGCGTCGCCGCATGCGCGCGAACACCGTTATGACTTGACGGCCTATGCCGACAGCAATGGCCGCGTGCTCGGCATTGAAGCCGAAGTCATGGTCGACGCCGGCGCTTATTCGGTGTGGCCCTGGACTGCAGGCATGGAAGCCGGCATGTCTTGCGGCGTGCTGACCGGTCCTTACGATGTCCAGGTTTATCACGGCCATGCCATCACGGTCTGCACCAACAAGTCACCGCTCGGTCCCTACCGTGGCGTGGGCCGCACCGGCGCCTGCTTCGCCATCGAAACCCTGATCGACGCCGTGGCGCGCGCAGTCAACCGCAATCCGGAAGACGTGCGCCTGGAAAACATGATCCCCGCATCGGCCATGCCTTACACCGCGCCGACGCACAAGCATTACGACAGCGGCGATTATCCGGAATGCGCGCGCCGCGCGCTGGAAGGCATCAATGCCCCGGCAGTGCGCCAACGCCAGCAAACGCCGGAAGCGGACGGCCGCCTGATCGGCCTGGGCGTGGCCAGCTATACCGAGCAATCAGCCCACGGCACTGCCGAATGGGTGGCACGCGGCTTGCCAGTGGTGTTCGGTTTCGAACCGGCGCAGGCGCGCTTCACGCCCGATGGCCAACTCATTCTGCTGGTGGGCATACAGAACCATGGCCAGGGCCTGGAAACGACGCTCGCGCAAGTCGCGCATGAGGAGCTGGGCATACCGGTCGAGTGCGTCACCGTGCGCCACGGCGACAGTTCGGTCTCGCCCTACGGCATGGGCACCTTCGCTTCGCGCAGCATGACGATGGCAGGCGGCGCCGTTTCCGCAGCCTGCACCAAGTTGGCGGAAAAAATCCGCCGCATCGCCGGCCACATGATGGGCGTGCCGCCTGAAGCCGTGGCCTTGCATGACAACCATGCGGTTTCTGGCGACAAGCGCATCACGCTGGCCGCGGTGGCGGAAGCCGCCTACCTGCATCCGGAACGCCTGCCCCCCGGCGAAGACCCGGCGCTCGAAGTCAGCGCGGTCTACCAGCCGGGCCGCAGCAGCGGCGCCTTCTCCTATGCCACGCATGCCTGCGTGGTGGCGGTGGACACCGGCACCGGCATGATCGAGGTGCTTGAATATGTGGTTTGCCACGACTGCGGCACCATGGTCAACCCGATGATCGTCGAAGCGCAGGTGGTGGGCGGCGTAGCCCAGGGCCTGGGCACGGCGCTGTATGAAGAAATCCCGTATGACGAATACGGCCAGCCGATGGCCTCGACCTTCCTCGATTACATCCTGCCTGGCCCGACCGAAGTGCCGGATGTGAAAGTGCTGCACATGGAAACGCCGTCGCCACATACCCGCTTCGGCATCAAGGGCATGGGTGAGGGTGGCGCAATTGCGCCGCCGGCGGTAGTGGTCAATGCCGTCAATGACGCGCTGCGCCACATGGGCGTGGAAGTATCGGAAACGCCGCTGACGCCGGATCGCATGCTGAGCGCGATCGCCGCTGCGCAAGCGAAGGGGAACAACTGATGAAAGCGGCAAAATTCGAACTTGAACAAACGCCAAGCCTGGAGCAGGCGCTGCAGGTGCTGGCCCAGGGCGCGGGCATGGCGCGCGCGCTGGCCGGCGGCCAATCGCTGGTGCCGATGCTGAACCTGCGCCTGGCGCCGGCCGATACCCTGGTCGACCTGTCGCGCATCGTCGAATTGAAAGCAAGCAGCGACACCGGCGCCAGCCTCATCTATGGCGCCATGCTCAAGCATGCCGAATTCGAGGATGGCAAGCTGGCCGATTGCAGCAATGGCTTGATGCAGCATGCGGCCGGGCAGATTGCCTACCGCGCGGTGCGCAACCGCGGCACCATCGGTGGCGCGCTGGCGCTGGCCGATCCGGCTGCCGACTGGCTTACCGTTTGCACGCTGCTGCAAGCGCGCATCCACCTGGCCAGCAGCGAAGGCCGGCGCGTATTGCCGATCGAAGAGTTCGTGCTCGGCCCCTACATGACGGCGCTGGCTGAAAATGAATTGCTGGTGGCCGTGGAAGTGCCCAAGCTGGCGCCGACGGCGCGCTGGGGTTATTACAAGGTGATGCGCAAGACTGGCGAATATGCGGATTCGTTCGCGCTGGCGCTGGCCGATGGCGGGGAGGCGCGGGTTGTGCTTGGCGCCGTGGATGGCGCGCCGCTGGTGCTTGGACAGGCGGCGCAAGCCATGCTGGCCGGTACCACCGGCGCTGCGCTGGCGGACATTGTGGAGCGCGAATTGCGCGACGCTGGCCGTGAATTCAGCCCGGCAAAAATCCTGCTGCACCGCACGGCTACTTGTCGTGCCATTGAAGACTTGAGGAAAAAATGAGCAAACGGATCACGCTGACCGTGAACGGCGAAACATTCACTGGCGACGTCGAGCCGCGCACCCACCTGGCAGACTTCTTGCGCGAACAGCTGCGCCTGACGTCCATCCACCTCGGTTGCGAGCATGGCGTCTGCGGCGCCTGCACCATATTGATCGATGGCGCACCGGCCCGTTCTTGCATCGCGCTGGCCGCGACCCTGGACGGTGCGCAGATCACCACGCTGGAAGGCATGAAGGAAGATGGTCTGATGCAGAAGCTGAAAGCATCCTTCCATGAGGAGCACGGCTTGCAATGCGGCTTTTGCACGCCCGGCATGCTGGTCAGTTCCTGGGACCTGTTGACGCGCAAAGGCTGTATCGATGAAAAGACGATCCGCTGCGACATGAGCGGCAACCTGTGCCGCTGCACGGGTTACCAGGGCATCGTGCGTTCCATCAAGGCTGTGGCTGACACGATGCCGGCCAAGGACCAGGACGCCTGAGCCGGGCCGGCCAAGCGAACAAGCAACAAGCAACAAGAAATGAAAGACAGCTTCAGTAAAGCGGAGAACATGATGAACAAGACCACAGTGCTGGGCGGCGCCATGCTGCCGCATGCCCCCCAATTCTTTACCCGTCCGGACACCGAGTCGGCCGAGACCATCAAGGCGGTCGAGGATGTTGGCGCGGAAATCGGGCGCCAGTTGCGTGCGCTGAAGCCAGACCTGTGGATCATGATTGCCAACGACCATGCGCAGCAGTTCTTTCATAATTGCGCGCCGCCTTTCACGCTGCATACCGGCGGCGAAGCCAGCGGCACTTTCGCTGGCAAGACCTTCAAGCACAAGATACCGAGCGACATTTCATTTGAAATCGTGCGCGAGATGTATCGCAATGGCTTTGACCCGGCTTTCACCAGCACCGCGGAAATCGATTACGCGCTCGGCATTCCGCTCACCCACATGGGTGTCGGCCCGGACGACCTGGTGCTGCCGATCTATGTGAACGCCTACCTGCCGCCGCAGCCCACGATCGAGCGTTGCTATGCGTTCGGCAATGCGCTGGCCAATGCCGTCACCAAGCTCGGCTTGCGCACCGTGGTGTGCGCCTCGGGCGGCATGTCGCATTTTCCTGGCACTGACCGTTATTCCAATCCGGAACTGGCTTTCGACAATAGCGTGCTGGACCGGATGCGCGATGGCTCGCTTAAATCCCTGATCGGCTACACCGCCAACCAGCTCGACGACACCGGCAATATCGAACTGCGCTGCTGGGGCATGGCTGCCGGCGCCCTGGGCGACCGCAAGCCCGACGTGATGGTGATGAACCCGAGCTGGCACCACAACTACGCATCGCTGGGCTGGTGGACGCCGCCAGCGGCCGAAGCCACGCCGCACTATCCCAACATCCGTCCGGAACTGGTGCAGGTCACTGCGGCCTTGCATGCGATTGCGCACGATGCGAATGCGCGTGAGGCTTATCACGCCAACCCGCAAGCCTTTGCCGACCGCTACCAGGTCACGCCGGAACAGCGCGAAGCCCTGGTCAAGATGGACTTCCCGGCTTTTGTCGCAATGGGCGCGCATCCGCTCACGCCTTTCCTGGCTAACATGCATGTGGAACGCATGCGCCGGGCTGCGCGCTGATCGCGCCTTGCCCTGACCGAAGACCCACAGGCAAGCCACTGCAAGAACAGGACAAGGATGACGATGAATCGCCTCACCGCATGGATCAATGACGCAGCTGCCGCCGCAGGCAGCGAAGCCTTTGCCTTCACCGAGCCGCAACAGGGCCGGCAGGTGTACGAGATTGAAGAAAGCGATGCCGCCGTGGTCGATGCCGCCGTGCAGTCGTCCCAGGCTGCATTCAACCGGCACAAGCGTTCCACGCTGGCGCAGCGCACTGAATGGCTGAACCTGCTGGCGCAAGTGCTCGAAGCCAATGCCGCCGCACTGGCCGAACTGATTTGCGCCGATGTGGGCAAGCCCATGCGCGCCTGCAAATTCGAAGCCGGGCGCGGCGCGCAATTCGCCCGCGCCTGTGCGGCCGCCGTGCAGCAACTGGCGGGCGAAGTGGTGCCGGTCGACGCCGCTGCCGCCGGCGCCGGGCATTTCGGGTTCACGCGCCATGTGCCGTATGGCGTGGTGGCCGCCATCACGCCCTTTAACGCGCCGATCAACCTGCTGGTGCAAAAGCTGGCGCCAGCGCTGGCTGCGGGCAATGCGGTGGTGGCCAAGCCGGCGCCCGCTGGCACCCGCGCTGCGCTTTTGCTGGCGCAGGAACTGGTGAAAGCCGGCTTGCCGCAAGGCTTGTTCAATGTCGTCACCGGCGACAAGAAAGCGGCGCTGGCCCTGGTCGGCCATCCGCTGGTGCGCGCAGTCAGCTTCACCGGCGGCACCGCCGGCGGCGAAGTCTTGCTGCGCCATGCCGGCAACAAGAAATTCGTTTCCGAACTCGGCTCGAATGCAGCCAATATCGTGCTGGCCGATGCCGACCTGGCAGATGCCGCCAGCAAGATCGCCGCCGCCGCTTTTGAAGCCAGCGGCCAGCAATGCATTTCGGCGCAACGTGTCATCGTTGAGCAGGCAGTGGTGGAACGCTTCACCGACTTGTTCGTCGCAGCCGCCGCCAAGCTGAAAGTCGGCCCGGCGAACGATGCCACGACTGATGTCGGCCCGATGGTGTCGGCGCAATCCGCGCAACGCGTGATGGGCATGGTGGCCGATGCGCTGGAAAAGGGCGCAAGCTGCGCGCTGCAACCGAAATGCGAAGGCGCAACCGTCTCGCCCGGCATCCTGACCAATGTGCCGCGCCACGCCAAGCTGTGGACCGACGAAGTATTCGGCCCGCTGGCGCTGGTGATGCCGGCCGCCGGCATCGACGAGGCGCTGGAACTGGCCAACGATTCGCCGTTTGGCTTGCAGGGCGCGGTGTTCACGAAAAGCCTGGCGTCGGCTTTCCGCTTTTCGGAAGAGTTTGAAGTCGGCTCGCTCTGGGTCAATGAAGCCAGCCGCTTCCGGCTCGACATGTATCCGTTTGGCGGCATGAAGCAAAGCGGCATCGGTCGCGAAGGCGTGAAGTATGCGATCGAGGAAATGACGCAGTTGAAATTCACCGGGATCAAGCTGTGAGTGCGCTCGACCGGCTGCAGGAAGTCTGCACCGCGCGCGGCCGCCGCGCCGTGACAGGCGCGCTGGCGCAATCAGCCGCGGCGGGCATGCAGGCGTTCGCCCAGGGCGGCAATGCCTTCGATGCAGCCCTGGCTGCCTGCTTTGTCGAAACCGTGGCCTTGCCCATGAAATGCGGCCTGGGCGGCGACGTGATCGCGCTGTTCCGGGTCCGGGGTGGCCCGCTCCAGGCGCTGTTTTCGGTTGGTCCCGGCGCTGCCAGCCTGGCCACCAATACGCTGGAAAAGTTGGGGCCAAAATCGGTTGGCATACCCGGCGCACCGGATGGCTATGCGACGTTGCATCAACAGGCGCGCCTGCCACTGTCGCAACTGGTGCAGCCAGGCGTGCGCGCCGCCCGCGAAGGCGTGTGGTGGACCCGCACCAGCCTTTCCTACCTGCCGGAGTCGCGCGAACTGCTGCAGAAATGGAGCCCGGATTGCGTCTACCTGAAGCAGCCAGATCCGAAGGTGGGCGACGCCTTGCACCTGCCGGGCCTTGGCGCCTTGCTGGAGGAATTTGCCCGCACCGGTGGCCAGCTCTGGCATGGCCAGGCCGGCGCGCAACTGGTGCGCGAATTGCGCGAGCGTGGCGGCTTCCTGACGGAAGAAGATTTGCAAGTGCGACCGGCGCGTGTGCTGGAGCCGCGCGTGACAGACCTGGAACCGGGCGTGCGCCTGTTCGCAACGCCGGCGCCAACCCACGGCGGCTTGCTGGGCGATGTTTTACTGCGCCTGCGGGAAACGAATGAAGAACAGGCAGCGGTGGTGGCTGACATGCGCGCCGCCGCCCGTGCTGCCGGCCGCGAGGCGCGCGACCAGGGCACGTCGCTGGTCACTGCGGCTGATGATGAAGGCAATGCCGTCGTCATCGTGCACAGCAATTCCTTCCCGCGCTTCGGCTCGGGCATCGTGCTGTCCTATGGCCTGGTGCTGAATAACCGCCCCGGGCGCGGCTTCGACCTGCAAGCTGCGCCAGGATCGGCCACTGCGCCGGGGCCGGGCTAAATGCCCCCGACCACGCTGCA
>JAQGMC010000066.1 GCA_028292545.1 Paucimonas sp.
CTGATCCGCAAGGCGGGCCAGTCGGCGTTACATCGCTACTACCTGGTCGAAGGCGGCAACCATGTTGACCAGCTTTACGATGTATTCCCGACCCTGCTGCGTCCCATCCTTCCGTGTTACCGCGCCGACTTCGTCGCGCTCGAAGAATGGGTAGAAAGCATGGGTGCGAAGCCGGCGCCAGCCAGCACCACGGTGAAACGGCCAGCGTCGGGCGACCTGGCAAATGGATGCAGGTTGTGAATGCGGGCTGTGAATCCAGGCTGTGACTGCAGGCTGTGACTGCAGGCTGAGAATGCAGTCTATGACCCGCGCCCGCCGCGCTCAGGCTTCGAAGCCGCCCTGGCGGCGCAAGGCCAGCGAATCGGCCGCGCCCATCATGGCCACCAGCATGCGCGCGGCTTGCGGGTTAGCTGCAGTGCGCACGACTGCGGCGCTGTATAGCGTCGCCAATTCGAATTCCTGCGGCAAGGGCGCGACCAAGCGCACGCCCGGCGTGTACAGGATTTCAGTCACCTGGGTGCAGCCGATGGCAGCCGCATCGCCGCTGGCCGCCATCTGCGCCATGGCAGTCGCGCCATTCGGAAACGGCCGCAAGGCTGGCGCAACCTGGTCATGGATGCCGAGGCGGCGCAGCACATTGGCGAAGTGGATGCCGGCGGTGGCGCGTTCGGGATCGGGGAAATAGATTGCCGTTGCCGCCAGCAAGGCTTGCCTCAAGCCGCCGGCATCGCCCACATCGGGTTGCGGCGCCACATCCGGCACTGCGATGGCTGTTTTCACGCGCCCCAGCGGCGCGATAGTGTCGGGCATCACATGGCCGCTGGCGGCAAGTTCATCCACCAGGGCGGCGCTCAGGATCACCACGTCGCAAGCCTGGCCAGCCAGCAGCAAGTCGCGCATGGCGCCGACTGCGCCATAAGTGCCGCTGATGCCGGCCCCGTTGGCTTGCGCAAACTGTTGTTCCAGGCCTTGCACGACAGCCTTCGCGGCGCCGCCGCTCAATACATGTAGCTTGCTTTGCATGTTCTTTCGCAGGTAGGTTGGAGCAAGGCGACGCGTGCCTGCCTTGCTGTCACTGGTTTGCTGTCACTGGTCCGGCTTGGCCCCGGAAATCTTGACGATGCGCGCCCATTTCGCAATGTCGTCGGCAATAAAGCGCTGGAATTCGACTGGCGACATCTTTAGCGGCGTCGCGCCCTGGCGGGCCCAGGTTTTCGCCACTTCAGGGTCTGCCGTGATGCGCGTGACCTCACTGTTGAGCCGCTCGATGATGGCTTGCGGCGTATCGCGCGGCGCCAGCAAGCCGAGCCAGATCACGGCTTCGTAACCGGCAACGCCGGCTTCGGCAACGGTGGGCAGGTCCGGCAGCACCGCCGAACGGCTGCGACCGGTGGTCGCCAAGCCTTTGACCTTGCCGCTACGGATGAATTCCGCCATCGTCGGCACCGCGTCGAACATCAAATCGACCTGCCCACCCAGCACATCGGCGCGCGCGCCCGAGCTACCTTTGTAGGGAATATGCAGGATCGACACGGCGGCCGTGGCCTTGAACAATTCGCCCGCCATGTGATACGGCGTGCCGGGCCCGGAAGATGCGTAGCTCAGCTTGCCCGGGTTGGCGCGCGCCTGGCGCAGCAAGTCGGGCAAGCCGGCTGCCGGCAGGTTGGGCCGGGCCACCAGCACCAGGTCGGAATAATTGATGGGCGCAACCGGTGCAAAGTCGCGCCACAACGCATAGGGCTTGGTCGCAAACAGCGATTCATTCACCGTATGCGTGTTGGACATCAACAGCAGCGTATAACCATCCGCCGGGCTCTTGGCGACCTGGTCAGTGCCGATCAGGGATCCGCCGCCAGGCTTGTTTTCGACCACGAAATTCTGGCGCAAGCTGTCCTGCAGGCGCTGCGCCAGGAAACGGGCATACAGGTCGGCCGGCCCGCCGGCTGCAAACGGCACCACGATTTTGACGGCCCGGTTTGGATAATGCGCGGGATCTGCGGCAGGCTGGGCCGACACGGCGGCTGGCAAGCCCGCCAAGGACAGCAACAGCGCGGGCAGCAACCGCGAGGGCAGCAACAGCAAGGCGGCGGCAACTTGCCGCTTGGGGCGGGAATGCATGCTGGTCTCCTGTGGCGCTTCGCGCACCTGTGGTGCGGCTTGTATTTATCTGTGCGCGGGAAACTTGCTTCGCGCTCGCGCCATCATAGCCCGGGCGCGATCAGCGTGCGCCGGTTCCTGCCAGTTGCATGAAGCCGATCGCCAGCAGCAGGCAGGCGGTATAGGCCAGGGCGAAGGGCAGGTTCCACCGGGCCAGGCGCCAGGTCGATACATTGGTGATGCTGCTCACCATGGCCAGCGTGCCGCTGAAGGGTCCCATCATGTAGGTCAGCAAGGCACTGCCGGTCAGCACGATGGCCAGCTGCGGCGCAGGAATGCCCAGCACATCCGGCTGCAGGGATTCAGCCAGCACCGCAATCGCCACCAGCGGATGCATGCCCAGCAGCGAAGCGGCCAGGGTCGCGAAGGGCAGGGCCATCAGGAAGGGCCCGGCGCCCAGCACCTGGCGCAGCGCCAGCAAGCCTTCATTGGCCTGGTGCACATAGCCCGACATGTTCAGCGCGCTGGCGAAAAAGCCGCCACACAGGAAGATTGCAAAGATTTCCGCCATGCGTGGCAAGCGCAAGCCCAGGTCCGTCAGCGCTGCGGAAACGAAGGGCCGGCCGCGGCCGATGGCAATGCTCCAGGCCAGGGTGAACGGTATCGTCGCCAGCACCACCACGGTGACCAACCCCAGTCGCAACCATTGTTCCAGCCCGACCATCACGGCCACCAGCAGCAGGATCACGCCCGCCAGTTGCAGCAGGCGCTGGCGCGCCTGCGTGAGTTGCTGTCCCCCAGGAAGCCCGGCCGCGGGCGGCAGCGCTTGGGTGCTGCCGGGTTCCATCAGCTGGAACAGTAGCCAGTTGGCCAGCAGCGCAAGCACTGACAGCGGAAGCATGATGCCGATGATTTCGAACCAGCCGACGCGCAAGCCAGTCAGGATCGCAGCCAGCACGCCAGACACGGGCGACCACAGCATGGACAGCAAATGGTTGGCAGTGACTGAGCTGGCCATGAAGCGCAGCCGGTCTTGCAGCGGCGTGGTATCCACCACCGGTTTCATGCTGGTGAACATGATCGGTATCGCCGCCATCGTCATGAAAGAGCCGCAGGCATAGGCGAGCAGCGTGACCAGCATGTTCAGGCGCGACACGTTGGCCAGCCGGCCGCGTAAAACAGTCGAGATCGCTTCGCCATAACCACCCAGGCGCACTGGCAGCGCCAGCAGCGGCACCAGGCAGAACAGGGCCACCAGGTGCGCCATCTGGCCATAGGCGCCAACATAGCCGGACAGCGTCACGCCAGTCGCCATCAACATGGCGGTGCCGCTGGCCAGGAAGATCAGCGACAGTAGCCGCGCGATGCGCGACAGCGCTGGCAGTGATACCAGGATGGCGGCAATCGTCAGGATCGACAGGGCAGGGGCGGCGGCTTGAACCCGGAATACCCGCAGCAAGATGAAGGCGGCAATCAGGAGCGCATAGATCGCGATGCGCAAGCGAGCCGCCTGCGCTCCGGACAAGGTCGCGCGCAATCCGGCCGTGCTCACCCGGCGACGACTTCGCCGTCGATGACCACATCCACGCCATCTACATTCACGCTGCAGTCCAGCATTGGAATGTCGAGGTGGCAGGGCGTGTGGCGGCTGCCGCCGCCTTCGGCATTGGGGCCGGTGGAAAACATGAATGAACCCCAGAACGAGCGCGCATCCATCGCATTGGTCTGGCGCTTGTCATACATGCCAAGCGCAGTCCAGTGCGCCTTGCGGTGCAAGCCCCAGCCCAGGTGCGACACGGCATAGCCTTCGGGGTCGTTGAACATCGCCATGTAGTCGCGCAGGTAGCGCGCGTCCAGGCCGCCTTCAATCTTGCGTATCGCGCCCTGGCTGATGGTGAGCCTGATCGGCGTCTGCACATAAGACTTGAAGGGCAGGATGGTGTCGCCGGGCGCAAGTACGATCGTGCCTTCGGCCGACAGTTCATCCGGCCACCTGGCGATGAAGGCGCTTGGGCAATGATCCCAGCGCCCCGGCGCATCGGCGAAACCGTATTGCTCCAGCACTGCATACTGGCCAAAGCGCACGGTCATGTCGCTGCCGTGGCGCGAAGTCACGCGCATGGTTTTGGCGCGCGCCATGATTTCGCCGGCAGCCAGCACCCGTTTGCGGTCTTCCTCGGTCGGCAACAAGCGCATGAAGACTTCCGGCGGCTCCTTGACCAGGATGATGCGCGCGCCGGCCGCCAGGATTTCTTCCTGCTCCGAACCGCGGTACATGCCCATCAGGTCAATCACCAGGTTGCAGCGCTTCATCGCTTCCAGCGCCGGCAGGTTGCCGGTGAGCGCGGTGGGCGCGTAATACGCCGTCGATTCGCCCGCCATGCGCACTTGCGGCGCTTCCCCCAGTTGCAGCGTCATGCCGCGCGCGCCGAGTTCCGTCACCGCCATTTTCGCGCTGGCGACATGGTCGGGATGCGACTCGTCGCCAACCAGGATGACCACGCTTTCCTGCGGGCTGAGCTTGCATAGCGTCAGCAACTGCTTCCAGGCGTTCAGTAATGCGACTGTGGCTGCCATCTGGTCTCCTTGTCGTTCTAATGGCCCAGCGCCATGGCAACCATGGCGCTGGCCGGGTCACCCAACTGGGCCCGGATCGAAAAATGGTCGATGCCGGGCATCACCACCACGCGCGCAATGCCGCGCTCGCCGCTCCATGCGACGCCGAAATCGCGTGACTGGCGCAGGTATTCATCGCCTTCGCGTTCGCCCACGGCAATCGTCAGCGGGCACCAGTGCTGGCGGGGCAGCCAGCGCGGGCTGTTCTGTTCCACATCGGCCGGCTGCAACCCCAGGGTATCGTTCAAGAAGCAATGCCGGATCGGTTCGAGTTCGAAAATGCCGCTGATGGCGCAGGCATGCACCATGGGCGGCACCGCCGCGCTGGCCAGCATCATCGCCACCAGGTGGCCGCCGGCGGAGTGGCCCGAGAGTGAAACCCGCGACGCGTCGCCGCCATACTGCCCGATATTGGCATCGATCCATTGCAGCGCGCGCCGGCATTGCGCCACCAGTTCAGCCATCGTCACCGCCGGCATCAACGCATAGTTGACCACCACCAGCGTGACCCCGTGCGGCACGATGCCGTCTGCCACATAGCTGAAGTCGCGCTTGTCCAGCATGCGCCAGTAGCCGCCGTGGAAGAACACGTGCACCGGCGCGTTGGGCACGGCGGCGCGGAAGATGTCGAGCTTTTCTGCCGCACCCGGGCCGTAAGCCAGGTCCAGCACGCAATCATGGCGCGCCCTTGCAGCCTGGCTCTGGGCATCGCAGTCGCGCAGGAAACCGGCGAAGTCGAAGCCGGGCACCTTGGTCCGGTTGTCATATTCGCGGTCGAGCGCGGCGCGGTCGTAGCCGCGGAACAGTGCTGGTCCAGCCATTGCCTGTCTCCTTATCCGCGCGCTGCGCCAGCCTGTTCCTGCAGCCGGGCCAGCAATTCAGTGGTCGACATGACATCCGCATATTTGCTGGCCATGTCGAACAGGTTGACTTTGTGCGACGTGGCCGAGCGGTCGTACACCGCATCTTGCGGCACGACCGTCTTGTAATTGAGTGAGCAGGCATCGACCACCGTGCCGCGCACGCAGCCGCTGGTGGTGCAGCCTGTCATGACCAGGGAATCGACTTTCAGGCTGACCAGGTAGCTGGCCAGCGAGGTGCCGAAAAATGCGCTGGCATGATGCTTGGGTATGCAAATGTCGCCCGGCACCGGCGCCACTTCACGCACGAATTCATAACCCGCGGCGGGTATGTCCATCACCCCCGGCACCTTGTCGGCGAACTGGCCACGGTCGTGGCTGGCCTTGGGCGCAACATGCGGATAGATGATCGGCAAGCCCAGTTCGCGAAAGCGCGCCACCAGGCGCGCAATATGCGCCACTGCCTGCCAGCCGACTTCGCCGCAGCTGGTCGGGTATTGCGCCAGGGCTTCCCGTATCGGCATTGGATGCGAGCCTATCGTGCGGTACTGCACATCGATCACCAGCAGCGCCGGGCGCGTGCCCAGGCCGCTCGGGCGGCCAAAGCCAGCCAGGCGATAGATTTCCTGTTCTTCTTGCGGAATGATGTCGTCCCAGGGACGAGCCTGATTGCCCATGTTTGACCTTTTGTCTGCTTTTTCAGTGGCCCGGATCAGATCGCCACGGTATTGGCGTCGTAGGAAAAGAGCCAGTCGTAGCGCTCCTTCATTTTGGCCGGGCTCCAGTTCTCGTTCACATAGCCGATCGCGGTTTCCGGATTGCCCAGCTTGGGGTTGTGGAACACATACTGCATGCCCAGCGATCGCTGCACGGTCAAGGCGCCGCGTTCGGCGCGGGCGCCTGAATAGCGCTGCAGGGCAGCTTGCGTATCCTGCGCGCTGCCTCCGGCCAGGGCACGCGCCAGCACGCACGCGTCTTCTATTGCCATGTTCACGCCCTGGCCCAGGTAAGGCACCATCGGATGGCAAGCGTCGCCCATCAGCGTGACCCGGCCATTGCTCCAGTTGGGCAGCGTGTCGCGCACGAACAGGCCCCACTTGTAGAGCGTTTCTGCGTTTTCGACCAGGTCGATGATGTCCTGGTGCCAGCCCTGGAAATCCTGCAGGCATTCAGCGATCGAGCCTTGTTCCGACCAGGATTCCACCGTCCACTTGCTGCTTTCCGCCTGGCCGGAAAAGCTCACGTATTCCTGCTCGCCGCGCCGCACCGGATAGCTGGTCACGTGCGCGGTCGACCCGAGCCAGGTGGATGCCACCGGCTCACGGTGATGCGGCGCCAGCCGCTGCACCGGCACCAGCCCGCGCCAGGCAATCGCATTGGTGAAGCGGCCCGGGGAAGGACCGAATGCAGCGGCGCGCACTTTCGAATGCAAGCCATCGGCGCCCACCAGCGCGGTGCCGGATGCAACGCGGCCATCTTCGAATTGCACCTGCACCGATTGCTCGTCTTGCGTGAAGCCGGCGACGCGCGCATCGAGATGGATCGCACCAGGCTTGATCGCCTGCACGGCTTCCACCAGCACCCGGTGCAATTCGGAGCGCATCACCATCAACAGGTTATGGTCGCTGCCGGTCTGGCGCGTATAGACCGACCATTGCTCGCCGCTGTCCCACAGCCGCACCACGCGGTCGCGCGCGCCCAGGTTGATGGCGTCGATGGCTTCCGTCAGGCCGAGTTCGCGCAGCACCCGGGTGCCGTTGGGTGAAATCCAGAGGCCGGCGCCAAGTTCGCGCAATTGCGGCGCCTGTTCGTAGACATCGACGTCGATGCCACGGCGCAGCAGCGCCAGTGCGGCCGTCAAGCCACCCATTCCGCCGCCGGCAATGATCACATGTTGTTCACTCATTTTTCGTTTCCTTCCGCTGTTGGCGTGGCGCCTGCCAGCTGCGCCGCCACATCCTTGATGGCTTCAATGATTTTTACGTAACCGGTGCAGCGGCAGATATTGCCGCGCAAGTAGTGGCGTATCTGCTCGTCATCCGGTTGCGGATGCAGCGCCAGCAAGCTCTTGACCGCCAGCACCATGCCCGGCGTGCAAAATCCGCATTGCAAGGCGCCATGCTCGATGAAGGCGCGCTGTATGGGGTCCAGCCGGCCGTCCTGGCACAGGCCTTCGATCGTGGTCACGCTGCGGCCATCCGCATCTGCTGCCAGCGTGCTGCAACTCGACACAGGCAAGCCATCCACCAGCACCGTGCAGGCGCCGCAGACTTCAACGTCACAGGAACGCTTGACGCCGCTCAGGCCGAACTGGCCGCGCAACACGTCGACTAGCAATTCACGCGGCTCGACAGTGACAGCACAGGGCGCGCCATTGATCTGCAGCGCGATATCGATTACGGGATAGTTACTCATGACAGGCAAGCCTTTGCAGCACGCAGCGCCAGTACGGTGGCGAGATGACGCTTGTAATCGGCGCTACCGTGCAAGTCATCCTGCACCTCGAGCGCGGCAACGGCGGCTGGCGCGTGTTCAATGATTACTGCCGGCACGTCCCGCGCCGGCAACCCCTGGCAGCTGTCCTCCAGCGCCTGCAGCCGCGCGGCCGGCGAACAGAGCGCGCCAGCCCAGAAGCGCCATGCCAGGCCTTGCGGCGTGGCGTGGCAGGCTGCAGCCACGCCGGCCGCTGGCCGTTCCAGCTGGCCAAAGGCGCGATAGGCAGAGCGGCTGCCTGGCGCCGGCAATGGAATTTCCACCGCTTGCATCAATTCGCCCTCTTCGCGCGCGGTGGTGAATTCACCCAGGATGAATTCAGCCATCGGCAGCCGGCGCCGGCCATCTTTCCCGGCCAGCACCACCACCGCGTCCAGCGCGCACAGCAAGGCGGGGGGATCGGCATGCGGTTCCGCGAAGCACAGGTTGCCACCAATCGTGCCCGCCACCCGGACCCGGATGTTGGCGATGTTGTCCGACAACTCGGCATAGGAAGGTAGGTGCTGCAGCACCAGGGGATCGCGCGCGATCTGGTGATGGGTCGACAGCGCGCCAATCACCAGCTTGCTGCCATCTTCAATCCGGATGCCATGCAGTTCCGGCAGGCGCTTGATATCCACCACATGTGCATAACGCAGCACCCGCGCCTTCATCGCAATCAGCAATTCGGTGCCGCCGGCATAGGCGGTGGCATCGTCGCCGAGCGTGGCAAGCAGGGCCAGCGCCTGCTGCAGCGATTCCGGCCGGTGCAATTCAAAACGTGCCGGCAGCATCAGACTGTCTCCAGCTCGGCCCGCAAGCGGCGCTCGAATTCGGCGAACAATTCTTCGGTTTTTTTCTTCACCACGCCAAAACCGAGCGAGGCCAGCCGGCCGGCGACCTGCATGTCGGCATCGACATTCAGGCGCGTGCCGCCTGCGGACAGCGGCACCAGGTCAACCAGCAATTGCACCTCGAGCGTGGTGCCGGTGAATTTATCGCGGCCATTGGCGCGCAAGCGCACCTGCTGCTGCGGCACATGGCTTTCGACCAGGATGGCAGTGGGCACTTCGAGCTTGAAGGGACCGATCTTTTGCTTCATCACGGCGGAATAGGTTTCCAGGGGCGACTGCTCCTGCACGTTTTCGCAGCCGGGTATCAGGCTGGCCACGCGCTGTATGTCGAAGAACAGCACCCACAGCCGTGCCGGCGTTGCCGGCAGGTCGGCATTGATATTGAAGTTCATTGCTTGCCTTCTGTTTTTGCTTGCTGCAGCGCGCGCCAGACACGTTCCGGCGTGAGCGGCAATTCACGGATGCGCACGCCATAGCGGCGCGCCAGCGCATTGGCAATCGCAGGCGCCACCGGCAGGATCGCGCCTTCACCCATGCCGCGCGCGCCGCCCGGACCGGGCCCGTCGCCGCTTTCTATCAGCAGCGTCAGCATTTCCTGCGGCGATTCATCCAGCGTCGGCACGTGATAGTCGAAGAGGGTGCCGTTGACCAGCTGGCCATCTTCGTAAATATATTGTTCCGACAGTGCATGGCCCAGGCCCATGACAGCCGCGCCTTCATCCTGGCCTTCGGCGGCTTTGCGGTTGATGACGCGCCCGACATCGGCCGCGCTGACATAACGCGCAAGGCGGATTTCACCCGTGCCTTCATCGACATCGATCTCGCACACGCCGGCTGCGGTTTCCCAGAACAGGGGCGCGATGCCAAAGTCACCTTTCCTGGTCTTGGGCGTGACGCGGCCGATGCCGACGAATTCGCCATTGTCGATGCCGTGGAAACGGCGCAGCAATTCGCGCAGCGCCAGTGGCCCCGCAGGGCCGGTGACGCCGGCTTCACACAGGCTGTAGTCGCCCGCTGCGCCACCCAGGACATCGACCGCCATCTGCTGCACCTGCTGCACGATATCGGCGCAAGCCAGTTCCACCGCCAGCCCGGTGATCACGGTCGAGCGGCTGGCGCCGGTGCCCCAGTCATACGGCGCATGTTCCGTATCCGGTTCTGCAGCGCTGACGCGCTGTATCGGCTGGTTCAATTCTTTCGCCGCCACCAGGCGCTGCACGCCGCGCGCGCCCTGGCCGATCTCGACCGTGTTGGCCAGCACGCGCACCGAGCCATCTGCCTTGAGCCGCACGATGGCGCTGCCGATCGGCATGATGCCGGGGTCGGTCGCGGCCACGGCCATGCCGCGCGCGCGTTGCGGCGTATCGGCGCCAGCCAGCGCATCCATCGCCTGCGTTGCCTGGCGCAGCGCGCCTTTCAGGTCGACATCGAGCGGCCGCAAGTCGGGCTTGATGGTTTCGCCTTTGTCCACCATGTTGGCCAGGCGGTATTCGCCGGGATCGCGGCCCAGCGCCGCGGCAATGATGTCCATTTGCGACTCGGTTGCCCATACGCCTTGCGGGCCGCCGATGGAGCGGAAAGCTGCGCCCGGTACGGTATTGGTATAGACCGCGAGCGCTTCCAGTTTCAAGTGTGGGATGCGGTAGGGACCGATGGCGCGGATCGCCGATTTGATCGCCACTGCCGAGCCCGTGTCGGCGTAGGCGCCGCCATTCATCACGACGCGCACCGCCTTGGCCAGCAACTGGCCCTGCGCATCGATGGCGGTGCGCACCGTGATTTCAGCCGACAGCCGGCGGCAAGTCAGCATCGATTCCTGTATCGACAGGCAGACCCGCACCGGGCGCTGCGCCTTCCAGGACAATGCCGCCACCAGCGGGTCTATTTTCACCGAAGCCTTGCCGCCGAAGCCGCCGCCGACATAAGGCGAGTGCACCCGCACTTGCGCCAGGGGCATGCCGAACAAGTCGGAACAGACGCGCTGGATGGCGGTGGGCGTCTGGCCGCAGCTCCACAATTCCAGGCTGTCCTGGCGACAGTCGGCAATCACCACATGCGGCTCCATCGCGTAATGGAACACCATCGGAAAAGTGAAGGTGTCCTCGAACACGCGCGCCGCATCCTGGAAAGCCTGGTCGGGATTGCCGGACTGGTATTCGTAGCGCTGGAAAATATTGGTGCCGGCCACCGGCGTTGCCTTGCCGCGGAAATAAAAATCGGCCAGCGGCGTCATGCGCTCATGCACCAGCGGCGCGCCGGCTTGCATCGCTTGCGCCAGGTCGGTCACGCAGGGCAGGGTTTCGATATCGACGACGATGGCGTCGAGCGCTTCTTCAGCGCTGAATTCATCGACCGCCGCAACCGCTGCAATCGGGTCGCCGACATAGCGCACGCGGTCGATTGCAATCACCGGACGGTCTTGCATCGACACGCCCCAGTAGGGATTGCCGCCAGGCAGGCGCGCCAGGTCCTCGCCGGTCAGGATCGCGACCACGCCCGGCATCGCCAGTGCTGCTGACACATCGATGCTGCGGATACGGCCATGCGGCACGGTGCTGCGCAAGATCCGTCCATGCAGCATGCCAGGCACGCTCAGGTCGCTGGCAAATTGCGCTGCGCCCGTCACCTTTTCCAGGTAATCGTTGCGCGCTTCGCTCTGGCTTTGTATTTCCTTGGCGTCCATCCGGTTGATGCTTCCTGTGCGGGTGCAGCGACGAGGCCGCGGAATCGGTTCGCGCCGGCGCGCGCGGCGCCGGCACTGTCAGGCAGGGAAATGAGGAGCCGGGCTGTGTAGGTGGCCCGGCCCAGCCTTACTCAAGCCGTATGTTGGCGCTCTTGATCAGGCGGCCCCACTTGGCCGTGTCGCGCCGCTCGCGCTCTTTCAGCGCTTCGGGCGTGCTGGTTTCCGGCTCGACGCCGGCATTGAGCAAGCGGGTTCTGACTTCAGCAGCCTGGAAACCGCGGCCAATCTCGGCCGCCAGCTTGGCCACGATGTCATGCGGCGTGCCCGCCGGTGCATACACCGCGAACCAGGTGGAGGCATCGAAGCCCGGCGCAACCGTTTCAGCGACCGTGGGCACGTCGGGCAGGGCGATCGAACGTTTCGGCGTGGTCACCGCCAGCGCTTTCAAGCGGCCAGCCTTGATGTGTTGCAGCACGGCCGGGCCTTGTTCGATGCCCATCACCACGCGGCCTGCGATCAGGTCGGTCACCATCGGCGCGCTGCCCTTGTACGGAACATGGAATACGTCGGTGCCGGTGGCTTGCTTGAACAGTTCAACGAACACATGCTGCGAGGTGCCCGAACCGGCGGACGCATAGCCGTATTTGCCCGGTCCGGCCTTGAGCATGGCGACCAGTTCCTGGATCGTATTTACCGCCAGCCCGGCCGGCACCACGACATAGGAAGGATTGATGCCGACCGTGGTGACGGGCGTCAGGTTGGCCTGGGTCTTGCCCATCGTTTCATTCAACAGCGGCAGGATGGTATGCAGCGAAGCAGCGCCGATCAGCAGCGTATAGCCGTCGGCCGCCATGCGCGACGCCAGTTCCGCGCCGATCATGCCCGAGGCGCCCGGCTTGTTTTCCACGATGACTGGCTGGCCCCAGGCCTTGGTCAGGCTGTCGCCGACCGAGCGCGCATACAAGTCGGTGGCGCCGCCCGGTGGGAAGGGGGCGACGATCTTGATCGGTTTGTTGGGGTAATCGTTCTGGGCAAAGGCAGGCAGTGCGCCAGCGCTAGCGATGGCGGCGGACAGCACAAGGGTGTGGACCAAAGTTCTTCTTAGCATGCGGAGCTCCTGAGGCGGGTTGGCGTCGTGGTAGTCCGAGTCGAGGCTGATCTCCGTTGGCGCCGTGCTTGCCGGCCGCTCTGTTGTGTGCCCGAATCGTTTTTCTAAAACAGAACTGCATTCTATGTAGCAGAACTTTGAGGTGTCAACTATAATTTCCCCAGCCGACCTTTCGACGCGACGGCTGCGCCGGTCTCCCGGCCCGCCTGCCTCCCGCTTTCACTTTTTTGCAGCCGCCATGCCCAAGCCGCCTTCGGACGACGCAATCGAAAAACAGACCGGTGTTGCCGCGGTCGAGCGCGCGCTGGCGATCCTGAATGCCTACCGGCCTGGTGAAGCTGCGCTCAGCCTGCATGAGATTGCCGAGCGCACTGGCCTCTACAAGAGCACGATCCTGCGGCTTATCGGCACGCTGGCGCAGGCGCATTGCATCCAGCGGCTCGACGATGGCCGCTACCAGCTGGGTTCGATGCTGCTGCATTGGGGCAGCCTGTACCAGGCGTCGATGCGGCTGGAAGACCATGTGTTGCCGGTATTGCGCAGCCTGGTCGAGCAGACGCTGGAGGGCGCCTCGTTTTTCACGCGCGAAGAGAATGTGCGCGTTTGCCTTTTCCGGGTCGATTCGCCGCGCACGCTGCGTGACCATGTTCGCGCCGGCGACTTGCTGCCGCTGGACAAGGGCGCCGCCGGCCGGGTCTTGACTGCTTTTGACCCGGCGATGACGCCGCCGCACCTGGCGCCTGCGTCGCCGGTGGTCGTGACAATTGGGGAGAGGGAGCCGGATATCGCGGCGATTGCCGCGCCGGTATTTGGCGCCGGTGGCGCTTTGCGCGGTGCGCTCGCCGTTTCCGGGCCGAGCACACGTTTTGACGATGCCACCGTCAGCGCATTTTCAAGCCTGGTGCTGGATGCGGCGATCGACCTGACCCGCCGCCTCGGTGGCCATCCGGGCATGATTCCCGCACTGGCCGGGCGCAAGATCGCGACCGGCCAGTGAACGCCATGCCCGCCATGCAATCAGAATTCGACTGCCTGGCCCGGTTCGATTGCGTACACCTTGGTCGGGCTATTGCCCAGCGCGTCGGTGTATTCCTTGGGCGTGCCTTTCAATTGTGGGCTGGTGCCGTAATGGATCGGGATCACGTATTTCGGCTTGAGCATTTCACGGGTGGACACGGCTGCATCCTTGGGCGACATCACGAAGTGGCCGCCGATGGGCATCAAGACCAGGTCCGGCTTGTAATACGAGCCGATCAGGTTCATGTCGCCAAACAGGCCAGTGTCGCCCATATGGTAAATCTTGAAGCCGTTTTCGAGCTCGATGATGAAGCCAGCCGGTTCGCCGCCGACATGCACTTCATCCTTGCCCGTGGCTGCATTCTTGTGCGCCACTTCCGAGCTGTGTTCCGCATGCGTCTGGGTGATCTTGATGTTTTCCCCCAGCGGCGTCACGGTGCCCCCCTTGCCGAAGCGCACCGCCTGCGCCGCCGGCACCAGGCCCAGCGTGGCAAAGGTTTGCATCAAGCCGGCCGGGCCATAGATCGGCGCATTGTTCAGTTTGGCCAGCGCGGGCGCATCAGCCATGTGGTCGAAGTGGCCGTGGGTGACCAGGATCAGGTCAACCTTGCCCAGCGCTTCCAGGTTCTTGTAGGCCGCCGGCGTCTTGGGATTGCTGGTCAGCCAGGGATCGATCACGATCACTTTGCCGCCCGGCGTGGTGATCTTGGTGGTGGACTGCCCCAGCCACTGGACCTGGGTCTTGTTCTGGGCCACGGCCAGCGTGGCCGTGGTGGCGGTGGCTGCAAACACCACTGCCGCCGCAATTGCTCGCATCCTGGTACGCATGAACTCTCCTTGTTATTGGGTGTTGTGAATCATGGACTTGTGAATCATGGACTTCCGTCGCGCCGGGTTGAGAAGCGCGGCACACGGCTGCTTGCTGCAAAAATGAGGCGGAAAAATTATAGGGGCATTGTGCCCCCTGCGGCTTGTGATTCTGGCACCCTGCGCGAATATCGCGGGGTCCAATAAGTAATTCTGCTTAAGGGAGAGTGGAACGGGAAATGCTATTGTCGCATCGCAACATCGGAACTGTTCGGGAAACGGCATTGCCACTGCCCTGTTTTGAAGCACGCGCTGGAGAGCAATCTGCGGCGACGCAGCATTAAAACAGGCATTGCGCGGAAATCGTTGTTCGTTAAAAATCACGCCTTGGCTAAAAGCATGGCCAGCAAATCGAGGATCAAAGGAGAGTGGCGGTGACCATCAAGAATCAGAAGGACTTCTGGGCAGGGGTGATGTTTGTCCTGCTTGGCGGCTTCTTCGCCGGCTTTGGAACGCAATATACATTTGGAACGGCTGCCCGCATGGGGCCCGGTTATTTTCCCACCGTCCTCGGCGTACTGCTGATGATCCTCGGCGCAATTGTCGCCGTCGGTGGCTTGTCCAGCAAAAACACTGAAGAGAAGGTGCAGAAGTTCGCTTGGGATGTATTGCTGCTGATCCTCGGCGCCATCGTCCTGTTTGGTGTGCTGCTCAATCCGCTCGGCCTGATCGGTTCGCTGCTGGTGCTGATCATGGTATCGAGCTACGCCAGCCACGAACATACCTGGAAAGCCGCACTGCTCAATTCAGCAATCCTGATTTCGCTTTGCATGTTTGTATTCGTCTATGCGCTCAAGCTGCAGTTCCAGCTCTGGCCTGTATTCATGAGGGGTTAAGGAGCACAAATGGAAACTCTACTCGCAAACCTGGGCACGGGCTTCGGCGCTGTGCTCGCCCTGGCGCCGACCTCTATCTTCGGCATGACCTTCAACATACCGATGAACCTGGTGTACTGCCTGATCGGCACCGTCATCGGTACGCTGATTGGCGTGTTGCCGGGCCTGGGCCCGATCGCCACGATCGCCATGCTGCTGCCGGCGACCTACGCACTGCCGCCGCTGGGCGGCCTGATCATGCTGGCCGGTATTTACTACGGCGCGCAATACGGCGGCTCAACCACGGCCATCCTGGTCAACCTGCCGGGTGAAACTTCATCGGTCGTGACCTGTATCGACGGCTACCAGATGGCGCGGCGCGGACGAGCCGGTGTGGCCCTGTCTACCGCGGCGCTGGGTTCCTTCTTCGCCGGTTGCGTCGGCACCCTGCTGCTGGCTGCATTCGCAGCGCCGCTGGCGGAAATCGCCTTCAAATTCGGTCCCGCCGAATACTTCTCGCTGATGGTGCTGGGCCTGATCGGCGCTGTCGTTCTGGCATCCGGCTCGCTGGTCAAGGCAATCTGCATGATCGTGCTGGGCTTGCTGGGCGGCCTGGTCGGCACCGACGTCAATACCGGCGTGTCGCGTTATGCGTTCAACATTCCGGAACTGACCGACGGCATCGGCTTCGTTGCGGTTGCCATGGGCGTGTTCGGTTTTGCTGAAGTGATGACCAACCTCGAGCAGAAGGAAAAGCGCGAGGTGTTCACCAACAAGGTGACCAACATGTTCCCGAGCAAGGACGACTTCAAGCGCATGGTCGCCCCGATGATCCGCGGCACAATCCTTGGTTCGGCGCTGGGCATCCTGCCAGGCGGCGGCGCGGCACTGGCTTCGTTCGGCGCCTATTCGCTGGAAAAGAAGGTATCGAAGTACAGCCATGAATTCGGCAAGGGCGCGATCGAAGGTGTGGCCGCTCCCGAGTCGGCCAATAATTCCGCTGCGCAAACCTCGTTCATCCCGCTGCTGACGCTGGGCATTCCGCCCAATGCCGTGATGGCGCTGATGGTCGGTGCAATGACCATCCACAATATCCAGCCGGGTCCGCAAGTCATGACCAGCAACCCGACGCTGTTCTGGGGCCTGATCGTTTCGATGTGGCTGGGTAACCTGATGCTGGTGATCCTGAACCTGCCGCTGATCGGCATGTGGGTCAAGCTGCTGACTGTTCCCTACCGCTACCTGTACCCCGCCATCCTGACGTTCTGCTGCATCGGCGTGTACACGGTGAACAACAGCACCTTCGACGTCTTCATGACGGCCGGCTTTGGCTTGATGGGCTACGTCTTCATCAAGCTGGGTTGTGAAGGCGCGCCGCTGCTGCTGGGCTTCGTGCTGGGGCCGATGATGGAAGAAAACTTCCGTCGTTCGCTGCTGCTGTCACGTGGCGACTTCACAGTGTTCTTCACGCGTCCGCTGTCGCTGGGCCTGCTGGTTGCCGCAGGCTTGCTGGTGGTGATCGTGGCGCTGCCTGCAATCAAGAGCAAGCGCGAAGAAGCATTCCAGGAAGAGACGTAAGCGCCCGGCAAGCCGGCAGCACTGCCGGCTAGTGCAGCCGCGTAAAGGGCGGGTCTTCGGACCCGCCCTTTTTTTTTGCGCGTTCGCGCCGCGCTGCTTTGCCGGCGGCATCGAGTCGAAAAGGAAACTTCAACTCCAGCCTGCTGTCCATCCAGTGCCGACCATTGGTCTCGGAGGAGCAGTGTTTTCGAATTTTCTTTTCGCCACAGGAATAGAAAACAGCATTCCGACCATTCATGGCGGTCGCAAGCGGGTAGATGAGATGGAAAAGTGCGGCCACTACCGCTTGTGGCGGCGCGACTTCGACCTGGTGGAAGAACTCGGCATCCGCGTGTTGCGCTATGGGCCGCCCTTGCATACCTCGCTGCTGGGCCCCGAGCGTTATGACTGGTCCTTCGCAGACGAAACCTTCAACGACATCCGGCGCCGCAACCTGGTGCCGATTGTGGACCTGTGCCACTTCGGCGTGCCGGACTGGATAGGCAATTTCCAGAACCCGGATTTTCCCGAGCATTTCGCCCGTTATGCGCTGGCTTTTGCGCGCCGGTTTCCTTGGGTGCAGTTGTACACGCCGATCAACGAAATGTTCATTTGCGCCGTGTTCTCTGGCCTTTACGGCTGGTGGAACGAGCAGATGACCAGCGAGCGCGGCTTCGTCACTGCACTCAAGCACTTGGTGCGTGCCAATGTGCTGGCCATGCGCGCCATTCTGCAGGAAAGGCCAGACGCGCTGTTCGTGCAAAGCGAATCGACCGAATACTTCCATGCCGAGAATCCACGCGCGATCGGGCCGGCGGAAAGCCGCAATGCCTGGCGCTTCCTTTCGCTGGATCTGAATTACGGGCGGCGCGTCGATTCAGGCATGTATGAATACCTGATGGACAATGGCATGACACGCGAGGAATACCGCGGGTTCATGAAAAATAACCTGCGCCACCACTGCATCATGGGCAATGACTACTACATGACCAATGAGCACCGGGTGCGCGCCGACGGCAGCACGGTTGGATCCGGCGAAATCTTTGGTTATGCCGTCATCACGCACCAGTACTATGACCGCTACCGCTTGCCGGTGATGCATACGGAAACCAACCTGGTGCAGGGGCCAAATGGCGACGAAGCCGTGAACTGGCTGCGCAAGCAATGGGCGAACGTGCTGCGGGTGCGCAATGATGGCGTGCCCATCGTTGGTTTCACCTGGTATTCGCTGACTGACCAAGTGGATTGGGACAGTACGCTGCGCGAAGACAATGGCAATGTGAATGCGCTTGGCTTGTTCGACCTGGAGCGCAACATTCGGCCGGTGGGGGACTGCTACCGCACCCTGATAAAAGACTGGTCGCAAGTGTTGCCAACCCAGAGCGTGTGCCTGCAAGTGCCAGTCGTCACACCGGCTGAATATTTCGAGCAGCGCTGGGACCAGCCTTTGAAGCCGCCGCTGGCAGCCAGCCCACTGCAATCCTGAATCTGGGCGCTTGGCGCCTGCCGCTTGGCGCCTCGGGCGTCACAGCCGTTCGCGAAAACCGTCGCGCAATTCGCGCTTGAGCACCTTGCCGATCGGGCTGCGCGGCAAGGCCGGCACGATACGCACTGCCGCCAGGCGCTGCATCTTGCCCAGCTTTTCATTGGCCCAGGCCATGATGGCAGCCGCATCCCCATCCGCTGCGGCGACCACGAAAGCAACCGGCGTCTCGCCCCATTTTTCCGACGCCACGCCGACCACGGCTGCCTCGGCCACTGCCGGATGCTGTTGCAGCACGGCTTCCAGGTCGGTGGGATAGATATTGAAGCCGCCGGAAATGATCATGTCTTTCTTGCGGTCGAACAGCGTCAGGAAGCCATCTTCATCGAAGCGTCCCAGGTCGCCAGTGCGGATGAAGCGCTTGCCGCTTAAGTCATGCCATTCCGCTTCTGCGGTTTTTTCGTGCTGCTTGAAATAACCGCTCATCATGGCGCCGGAATGACCGACCACTTCGCCGGTTTCGCCGGGACCGACTTCGCGCCCGTCTTCGTCGATCAAGCGGATGTCGTGGCCGGGCGCTGGCTGGCCTACGGTGTGCAGCTTGCCCGGATGCTCATGCGCGCGCAGGATGCAGGTGCCGCCGCCTTCTGTCATGCCGTAATACTCGGCCAGGCCGCCCGGCCAGCGCTTGAGCACATCCGCCTTCAAGTCCGCGGCGAATGGCGCGCTGGTGCTGAACTTCATCTGGAAAGAAGACAGGTCATAACTGTCGAAGCCAGGATGCGACATCAGCCGCCGGTACTGCACCGGCACCAGCATTGCATGCGTGGCGCGGATTTCCTGCGCCAGTTCCAGGAAAGCCGTGGCGTCGAACTTCGGCATGATCGCGACCGTGCCGCCCAGGCCGATCGCGGGAAACAGGCTGACCAGGGTGGTGTTGGAATACAGCGGCGTGGACAGGATCGCAATCGCATCCGGGCCATAGCCATTGCCGGCGCCGCGCTGGATATGAACCCAGCGCATGGAATGCGGCTGCACGATGCCCTTGGGCGTGCCGGTGGTGCCGGATGAATAGATGATATTGAACGCCCAGGCCGGGTCGACCTGCACCTTTTGTGGCGCGCGCCCGTGCTCCAGCCAGTCGTCCCAGCGCGTGGCATTGGCGCTCGCCGCTTCCGCGCCCGGCCAGATGCGGCGAAACGAGGGTACGTCACGGGCGCCGGCAAGCAGCGCCTCGGTTGCGCCATCCAGGAACAGGTGGGTCGCTTCGCAGTCGCGCAGCATCGCAGCCAGGCTGTCCGGCGTGGAAGAGGGCGCAAGCGGCGCCACGGTCACACCGGCGCGCAGCGCACCGAGGAAAGTGACGACATACTCGATGGAGCCGGCGGCGCAGATAGCGATGCATTGGCGCGGCTGCACGCCATCGCGTTGCAGGCTGGCCGCGACCTGGTCCATTGCGCGGTCAAGTTCCGCATAGTCGATGCGGCGCGCGCCAGCCAGCAGGGCGGCATGGTCCGGTGCGCGAGCGGCATGTTGCGCCACCATCTCGCCGATGGAAACGAAGTCGCCGTCAGGGGAAACAGGGGACGTGGTGGCGGTGCCAGGAATCGGGAGGCTGGTCATGTCAGGCCTGGGCAAGTGGTTCACAGGGCGGCGTACACAATGTTGCGAAAGAATTCGCGGTACCAGCCGCTGGACACGGGCGCTTGTGTCATCCAGATCGCAAGCAAGTCTTCTTGCGGGTCGATCCAGAAATAAGTGCCGCCCATGCCGCTCCATTGGTAGTCGCCGACCGAGCCGGGCGCTGGCGCAGCGGCATGCGTGCGCACCGCAAATCCGAGGCCGAAGCCATAGCCCTGGCCGGGCAGGTAGGCCGGACCGGTGCGCGCGATCGGCAAGCCTTCGAGATGGTCGGTCGTCATCAGCGCCAGTGTCTGGGGTGCGACGATACGTAGGCCATCGAGCGTACCGCCGCCGGCCAGCATGCGGCAAAAGCGCAGGTAGTCGGCCAGCGTCGATACCATGCCGCCGCCGGCGGACAGGAAAGCCGGCTTGCGCGTCATGTTGAACAGGTTGTTGGCGCGTCCGCTGCCGGGGTCGGTGGCAAAGGGTTCGGCCATCCGGTACTGCTGGCTTTGCGGCACCCAGAAACCGGTATCGGGCATGCCCAGCGGCTGCAGGATGTGGCGCTCCAGGAATTCATCCAGCGGCAAGCCGCCGATGCGCTCGACCAGCGCGCCCAGCACGTCGGTGGAACGGCCGTATTCCCATACTTCGCCGGGATGGCCAACCAGGGGCAATTGGCCCAGTGCCTCCACCATTTGCTGGTTATCCAGGCGCCGCCCGGACTCCACCGGTGAATTGCGGTAGGCGCGATGCACCAGGCTGTCGCCAAAGGCGCCGTAAGTCAGGCCCGAGGTATGGCGCAGCAAGTCTTGCACGGTGATCTCGCGCCGGGCCGGTTCCAGCACCAGCGTTTTTTCACCTGTGCCCGCTACCTGCTCCACGCCAACCGAGAGCCTGGCCAGCGCCGGCAGGTAGCGCGACACCGGGTCGCTGATGGCAAGCAGTCCCTGCTCGACCAGCATCATGATGGCCACCGACACCACCGGCTTGGTCATCGAATAGATGCGGAAGATACTGTCAGCCTGCAGCGGCCGCCCGTCGGCCGGGTCTTGCACGCCGGCCACTGCCTGGTGCACGACTTGGTCGCGATGGCAGACCAGGTAAGCCGCGCCGGGAATGCGGCCAGCGTCGATATGCTGCTGCACCAGGCGGTCCAGTCTGGCCAGCCGGTCCGGGGCAAAATATTGGCGCGTGCTGCCTGGCCGGGCAGGGCTGGCGGAAGAGTGGCGCATGGGGCAGTATGTGGGCGAAAGCGCCTATTCTAAACAACAGCCGGCGGCAGCGACGCGGGCGCTCGCCAATCCTGCTTGCCGGGCAGTCGCGGCGGCCGGCAGCAATGCCCAAGCCGGCTCGCAAGCAAGGCCGCGAGCAAGGCCGCAAGCAAGCGCAAAAGCCAACACGTAAGCAGATTGCCAACGATGACAAGCCACGTTTTTACCTACGGCTCACTGATGTTCCCCGAAGTCTGGCGCCTGGTGGTGCAGGGTAGCTACCGCTCGCAACCGGCTTCGGTCCCGGGTTTTTCGCGCCATGCGCTGCACGGGCGCGACTATCCGGGCATGGTTGCAAGACCCGGCGCCAGCGTCGCGGGCATCCTCTATTTTGACCTCAGCCCGGCCGACCTGGCGCGCCTGGATGCCTTCGAGGGGGAGGAGTACCGCCGCATTGAAGTCGCCATGGCGCCGGACGGCAAAGGGCCGGCGCTGAGAGCGGGCACTTACCTCTACCAGGGGCCGGACCTGCTGGCGCAGCAGGAATGGGATCCGGATGCGTTCGTCGCTGCGCGCTTCCTGCTGGCCCATGCGCCGGCGGCGACGCCCGGTTGAAGCCGGGCGCAAGCGGGCCAGTCTGGTGGGCCGCGCCGGTATAATCGCCACTTTCCTGCAATCAGCTGGCGCCTGTGCGCCGCGGCCCTTCCCATGCTCGCCCAACAGAAACAACAGATAGCCGATCTTTTCCTGTCCGCGCTCGACCCACTGGTTACCGGCAGCGGGCTCACGCCCGTGGTCACGCTGGAACGGCCGCGCGACCCGGCGCATGGCGACGTGGCATGCAATATCGCGATGCAACTGGCCAAGCCGCTCAAGCGCAACCCGCGCGAACTGGCGCAACTCCTGGTCGCCGCGGTGCTGGCCGATCCGCGCCGCGCCGGCCTGGTGGAAACGGCAGAGATCGCCGGCCCCGGCTTCATCAACCTGCGCATTGCACCGGCGGCGCGGCAAGCCGTGGTGCATGCGGTGCGCGAGCAGGGCGAGCGCTTTGGCACCAGCCAGGCGGGGCGCGGCCAGAAAGTCATCGTCGAATTCGTGTCGGCCAACCCGACCGGCCCGCTGCATGTGGGCCACGGCCGCCAGGGCGCGCTTGGCGATGCGTTGTCGGCGCTGCTGGAATCCCAGGGTTGGGATGTGACGCGCGAGTTTTATTACAACGACGCCGGCGTGCAAATCGCCACGCTGGCAAATTCAGTCCAGGCGCGGGCGCGCGGCTTGCGTCCGGATATGCCAGGCTGGCCAGAATCGGCCTACAACGGTGAATACATCCAGGACATTGCAAATGATTTCCTGGCCGGGAAAACCGTAGCGGCCGCTGACGGCCCGCCAGTCACTGCCAGCGCTGACATCAATGACCTTGAATCGATCCGGCATTTTGCGGTTGCCTACCTGCGCCACGAGCAAGACCTGGACTTGAACGCCTTCGGCATCCGCTTCGACAACTATTACCTCGAGTCTTCGTTGTACAGCGACGGCCGGGTGCAAGCCGCGGTCGACGCGCTGGCTGCGGCCGGCAAGACTTATGAGCAGGATGGCGCGCTGTGGCTGCGCAGCACCGAGTATGGCGACGACAAGGACCGGGTGATGAAAAAATCCGACGGCACCTATACCTACTTCGTGCCGGACGTGGCTTACCACGTCACGAAATGGCAGCGCGGCTATGCGCGCGCCATCAACGTACAGGGCAGCGACCATCACGGCACGATTGCGCGCGTGCGCGCCGGCTTGCAAGCCACGGGCGCCGGCATACCGCAGGGCTATCCCGACTATGTGCTGCACAAGATGGTCACCGTGATGCGCAATGGCGAGGAAGTGAAAATCTCCAAGCGCGCCGGCTCCTATGTCACGCTGCGCGACTTGATCGAATGGTCCACGGGCCCGTCGCCGGAAGGCGAGCCGCGCGACCTGACGCGCGGACGCGACGCGGTGCGCTTCTTCCTCATTTCACGCAAGGCCGACACCGAGTTCGTGTTCGACGTCGACCTGGCGCTGGCGCAGTCTGATGAAAACCCGGTGTACTACGTGCAGTATGCGCATGCGCGCATCTGCTCGGTGCTGGCCCAGTGGGGCGGGGATGAAGCCAGCCTGGACAACGTGGACCTGGCGCCGCTGGTGTCGCCGCGCGAAGCGGTCCTGCTGGGCAAACTGGCAGCCTGGCCGGAAGCGCTGGAACGCGCGCTGGAAGAACTCGGTCCGCACCAGGTTGCTTTTTACCTGCGGGAACTGGCTGGCGAACTGCACAGCTACTACAATGCAGAGCGCGTACTGGTCGATGACGAAGCAACGCGCCGCGCCCGCCTGGCTTTGCTGCTCGCGGTACGGCAAGTCATCCGCAACGGCCTGGCAATGCTCGGCGTATCGGCGCCGGCGCGCATGTAGGGCCGCTGGCATGGGCTGGCAGGATTTTTTCCGGAAACGAAACGAAGCATGAGCAAACAGCTAAGCAGGCAGGGCGGCGGAACACTGCTGGGATTGATCATGGGCCTGGTAATTGGCCTGTCAATTGCAGTCGTGGTGGCGATCACGATCAAGAACACGCCGCTTCCTTTTACCAACAAGCTGGGCCGCCCCGAAAAGGCGCCGGATGCAGCTTCGGCCGTGGCCGACCCCAACCGCACCCTGCGCGGCAACAAGGATGCGGCGCGCGAGGCAGCCCGGCAATCCGCCAAGCCGGCCGAGGAAAAGCCGGCGGAAGCGGCAAGCGAAGCGAAGGAAGCGGCGCGGGCAGCGGCGAAGGAACCGGCTGCTGATAAAGAATCGGCGAAAGAATCGGCCAAAGAAGCGGCCAAAGGCGCAACCAGGGAAGCGCCGAAGGCAATCGCGAAAGGCGGCGAGAACAAGGCGCCGGTCGTCGACAAGTCGATCACGATCGACGGCCGCAGCAAGGAGCCGGGCGCAGCGGCAGATGAAAAATTCACCTACTATCTGCAAGCGGGCGCGTTCCTGGAGCAAGCCGATGCTGAAAACACCAAGGCCAAGCTGGCGCTGATGGGTGTGGGCGCCGGCATAGCAGAACGCAAGAGCGACAATGGCACGCTGTACCGGGTGCGTATCGGCCCCTTTGCCCAGCTTGAAGCAATGAACCGCGTGCGCAGCAAGCTGACCGACAATGGCGTCGATGTGGCGGTGGTGCGGGTGCCGAAGTAGGCGCTGCATGCCGCGGCGATGCAGTCCGGCCCGAACCGGGCGGCGCCGTCAAACGCAGTGAAGCAAACAGGAACAAGATTAGGATGAACAGCAAGCACGGCCCGCGCAGCCTGCGGTTCGCAGCCTGTTCCAGGATCAACCACCGGACACGATAGAAGGAAAACACTCCATGCGTCTTATCAGGCAATTCGTCGCAGCATGCAGCCTGGGCTTGCTGGCCCTGGGCGCGATGGCCACGCCGGCCAATCCGCAACCTGGCACCGATTACCGTGTGCTGGATACGGCGCAGCCGACCGAGCCGGGCAAAAAAGTCGAAGTCACTGAATTCTTCTGGTATGCCTGCCCGCATTGCTTCGCGCTCGAGCCGAGCCTGAATGACTGGGTCAAGAAGAATAGCGAGCACATCGTGTACAAGCGGGTACCGGTTGCCTTCCGCGATTCCTTCATACCGCAACAAAAGCTGTATTACACGCTGGAAGCGCTGGGCGAAGTCGAGCGCCTGCATGGCAAGGTATTCAACGCCATCCACGTCGATCGCCAGGCCCTCAATACCGACGCCACGATCACCGACTTTGTCGTCAAGAATGGCGTGGACAAGAAAAAATTCCTCGATGCTTACAATTCCTTTGGCGTGCAGACCAAATCGCGCCGCGCCACGCAATTGCAAGCCGATTACAAGATCGACGGCGTGCCCACGCTTGCAGTCGGTGGCAAATACCTGACTTCACCCTCCATCGTTGGCGCCGCGATGGGCAGCCAGCCCGAGCCGGTGCTGCATGGCGCTGCGCTGCAGGTGTTGAGCCACCTGGTAGCCAAGGTCGAGAAGGAAGGCGGCGCCGCCGCGAAGAAGTAAGCCAGGTCTTCACCGCAAGCCGGGCGTGCTGCGGCGCTGTGTCAGCCGCCACCAGGGCCCCGGCGTGCACAGCTGGCAAGTCGCACGCACGCTGTTGCCGCGCGCCGCTAGCCGGGTAAGCCGGGACGGTAGGCCCGCCGCAACCCAGCCGCCTTGACGACGATGCAAAACGAACCAGAAGCCGCTCCCGTTCATGCCGATGCGCTTGGCCAGTGCCACCAGCCAGTCGCCGCCGGTGCAGCCGTGCGCATTGCCAGCCTGGTGCCCTCCCTCACTGAATTGCTGTTTGCGCTCGGGCTGGGGCCAAGCGTCGTCGCGCGCACTGGCTTTTGCATTCATCCGGCCGGCGCGGTCGATGCAGTGCCCAAGGTTGGCGGCACCAAGGATGTGAACGTGGCCAAACTGCGCAAGCTGGCGCCCACGCACCTGCTGGTCAATATCGATGAAAACAACAAGCCGGTGGTGGATGAACTGGCGGCTTTCATACCCAATGTGATCGTCACCCACCCCAACACGCCGCGCGACAACCTCGGCTTGTACCGGCTGCTGGGCGGTATCTTCAATGCCGGCGCGGCTGCAGCTTCGCTGGAACAGGCTTTCGAGCAGCAATACCAGGCTCTGGCGGGCACTGGCTGGCGTCCGGCGCGGGTGCTTTACTGCATCTGGCAGGATCCGTGGATGACAGTCGCGCCCTCTACCTATATCGGCAACATGCTGGCGCTGGCCGGCTTGCAGCAAGTGGCGCTGGCGGGCGCGGATCGTTATCCCCGCTTTGCCTGGTCGGACGGACTGGCCAGCCAGATCGAGCATGTGCTGCTGTCAACCGAGCCTTATCGTTTCACCGAAGCGCATGCGGATGCGCTGGAACGCCAGCTTGGCATTCCAGTGAGCCTGGTGGATGGCGAGATGCTGTCCTGGTATGGCAGCCGCGCCATTGCCGGCCTGCCTTACCTGGCGCGACTCGCGCGCGACCTGGCCGGTATAGGCTGACGGCAGGACTGCGGCCGGCCCTCCTGGCATGCGCCACAGGGCACGGCGGCGGCAGTGCTTGCCAGGCCGGGGCAGAGCAAGGCTTGCGACACCGGCCGGCCTGCCGCTGCCGACGCGGTACACAAGCCAGCCCGCGCGCTGCCGACGCGGCATGCAGCGTGCAGTGTGCGGTGGTTTCTCAGCCAAGGCCGTCCTAGGTTGTGGCGCGCCCCAAGCGGATCAACATGCGCAGGAATTCACGCGCCAGGCGCTGGTGATGTTCATCCAGCCCCTTCAAATCCGACATCAACTTCACATCGGCAGATTCGAAGCGCGGCGCAGCGTGGGCCTCGCCTTCGCC
>JAQGMC010000149.1 GCA_028292545.1 Paucimonas sp.
GCACCTGGTGGTGGAAGCGACCAAGCTGGCCTTTGGCTTGCGCGACCGCTTCGTCACCGACACGGCTGCGATGGGCGTGGATGCGCAATCCCTGCTGGATGCGCAGTCGCTGGACCCGCTGGCCAGCCGCATCGACCCTGCTCGCGCCGCGCCCTGGGGCCGGGGACGCGGCCCGGGCGACACGATCTGGATGGGCGTGATTGACCGCAATGGCATGGCCGTTTCCTTCATCCAGAGCATTTATCACGAGTTCGGCAGCGGCATCGTGCTGCCGCGCACTGGCATCAACTGGCAGAACCGCGGCGCTTCGTTCAGCCTTGATCCCAAGGCGCTGCTGGCGCTGGCGCCGGGCAAGAAACCGTTCCATACCCTGAATCCGGCGGCCGCCCGGCTCAAGGATGGCCGCGTGATGGTGTACGGCACGATGGGTGGCGATGGCCAGCCGCAAACCCAGGCCGCAGTATTCACGCGCCATGTCGTGTTCGGCCAGCCCTTGCAAACCGCGGTCAGCGCGCCGCGCTGGCTGCTGGGACGCACCTGGGGCCAGAGCAGCGATTCATTGAAGCTGGAGAGCCGCTTCCCTGCCGCCGTGATTGATGAATTGCGCCGGCGCGGGCATGAGGTTGATGTGTTGCAGGCCTACGATGAAACGGTCGGGCATGCAGGTGCAATCGTGCGACATGCCGATGGCTTGCTGGAAGGGGCGGCGGATCCGCGTTCGGATGGGGCGGTGGCGGGGTTTTGAAGCTGGTTTTTTGTTGGGGCGCGCGTCCTGCATAGTCTGTCGAAGCTACGGTATCCCCTCCCTTTCAAGGGGAGGGTCAGGGTGGAGATGGGGTCAACGCGCGTGTGCACGGGCGCCAGGCCCAGTGTACAGACCGCGGCCATTACAACGCCGGCAAACTCCTGATCCCCAGCACTTGGCCTTCGCGCCAGCGTTCCGTCCAGCTTTGCTCGCCATTGCAGATCGCCTGCACCCGTGTCGCAAGGTTTTCTACCGCCTGCGGCAACTGGCCCTTGCCCGCCACCAGCATCGATACATCGACATCGACCACATCCGGCCAGTCGCGCAAGGTTTGCGGATTGCCGCAAACCTTGACCGTTGGCGCCAGCGGATTGCCGGAAGGGTTGAAGACGCCGATTGCAAACAGCGTGAGCTGCGCACCGGCGCACACCATGCCCGTGATCGATACCGGGCTGAAGAAGGGCGTATCCATGAAATAAAGGCCGGGGCCGCCCGGCGCTTCAGCAAAGTCCAGGCAGCCGGCAATGGGCGAGGAGCCGCATTTGGCAACCGCGCCCATGCTTTTTTCTATCAGCGTGGTCAAGCCGCCGGCAATGTTTTCCGCGGTCGGATTGACGCCGCGGTAATCCTCGCCATCGGCCTCCATCATTTGCTCGCAGCGGCTGATCGCTTGCACCACCTGCTGTGCAATCTCGGGCGTTGTCGCGCGCGCCAGCACGACTGGTTCAGCGCCAATGAATTCCGCGGTTTCGCTGACGATCGCGCGTCCCCCCGCCGCGACCACGCGGTCGACGAAGCCGCCAATGGCCGGGTTCGCGCAGACCGCGCTGGTGGGGTCCGAGCCGCCGCATTCCAGCGCCAGCGTCAAGTCGCCCAGGCCACCCACGGTATCCGGTGCGCCAGCCATTTCGCTGCGCACTTGCGCAATGGCGCGTGCGCCGCGCGCAATTGAACTGGCCATGCCGCTGCCTTCCATGAAGGCAATCACTTGCAGCGGCTTGCCCAGCGTCGCAGCCCAGGTCGCCAGGCGCAGCCGCGCCGGTGAATCATGCACGAATACGACCGCGCCGCCGGTATTGGGATGGGACAGCAAGCCGCGGATCACGCGCTCCTGCATTTGCGCATCGCGCGTGCGCAAGCCGCGCTGGAAATCGGTGGCCACCAGCAGCGTATCGGGCATGCCGTCCGCCGCCAGTTCAGCCAGGCGATTGGTCAGTGCCAGCGTCGACAACACCAACAAATGATTGCGCACGCCAATGCGGCCGTCGGCACGGCGATAGCCGGCAAACGAGAATGGCGTCGCCGCGCGCGGCGCGGCTGGTCGGGAGGCTTGGGCCATGGTTAATGCGCTTTCAGCTGCAGTTGTGGACGTGGACATGCTCGCCGGCTGCAATCGGCCGGATGGCGCGGCCGATCGTCACGCCGTATTTGATGACCGCTTCGCCAGCGCCGATGGGACGCAAGGCGACTTTGTGGCCGAAAGGTATGCCGGCAGCGCAGGGCGCACCGCCGGCCAGCAGCGCCAGGCCCTCTTCCGTATCGAGCAGGGTCGCGACATTGTCGGCGCCATCGACGACGATATGGCGCCGGCCTGCCGGCTGGCCGGGCGCGGCCGCCATCATGCGCCCATTGCCTGCGGCAGCAGGGTGGCGTCGAAGTAAGTCGCCGCCTTCAAGGGATCGCGCATGGCGCCGATCTCGACATTGAAGTCGGTGACCTGGTCCAGCCATTTGCCGACCGTGCCATCCTTGTACATCTTGATCCATTCCTTCGTCGGGAACAGCTTGGATGCCTTGTACTGTTCCTGCAGGTCAGCCAGCGGCACGCCCTGGAAGCGTTCTTTCTGGATCAAGGCCACGGCTTCGTCGGGCTTGGAGATCAGGTATTCATTGGCTGAACTCCAGGCGCGCGCCAGCGACTGCAGGGTAGGGCGCTGCTTTTCAAAGAAGTCATTGCGCGCAGCCCAGCCGCCGACGATGGCAGCCTGTGGATAGTATTTCGACGCATCGACCAGCATCTTTGCATTCGGCGCGCGGCTGCGCACCTGCAGGTTGAACGGCACCCACAGCGCCACGGCTGGCACGGCGCGCGAGATGAAGGCAGTGACGGCGTCCGGCATGCGCTGGTTCACCACTTGCACGTCTTTCAGCGAATTCAGGTTGTTGGCGCCCAGCGCCCGGTGCAGGAAAACATGGGCCGTGGTGCCGATGGTGGTGGCAATCGTCTTGCCCTTCAGGTCGGCAATGCTGTTGATGCCCATGTCGGGATGAACCCACAATTGGGCCGTCGCATATTCCACGCTGTTGATCAGGAAAGCCTTGCCCTGGCCGCGCGCAGGGAAGTTGGACAGCACGGCGCCAGTCGACAATACATCGAGGCTGCCGCCCACCAGCGCCTGGAACAGTTCCGGGCCGGTATTGAACATCGTGTACTGCACGTTAGGCAGCTTCTCGCGCTTGAAATAGCCCAGCGATTCAGCCAGCCACATTTGCGCATTCACTGCCAGCGTATTCACATAACCCACGCGCAGCGGCGCCTGGGCCCGCACTACTGATGGCAGACCCAGCGCAGACACCGCGGCGGCGGCGCCGGCGGCTTTCAGCATGTCACGGCGTTTCATGTTGTCTCTCCTCGTTTGTGGTTCGTTGGAACTGCGGTTGTTGTGCTTGCGGTTGCTGTCCTTGCGTTTTACCGATGCGTTTTACCGATGCTTTTTACATTGCTTTTTACGGTTGCCTTCTGCTGTTGCTTGTCATCGTTGTCGGGCCTTGCCCGTGCAGCCGCTGGTTCAGGCATCCACCCGCGCCGCGGCATTGAGCTTTTGCTGGGCTGCATATTCCTCCATCACCAGCGCATGGATTTCGCTGCGCAGGCGGCCGAATTCCGGGCTCTGGTGCACCCGCTGCTCGCGCGGGAAGGGCAGGTCGATATCGATGATGCGGCGGATGCGCGAGGGCCGCGCCGAAATGACGACGACACGGTTGGCAAGGTAAATCGCTTCTTCAACCGAATGCGTGATCATCATCACAGTCTTGCCCTCATCCTGCAAAACCTGCAACAGCAAGTCCTGCATCGCGCTGCGGGTTTGCGCATCGAGCGCGCCAAACGGCTCGTCCATGAAAAGGAAAGCCGGCTGCACCGCATAAGCGCGCGCAATCGCCAGCCGCTGGCGCATGCCGCCTGACAGCGTTTTTGGATAGGCATCGGCAAAATCGAGCAAGCCCATCAAACGCAGGTAGCGTTCGACAATGCGCTCGCGCTCGCTTGCATCGCGCCGGTTGGCCTTGAGGCGCAAGCCGAATGCGACATTCTGCGCCACCGTCAGCCAGGGGAAAACACCGTATTCCTGGAAGATCACGCCCCGGTCCGGGCCGGGACCGGCGATCGGCTTGCCATGTAGCAGGACCTGGCCTTCGCTTGGCTTGATGAAGCCGGCCGCCATGTTCATCAGCGTCGTCTTGCCGCAGCCGGAAGGGCCGACCAGCGCCACGAATTCCCCCTGCCTGACGTCGAAGCTGACCTGGTCGACCACGCGCATGCGGCCTTTGGGCGTATCGAAACTCATCGAGACATTGTCGAACACCAGGCGTCCCGTTGCGTCTGCTGCGTTGCTCGCGTCCCCGGCGTTCCCGGCCATGTCACGGCCCATGCTGTCCATGCTCATGCCCCAGCCTCGCCGTTGATGCGGTCTTGCCACGACAGCAGCCGGCGCGACAGGGCGCGCAGCAGCCAGTCCATCAACAGCGCAATCGCGCCGATGCAGATGATGCCCATGTAGATCACTTCCAGGTTGAAGAAGTTGGAGGCGTTCTGGATGCGCGCGCCAAGGCCGTTTTGCGCCGCCACCAGTTCGGATGCAACCAGCGTCGCCCACGACACGCCCAGCGCCACCCGCAATGCGGTCAGCATGTGCGGCAACGTCAGCGGCACCATCACTTTCCAGAAAATCTCAAGGTCGCTCGCACCCAGCGTGCGCGCCACGCGGATATAGATCGGGCTGATCTGCGCCATGCCTTCATACATCACGATCACGGCGGCAAAGAAAGAGGCGTAAAACAGGATCGACACGCGCGCCACTTCACCAATGCCGAGGTAGACGATCACTAGCGGAATCAGCGCAATCGGCGGCAGCGCGCGAAAGAAATTGATCAGTGGATCGACAAAGCGGCGTATCGGCCGGTACCAGCCAACCAGGAAGCCCACCGGCACCGCCAGCAGCATGCCGAAGAACAGGCCCAGCGCCACCCGGCGCGTCGACAGCAGCATGTCGACCCACAGGTTTTCAGTGGTCAGCGAAACCCAGAACTGGCGCAGCACCGCAGCCGGCGTGGGCAGCAATTGCGCCTGCACCAGGCCCGAATATTTCACCAGGTACCAAAGGCCAACCAGCGCCAGCCAGGGCACCAGCATCACCAGCAGGCGCGAACCGGCGCGCCGCAGCGGCGCCGGCCGTGCCGTGGCGGGCAGGGCTTGCGGCTTTGCACTGTGCATAGGACGTGTCTCCATCTTTTACTTCCTGTTTTTATAAACTTCTTTTTTTCCATGCATGCCAGCTTCAGCCGGCCACTGCAATCGCATACGCATCCAGCGCTTCCAGTTGCGGCGCCGTGCCGAAGCCCGGCTCCAGTCCCAGGGCCAGGCGCCCGTCGCGCAAGCGGCCAAGGTCGGGCCACAGCAGCTCACGCAAAGGGTTGGGATTGGTATCCACTTCCAGCAAGCCATCACCGCCGGCCGCGGCCAGCAAGTGTGCCGACATTGCCAGGCCAATGCCCGCGCCCAGGTAATGCGGACAGTAGCGCAGCCCCCCGGCCAGCGCCTTGCGCGCCACTTGCAGGCAGCAGCTGACGCCGCCCCATTTTGCTACATCGGGCTGCATCACGCCAAGGGCGCCGCTGGCGATCGCCTGCGCAAAATCATCCATGCCCATGATGTTTTCACCGGCTGCAATCGGCACGCTGGTGGCGCCAGCAACGGCCAGCCAATCCTGCGGCGCCGCATCCGCGCGCAGCGGCTCTTCTATCCATTGCAAGCCGGCCGCTGCCAGGCGCGGGCAGGCTTGCAAGGCTTGTTCGCGCGACCATCCCTGGTTGGCGTCGATCATCAGCAGCGCATTGTCGCCCAGCGCGCGGCGCAAATCCTGCAGGTGGCCAATGTCGTCTTCCAGCCTGAAGCCGACCTTGAGCTTGAAAGCGCGATAGCCCTGCTCGCGGTGCGCCAGCGCCACCTCGGTCGCGCCTGCAGGCCCCAGTCCGCTGGCATAGGCGCCGATGACGGGCGGCGTTGCGGCGCCGCCCGCCAGCAATTGCCACAGCGGTTGTTGCGCACGGCGCGCGGCCAGGTCCCACAGCGCCTGGTCGACGCCGGCCAGGACCTGGGCAATCGGTCCCGGCTCGCCGCACTGTATCGCCAGGATCGCCAGCCGTGCCGCCAGGGCGGCGCTGGTTTGCGCCGGATGCACAACTTGCATGCCGCACAGCATGGGCGCGACCAGGCTTTTCAGCAGGCGCGCGCGGTGTTCCGCGCCCACGCCGGGGAAGTTGCACCACACTTCGCCCCAGCCTTCGATACCGTCCTGGTCGCGCACGCGCACCAGCACAGCCGGCCGGTCATGCATGACGCCGAATGCGGTGCGCACCGGCTGTTTTACCGGCGCGCGGAAAACGAAGGCATCGACCTGCGCGATATGCAGGGCTGCGCCAATGGCGGGCAAGCCGTGGCCCGGGTCGTCGGTGATGGTTGTGTTCATGGATGCGGATTGGTTTCGAGCCTGCCGCACTGCACGCTGCGGCTGCCCGGATCGGCAGGGAAGACGGCGAAGGCTGAGACCCGCGCGCACGCTTGAAGATGCGCGCCGGGCAGCAAGACAGGGCAGGCAATGGCCGACAGGGGGAACATGTCGTGGCAGTGGTGTGTCAACGAGTGGGAACGCAAGCGTAGGGTCAACCCGACCTTCGATTTCGGGGCATGTCGCTATGCCCGGTCTTTGACCAAAGGTGACAGCAACAGTAACATACAACGATGCCCGGACAAATGAAGCCATGAAGCAGATCAAGCGATGAAAGCCGGTTACGACTATGTGATCGTTGGCGCCGGCTCGGCCGGGTGTTTGCTGGCCAACCGGCTCACGCGCGACGCCCGGACTCGGGTGCTGCTGATAGAAGCCGGTGGACGCAGCCGGCATTTCTGGTTGCGCCTGCCGGTCGGTTATTTCCGCAGCATTTTCGACCGCCGCTTTTCCTGGCAATTCGAAACCGAGCCGCAGCCTGAAACAGCCAACCGCCGCATCGTCTGGCCGCGCGGGCGGCTGTTGGGTGGATCGAGCGCCATCAATGGCTTGATCTACATACGCGGCCAGCGCGGCGACTACAGCGATTGGGAAAAACTGGGCGCGAGCGGCTGGAATTACGATGCCGTGCTGCCTTACTTCCTGCGCTCCGAACAGTACAACGGCGCAGCCAGCGCCTGGCATGGCACCGAAGGCGAGCTCGGCGTTTCTGATTTGCGCAATGACCATCCTTATTGCAAGCGCTGGCTGCAGGCGGCGCAGCAAATGGGTTACCCGCGCAATCCCGATTTCAATGGCGCGCGCGACGATGGCGTCGGCCCTTACCAGCTCACGCTCAAAGGCCACTGGCGCTGCTCCGCGGCAGATGCTTTCCTGTTTCCTGTGCTGCACCGGCCCAACCTGACGGTGGTCACCGGCGCGCATGTGACGCGCCTGCTGTTCGAAGGCGATCGCGCCAGCGGCGTCGAATGGCTGCAGGATGGGCAAATCCATAGCGCAGCCTGCGATGGCGAAGTGATCGTTGCAGCGGGCGCCCTGCAAACGCCGCAAGTGCTGCATCTTTCCGGCATCGGGCCGGAAGCCGAATTGAAAGCGGCTGGCGTGCCGGTGCGCCTGCATGCGCCTGAGGTTGGCGGCCACTTGCAGGATCATTACCAGGCGCGCGTCATCGTGCGGCTCAAGCAGCGCATGTCGCTCAATGACGATGTGCGCAATCCATTCAAGCTGGCGCAAATGGGCGCGCAGTGGTTGTTTGGCCAGCGTGGGCCGCTCACCGTGGGCGCCGGGCAGGTTGGCGGCATGGTCCGCAGCGAACATGCGCGCGACGCGCGCGCCGACTTGCTGTTCAACGTGATGCCGCTTTCGGTAGACCGTCCGGGTGACCCGCTGCATCGCTTCTCCGGTTTTTCAGCTTCGGCGGCGCAATGCCGGCCTGATTCAAACGGCCGCGTCAGCCTGCGATCGGCTGATCCGCTGCAGCCGCCGCGCATCGTGACCAATTACCTGAGCGCGCCGCATGACATCAAGGTGCTGGTCTCGGGCTTGAAAATCCTGCGCGAAATTTATGCCCAGCCGGCATTCCGCGACCTGGTCAGCGATGAATATTTTCCCGGCCCCAGCGCCGCCAGTGACGACGAGCTCGAAGCCTTTGCGCGCGCCAAGGGCGGCACGGTATTCCATCCGTCCTGCACTTGCCGCATGGGTGGCGAGGATGCGCCGCTGGACAATGAATTGCGGCTGCGCGGGCTGCGTTCGCTGCGCGTCATCGATGCTTCGGCCATGCCGCAAGTGAGCTCAGCCAATACCAATGCGCCGACGATCATGATCGCTGAACGCGGCGCAGCCTTGCTGCTCGGTGAGAAGCTCACAGGCACAGGCGCAGACACAGGCAACGCAAGCGCCAGCCGCGCGGCCGCCGTCCCCTAGCGCTGGCAGCGGACTGCTTACGCGCCTGGCTTCGACTTGCGCGGACCGGCCGTTCCCAGGTCCAGGCGCGTGGCTTCAGTGTCGATCAGCGTGTCCGGCGCCACATTTGCCAGGTTGAGGCTCGGGCCTATCGCTGCGAATAATTGCCTCTTCATCTGTTCTATGTCGCACAGGTGCACGCCATCTATCCACGGCCCCGGCAGCTCGATCATCACCTGTGCCATGTCGAGCGAGCGCACCAGCAAATCGATCACGTCCTGGCGCAGGCGGCCCTGCTCGACCAGTTCCGCGGCTTCCACCAGCACCAGGCTGGCGCCGGCTTCAAGGCATAGCCCGGCCTGGCTGACCAGCAGCGACGGATTGCTCAGGCTTTCCTTGGAGCCGACTTCACCAAAGACCGTCAGGCCAGCCGCAACCGCAGTGCGGATCTGGCTCCGCCGCTGTTGATCCGTCAGCGGCACGGTATTGTCGGAAATCTCGATCGCCTCGAAGCCGAGCGCAAGCGCTTCCTCATAAAAGGGCGGCAGGCCAGCTTCACCCATCATCGCGAAAACATATTCGTGGAACTGGCCACCGATGAAGGGACGGATCTGCGCCGCCTTGTACAGGCCCAGCTTTTTTTGCAGCAAGGCGCGCGGATAGAGCCGCGCGGTGCCAGTCTTGATCTTGGCCAGGTCGATGTACTGGCCCGCCAGTTCGACCACATCCGCTGTCTTCGCCAGCGGCATGCCATCGTCGATCATCATCGTCATGCCGGACTGGCGTGGTTTCACCTGCTCGCGGTCAGCGGGCAAGGGTATGAAGGCAAACGGGTCGCGGTCGCTCATGCGGTTTTCATCCTGTGCTGTGGTGCTGTGGTGCTGTGGTGCTGTGGCCGCCAGCCGGCGGCTAGTCGGCGCTTACGCCGGTCATCTTGACGATGCCAGCATATTTTTTCTCTTCGCGGTCGAGGAAGTCGCTGAACTCCTTGCGGCTGTTGCCCACCGCTTGCACGCCCACCTTCAGCAATTGCTCACTGACGGCCGGCGTCTTCACCACTGCGGCGAATTCGGCATTGAGTTTATCGAGGATGGCGGGCGGCGTGCCAGCGCGCGCGAAAATGCCCATCCATTGCGCGGCGACCACGTCGCGCAAACCGGGCAGTTCGGATGCCATCGGCAGATTCGGATCCCAGGGCAGGCGCTTGTCGTCAAACGCATTAAGTGCCTTGAGCTTGCCGGCGGCAATATGCGGTGTGACCGGCGCCATGCCGACGCTGGCAAGCGGAATCTGCCCGGCCAGCACGTCATTGGTGGCAGGCGCTGCGCCCTTGTAAGGCACATGCAGGATGTCGACCTTCGTCAGCATCTTCAGCATTTCCACCGCCAGGTGGTGCACGCTGCCGCTGCCGGGCGTGCCATAGCTGAGCGTGCCGGGCTTGCGCCTGGCCAGCGCAACCAGTTCCTGCAGGTTCGACACACCCAAAGACGGATGGGCGACAAGTGCGATGGGCGTGGTCGCGGCCAGCGTCACCGGCGCCAGGTCGGTGTGGGGCGCATATTGCATCGACTTGTAGACGTACGGCGCAACGACGGTTTCGGCGGGCGAGCCAATCAGCAGCGTATAACCATCCGGCGCTGACTGGGCGACGAACTGGGCGCCAATCATCGCATTCGCGCCCGGCTTGTTCACCACCAGCACTTGCTGCCCGAGTTTTTCCGACAGGCGTATCGACAGGATCCGGGCGGTGGCGTCATGGCCGCCGCCGGGCGCGAACGGCACCACCAGCGTGATCGGTTTGGCCGGGAAGGATTGCGCACTTGCAGCGGTGGCGCCGAGCGCGGCGCAAGCCAGCAGGGCGGATTGCAACAGCATTTTCAGCATCTGCGACGATTTCATGCGAAGTCTCCCGAAAGGGTAAGCAAACCGTATCCGCCTGGCCGGCTGCGCCGGATCACAAGCCGTCTTTTTCCCGCGTCACATAGACCGGGCTGGAATAAATGAAAAAGCCATCTTCAGTGGTGGCGCGCAGATACACCGCATTGTCGCGGCCACCGTGCAGCGGAACCCGCACCCGGGCCCGATAACGGCGGCAATCGTTGTGCTCAGGCAGGCGGTAAACCTGCATCTGGCGCTTGATGCCGCCGGCTTCAAAAACCTTTGGCTGCAAGCCGATATCGGCGATATCCAGGCTGGCCTGCACCAGCGGCGTATCGATCGTCAGCCGGCCTTCGCGGCTGCTGGCGAGCCGGGTGTCGATGCCCGAGAAGCCGCCAGTGGTGAGCGACTGCCAGGCCAGCCGTCCCGGTTCGGTCTGGCGCAATTGCTTGTCCAGGTTCAGGAAGTTGACCGGCTTCGGATCGACGAAGGCATTGCCTTCCAGGCTGGCGCTGCCATCCCACACCGTCTGGCGACCGCGGCCGCGGTATTCAGAGCCTTCCCACATGATGCGGATGCGCCTGCCCAGCGTCGATTCCTCATATGGCCGCAGGCATTCGATTACGTCCATGCGATTGCGCACTTCGATCGCCTCGATCGGGCCTTCAGTCAGTAACTCGAATTCAAACCAGGCATGGTCGCCGTTGAAATGCACCACGTCGCCCATTTGCGCTTCCTGTGCGCGGCGGCTTGTGACGGGCTTGCCAAGCTTTGGATCGTCGGAAAAAATCGTCGCATCGTCTTCAAAACCGAGCTTCAGTTCCAGCACGGCGCGGCAACCGGTGGTTGCATAATGCCGCCGCTGGCGCAGGCTGTCGGCCAGCGACTGGCGCGTCAACTCAGTGGCAAGCAGGCAGGACAAGCCGCCATAGGCGCCGAACAGCGACGCGCCTGGATAGCTGGCGCCATGCCGGCCCTTGTGGCCATCGCTATTGGCCAGGATGCCGACGCGATAACCCTTGTCGAGCGCATCTTCCAGCAACCATTCGAAAGTGCCCCAGTCGGAATGGATTTCGACCGAGCGTTCAATGCGGGCATCATGCGAAATCGTGATGTCGGCATAGCGGCCGCCGACATGCGCGAACACGATCGCATCTTCATCGCGCAAGGCTTCGAACAAGTCGTCCGCGCTGTTTGCATCGGTATCGGCATCCGACAAGTCTTCCACCAGCGCATGCGAGGAACGATGTATCTGCCGGCCTTCTTCGAGATACATCACGTTGCGGTCCCCGCCCAGGCCAGTATTGCCCGACCATTCGTAACCAGGGAAGATGATGAAGCGGCCATTGTCGTTGTATTCGGCAGTCAGCCGGTTCAGTTCCTGCCAGAAGGGCGTGGTGATCTGGAAGTCATTACCCTGGTGCGACATCGCATCCAGGAAAGCCAGGTCGCGCCCGAACTCGATCAACTCACGTGCAGAATTCGTGCCTATCGTTTCTTCGGATTGTCCATGCAAGTCCGCCCAATAATGGCGCAGTGGCTGGACACTGCTGAAGCGGCAGGGATTGGAACAGGTGAGCAGCGCGCCATTGCGGCGCACTTCGATGCGCAAGTCGCCGTCTTGTTCGGCCTGCAAGCCATCGAGCACCGTTGCCAGTTGCCCCGGCTGCACGTCGATATAAGGCGGCAGCCCGCGCACCGGCAGGTTGGCGCGCAATTCAAAGCGCCCGCTGACCTGGCCGCTCGGGTTGCCCCATTTATCCTCACCCTTGAAGCCAAAGCGAAAAGCCTCGTTCGTGCCGCGCTGCGTTGGCAGCACGGCTTTGTACATCACAGGCGGGCCAGCCACGATTGAAATCGTGGGCGAATTGACGATCTCCGTATATTCATAGGCGGCGAAGGCGTCGACCAGCACCTTGAATTCAAAAGTGGGCTCGGTGAAGGTTTGTACCCGCATGCCGGGCGAACCGGCGCGGCGATCGCCGAAGCGAACGATTATTTTGTCGCCTTCGCGCAGGAAGCCGCGCACCACGCGCACGAACAAGGTCTTGTCCCACGGGCGGATGTTGCGCTTGCCGTCGTACTCGACTTGCAGCACGGCGCCATTGCTGGCTTCCACTGTCGTGTAATTCCAGCCCTGGGGATCGTTGAATTGCGGCTTGCCCATGTCGCTGGCGAAGCGATGGACGACCTTGATCGAGCCCGTGTCGTCGATGCCGAAATAGCCGGCGGTATAAGTCAGCGTGAAACTGGCGAAACTGCCGGCTTCGAATGTGCCCTGCGGCTCGATGGTGGCGCTGCCCATCTGTTGGACTTTGTAGCGGGCCAGTGGCATGGATGCTCCTGCTTGTGCGTTGCAATGTCAGCCCATGCTAAACCAGGGGAGCCCATGCTAGTATGCAATGGATGCTATAGATGCATTACGCGGCGTTATAGCTGCTGGGGTGCGCCTGCCTGCGCTGCTTGCCATCTCCGCTTGCCATCCCCGCTTGCCATCCCCGCTGGCCATCCCTTTACGCACTTCACCCGTCCTGCCATGTCCGAACTCCGCGAAAACGTCTCGCTGCAGCAATTGCGCACCCTGGTCGCCGTTGATGAATGCGGCAGCTTCACACTGGCCGCGGAAAGGCTGGGCTTGTCGCAACCGGCGGTCAGCCACCTGGTGCGGCGCCTTGAAAATGAAGTCGGCCAGGCGCTGGTGACGCGCGGGCGGCAAGTGCGCCTCACCCGCAACGGGCGCGCGCTGGCCGACACCGCGCGCCGCGCCATCCTGGCGATCGATTCCTCGCTCAATGAATGCCGCTCGCAAACCGGCCTGAAGACGGGTTCGGTCGTGATTGCCACTGGCCACGTGACAGCCGCTTCGCTGTTGCCCGCGATACTGGCTGCGTTCGGGCAGGCGCATCCCGGCATTGCGACTTCGGTGGAGGATTGCACCGTCGAGCGCATCAAGACCCGTTTGCTATCCCAGGAAGCAGACTTGGGCATGGGCGCCCTGGATGGCATTGGCGATTCCGAACTGGTGACGGAAGCGCGCTTCGCCGGTGCGCTGGATGTGTTCGTGCATGCTGGCCATCCGCTGGCGCGGCGGCAGTCCATCGGTTGCCGGGCGCTGGAGCAACTGGATTGCATACAGCTCAATCCGCTTGCGCCGCCGTGGACCGCGATCAATATCGCGCTGGCCACGGCTGGCGTACGGCCCAATTGGAAGCATCGCGTGAACTTGCTGTCGACCGCAGTCGGCATGCTGCAAGCCGGCATGGGTGTGGCCCTGCTGCCTGCCATCGCCGCGCGCCAGATGCCGGCAGATGTGCGCGTGCTGCGCCTGCGCGAGCCGGAACTGGCATGGCCGATCTCCATCGTCCGCCTGGCGCAGCAGCCGCCATCGCCGGCGGTGCAAGCTTTCTTGAAGACGGCGAAGGAAGTGATGAACCGGGGACGCAGGAAAAGCGGCTGATTGGTAAGCGAACTTTGGCGCGGCCAGGCATTGCCGCGTAGTTCAAAAACAGGCAGCTTGCTGCACCCGCGCACAAAGCCTGGTGCGGCGCCAGCATGCATGGCAACAGGCAGCGGCACAAATGCGCCCTCCTTGAGCAAGCTCAATTGAAGCGCCGCCGCGCGCGGCACAGTGCCTTCCTTTCCAGGCGTCGCAGCTGCTCATCCATTTCGCAGGCAATCAAGCCTGCACGGCCAGCGCGGCAAGAGAGGAAGCATGGATGCACTTTCCCCCCGACGAAAAGCGCGCGCATGGCTGCTGGCCTTGTGCTGCGCCTTGCCGCTTGTTTTCAGTGGACCAGCTGCGGCCCAGGGCACGCATGCCGCATGCGAAAAGCTGCCCGCGGTCCAGGTGCCGGGCGCGCAAAAACAAATCAGCGCCTGCCTGGAAGACTTGTCCACTCGCAGCCTGGTGCTATCCGGCCACACCGATGCAGCGGACTGGCGCGCCTTGCACTCACAGCAGTCGCGAAACCCGGAACGCGCCGTGCCCGGCATGCAGGTCGATGGCTATTTCCCCGACACGTCCACCAGCAACGGCTACCACGGCTGGAATCATGATGCGCAATTTGTCATGCGCCTGCCTGACCATTGGAATGGCAAACTCGTCATCACCGGCGCGCCGGGCTTGCGCCGTCAATATGCGCCGGATTTCCTGATCAGCGACTGGATGCTGGCGCGCGGCTATGCATATGCGTCGACCGACAAAGGCAACAGCGGCCTCTGGTTTTACCGCGATGGCGCTGCTCCGGGCGATGCGATGGCTGAATGGAACCAGCGCGTGACCGAGCTGACGCTGGCGGCGAAACAAGTGGTGCAGCAGCGCTACGGCCGGGCGCCCGCCTTCACCTACATGACCGGCATTTCCAACGGCGGCTACCTGACGCGCCACGCGCTGGAGCAGTATCCCGAACTGTATGACGGTGGCGTCGATTGGGAAGGCCCGAACTGGCAAACGGGCGCGCCCAATATGCTGACCAACCTGCCGGCGGCATTGAAGTACTACCCGCGCTATGCATTCGGCGACGCCAGCGCGCACCAGAAGATGCTGGCCGCCGGCTTTGCACCCGGCTCCGAACCGCTGTGGGCCGAGCATTACGCCCTCTACTGGGATTTGACCGCGCGCGTGTTCCGCGAAGAACTGGACCCGGATTTCGATGGCTGGCTGGAAGCTGGCATCCCGTTTTGCGCATCCGGTTTTCCACTGTGCGATGCCGATTACAACTTTGCGGCGCGCGCAAAACTGGTCAAGCCGGCGCTAAGCAAAATTGCATTGAACGGGCACATCGGCAAGCCCTTGATCACCGTGCAGGGCGACCTGGATACGGTCTTGCCACCCAAGGTGCATGCCGAACCTTACCTGGCGCTGATCCGCAAGGCGGGCCAGTCGGCGTTACATCGCTACTACCTGGTCGAAGGCGGCAACCATGTTGACCAGCTTTACGATGTATTCCCGACCCTGCTGCGTCCCATCCTTCCGTGTTACCGCGCCG
>JAQGMC010000073.1 GCA_028292545.1 Paucimonas sp.
ACGACCGACGTCAGCCCGCTCATCACCAACGAAGTCAACGAGATCAACGTCGCACTGAACGCCGCCCTGCAGACCGTGCTGGGCAACTCGGCCGAAGAAATCGCGTTGAGGAACACGATCTCGTCCGCGCTGAAAGTCCAGGGCGTGGGGGTCGGCTCGGTCTCGGGCGAATTGGGACAGAAGATCCTGGGCGACATGGGCAGCGCCGAAGCCGCAGCCGGCAAGGTCTTGCAAAGCCTGGAGGCCCCGCTTGGCATCCTGCAGTTCACGCTTGCGCCTGAAGTCATCGAAACGCCGCAGCAACTGGCCGCCCTGAAAGAGGCCAACCTGCAGGCGTACAACGATTACATGGCCTTCAAGGAGACCTACCAGACCGAACTGCGGAATGCATTCTCGTCCCACCAGCAAATGGTGAAGATCATCCTGCCCACCGGCACAGTGATCAACAGCTACCTGAAGCCGGTGTTCCAGACTGATGCCGCGGGCCAGTTCGTCGTCGACCAGGGTGGCAACAAAGTCATCGTCCGTTATGAAGATTTTTCGCTGCAGACGGTGCTTGTCAATGGCCAGCAGATGCAGACCGGCGCCAAGTACTTCGACACTGCCGGCAACGAGATCCGGAACATCAAGTCGCTGAGCGTGGCGCAACTGGCGAGTGCCAACCTGGCCTATGTCGAGCTGTATTTCGTCGACAACCAGCGCGGCGACGACGACAAGACCATCGGCGCCATCGTCGACCCGGGCGTCTTCGCCCTGGTCACGTCAAACGACGCGCCGCGGGCCGATCCGGCTGTGGCGCCGCCGGCTCCGGTACTTGCGCCGGTGGTCATTGCTGACACGGTGCCACCGGTTGCATTCCGCGTCGATGTCAGCCTGCCGGTGCCGGAGCGCCCGTTCACCGAGCCGGTATTCAGCTCATTGTTGAAGCCGTCGCAAATTGCCTTCTCGACCGAGAGCGGGTTCGAAGATTTCGGCGGCAGTTCACTGCAGCGCTTCAGCTTCTCGCAATGGAATGCACGCGAAAGTTCCGACCCGAACTTCACGCTCAATATCGGCTGGCAAGCGATGGTGCTGGCAGCAGGCGACGCCAACCTGACCGTATTCCGCGGCATGGGTGACCAGTTCGCCGAGAGTAAGTCGGCGGGCAGCTTCCCGGTGCCGCCCGATGCCTTCGTGCATACCAAGTCCGACGCCTGGGTAGACCTCGTGGCCGAACTGTCGGATGGCAGCCCGCTGCCGAAATGGTTGCAATTCGATAGCAAGGCTGGCGTTTTCAAATACACAGCACCGGATAAATTCCAGGGTGATCTGAAAATCAAGTTGACGGCGCATGACAACGCCGGACGCGAGGCGCGCACCATGTTCCGCTTCCAAGTCGGCGATCAGAAGGCTAAGATCGGTGGCCGCCCAAGTTTCTCGGATCAACTGAAAGGCGCAGCAAAATCAGGCGCCAGCGACTTGTCAAAATCGCTCAGCCCCACACCCACGAATGGAAGCCGTGAACCGGCCAAACCCGCATGAGTGAACCGGTGACCCGCGTCCCAGAACGGCCTGCAATGCCCGCCCCGGTGCGGGTGGAACAATCCACCGGCGCCCCGGCCACCGCAGCCGCCGCAGCCAACCCGGTCAATGGCCCCGGCAACAGTCCGCTGGCGGCGCTGCTCGACTTGTCGCGTCGCGCGCGCCATGCGCGCGACATGGCGGAGTTGGCATTCATGGCAGTCAACGACAGCCATGCGCTTGCTCCGTATCGCCAGTCTGCGCTGTGGTTCGAGGGCACGGGCTTGCGCACCTTGTCCGGCGTGGTCCAGATCGAAGCCAATGCACCGTATGCGCAGTGGCTGGAGCGCGTGTTCCGCCATGTGAGCATTGCAAACAAGCGGCCGCATGCGTTCGACAAGAGCGACCTGCCGGAAGACCTGGCACAGGACTGGGATGAATGGTTGCCGGCGCACGCGATGTGGCTGCCGCTGGCAGCAGCGCGCAACATCAAAAGCAGTTCGCGCGGCGCACTGGTGCTGTTGCGCGACGTGCCCTGGACTGAGCAGGAAGCTTCCTTGCTGGTGGAATGGATGGACGTCTGGAACCATGCGTGGCATGCGCGCTTCCGGCCGCCGATGTTTTCGTGGCATGTCTGGCGTTTGCGCCTGAAGTCTTTCCTGAAGCCGGAAGAGGGCGCGCAGCGCTGGTACAAGAGCAGGCCGTTGTGGATTGGCCTGGCCCTGCTGGCGCTGCTGTTCTTCCCGGTGCGCCTGACGGTGCTGGCGCCGGGCGAACTGGTGCCGGCAAAACCGGCCGTGATCCGCTCGCCACTGGAAGGCGTGATCGAAAGCTTCGCCGTGCGGCCCAACCAGATGGTGGCCAAGGACCAGGTCTTGTTCAGCTATGACGAAGCCCTGATCGGCTCGCGCCTTGAAGTGGCGCGCCAGAATATGGCAACGGCCGAGGCTGAGTATCGCCAGACCACGCAACAAGCCTTGTCGGATATGAAATCCAAGGCGCAGCTGTCGCTGTTGACCGGCAAAATTGAAGAGAAGCGCGCCGAGGTTGAATACCTGACAGAACAACTCAGCCGCGCGCGCGTGCTGGCGCCGCAAGCCGGCATGGCGCTGGTGGACGATCCTACCGAATGGATAGGCCGCCCGGTGTCAGTTGGCGAGCGCGTGATGCGCATTGCCGCGCCCGATGACAAGGAAATCGAAGCCTGGGTAGCGATGGGCGATGCGATTCCGCTGGAAGAGGGCGCGCAGATCAGCCTGTACCTGAACGCCAGCCCCCTGTCACCAGTCAAGGCAACGCTGCGCTATATCTCGCACGATGCCTTGCAACGGCCCGACGGCAGCTATGCCTACCGCGTGCGGGCCAAGCTCGATGACACGACCCAACACCGCGTGGGCCTGAAGGGCACGGCCAAGCTGTATGGTGGCCATGTGCCATTCTCATACTGGTTGATGCGCCGGCCGCTGGCCACGATCCGCTCGACGCTGGGCTTGTAGCATGGCGCTGCCTGCGCTGCGTGAAGAACTGAGCTTGATGCCGGGCGCGAACCTGCCCGACGGCCAGCCCACGTGGACCCTGCACGACCCGGTGCGCAATCGCTATTTCAAGATCGACTGGCTGACCTTGTCGATCCTGCAGCGCTGGTGGCTGGACGACGCTAACGAGATCGTCGAGGCGGTCGACAATGAAACCACGCTGCATGCCGAGCCGGCCGATGTCGACCGCGTCGTCACCTTCCTGACCGACAATGAACTGGTGCAGCGGGTCGGCGGCGAGCATGCGCGGCAGATGGCTGAGCGGCTGAAAAAAATCCAGGGCACGGTGTTTGGCTGGCTGATCCACCACTACCTGTTTTTCCGCATCCCGCTGGTCAAGCCAGACCGCTGGCTGCAGCGCATGCTGCCTGTTGCCGATTTTTTTTATTCGCGCAAATTCCTGATGACCACGCTGGTGGTGTTTGGCATTGGCGCGTTCGAAGTGGCGCGCAACTGGGACAGCTTCTCCACATCGCTGGTCGACACCTTCAACCTGTCTGGCTTCCTGTCTTACGGGGTGACGCTGGTGGCCGTGAAGCTGTTCCATGAACTGGGCCACGCCTTCACTGCCAAGCGTTATGGCTGCCGCGTGCCGGCAATGGGCCTGGCTTTCCTGGTGATGATGCCGGTCGCCTATACCGACACCAACGACACCTGGCGCCTGACCGACCGCATGCAGCGCCTGCATGTGGCGATGGCCGGCGTGGCGACAGAATTGATCATTGCAACCTGGGCCACGCTGGCCTGGGCTTTGCTGCCGGACGGCGCCTTGCGTTCGTCTGCATTTTTCCTGGCCACGACCAGCTGGATCGCAACCGTGGCCATCAACGCCAGTCCTTTCATGCGCTTTGACGGTTACTTCATTGCGTCGGACTGGTTTGACATGCCGAACCTGCATGAACGCAGCTTTGCGCTGGCGCGCTGGCATTTGCGCGAAGTGCTGTTCGACCTGCGCGAGGACCGGCCCGAGCATTTTTCCCGCCGCAAGGAGATCGTCATGATCGCCTTCGCCTGGGGCATATGGATTTACCGGCTCACGCTGTTCCTCGGAATTGCGGTGCTGGTGTACCACTTCTTCGTCAAGGCAGTCGGCATCATGCTGTTCGCGATTGAAATCGGCTGGTTCGTGTTGAAACCGTTAAAGCAGGAAATCATGGCCTGGAAACCTCGCTGGCCCGTGATCGCGTCCCGTTCGCGATCACGGCGTTCCGCCCTCATTGCAATCATCCTGGTAAGCCTGGTGTTCGTGCCTTGGCCCAGCCGCATCAATGCCAGCGGCATACTGCGGCCACTGGAAACAATGCCGGTGGTGGCGCCGCAGGGTGCGCAACTGGAACGCGCGCCGCTGCCCGAAGGCACGGTGGTCAGCGCCGGCACGCCGGTGGTGCACCTGCTTGCGCCGGAACTGGAGTCGCGCCGCAATGGCTTGAAAGCCAAGCTGGAGCGCTTGCGCTGGCAAGCTTCGTCTGCCGGGCTGGACGCCGAATCGCGTTCGCGCATGCAAAGCACCCAGGTCGAATTGACTGCGGCCCAGGCCGAACTGGCCAGCATCACCGAGGAACTTGCGCTGTATGCACCCAAGGCGCCGTGGGACGGCGTCGTGCGCGATGTCGATCCTGATTTGCAGGCTGGGGAATGGTTAAGCCGCAAGGAACGCATCGCAGTGTTGGTGCGCAATGGCGCCTGGGTGGTCGAAACCTATCTCGACGAAGATGAAGTCAAGCGCGTTGCCATCGGCGATGCCGCCCGCTTTTTCACCGATGGCGGCAGCGGTCCCTCGCTCAAGCTGAAAGTGGTCGACGTTGATGCCGACGCGACCCGGGTCCTGCCCAACGGCATGCTGGCCGCACCGCAGGGCGGGCATATCCTGGCGCGCGAAAAAAATAACCAGATCATTCCGGAACAGGCGATGTACCGGGTGATGCTGGCCGTGGAGGAAGCGCCCGGGCCGCTGGCCACCCATGCCTGGCGTGGCAAGCTGGCCATCAGCGGCGCCTGGCAGGTGCCGGGCTGGCGTTACCTGCGCAATGCACTTGCCATCCTGGTGCGCGAATCCGGCATGTAGTGCGGATGCCACGTGCGATGTCATGCCGGACGTTGCGCCGAGAAGGGCGCGAAAAAGCCGTTGCCGTTTCTGACTTACAATGTCAGTTTTTTCACGCCCTCATTCCGTGTCCAATCTTGTTGACATCCGCGACCTCCAGTTTGGTTACAGCGATAGGCTGATCCTGTCTGGCCTGCGCATGTCCTTCCCGCGCGGCAAAGTCGTGGCAGTGATGGGCGGTTCCGGCTCGGGCAAGACCACGATATTGCGCCTCATCGGCGGTCAGGTCAGCGCACGCCAGGGCGAAATTTGCATCGAAGGCGAAGTGCTGAACCCGCGCGATCCGGCCCAGGTGTACCGCCTGCGGCGCAAGATGGGTGTGCTATTCCAGCATGGCGCACTGTTTACCGACCTTTCCGTTTTCGAAAACGTTGCTTTTCCGCTGCGCGAGCATACCGACTTGCAGGAAAGCATGATTCGCGACCTGGTGCTGATGAAACTGCAGGCGGTGGGCTTGCGCAATGCCGCTGCGCTGATGCCGGCTGAAATTTCGGGCGGCATGGCGCGCCGCGTGGCCTTGGCGCGGGCCGTGGCGCTCGACCCGCAGCTCATCATGTATGACGAGCCCTTTGCCGGGCTCGACCCGATTTCAATGGGCATGACAGCCAAGCTGATCCGTGAATTGAATGATGCGCTGGGCTCCACTTCCATCCTGGTCTCGCATGACGTGCATGAGTCTTTCCAGATCGCCGATTATGTGTACTTCCTGTCGCAGGGCAAAATCGTCGCGGAAGGCACGCCGGTCGACATGATGGCGTCTGACGACCCTTACGTGCGCCAGTTCGTGCATGCCCAGCCAGACGGCCCGGTGCCTTTTCATTATCCCGGCCGATCGATCGAACAAGACCTTGCGCTGGAGCCCGGCAAATGATGGCGAACTTGCTAAGCTGGGTGGGTCGCGGAGTGCGCCAAACGCTGGAAAACCTGGGATTGGCGACGCGCACGCTGTTTGCCGTGCTGGGCGCGACTGGCGGCGTGTTGCGCCGCTTGCGCCTGGTGACGGACCAGGTGCATTTCATCGGCAATTATTCGCTGGTCATTATTGCCGTGTCGGGACTGTTCGTCGGCTTCGTGCTGGGGCTGCAGGGTTATTACACGCTGAACCGCTACGGTTCCGAACAGGCGCTGGGATTGCTGGTGGCCTTGTCGCTCACGCGCGAACTGGGTCCGGTGGTGACGGCCTTGCTGTTTGCTGGTCGCGCCGGTACCTCGCTGACCGCCGAAATCGGCTTGATGAAAGCGGGCGAACAACTCGCCGCGATGGAAATGATGGCGGTCGACCCGGTGCAGCGCGTGCTGGCGCCGCGCTTTTGGGCTGGCGTGATTGCGATGCCCATATTGGCGGCCATTTTCAGCGCGGTCGGCATTTTTGGCGGTTATGTCGTCGGCGTACAGTTAATCGGCGTCGACGCCGGCGCTTTCTGGTCACAAATGCAGGCAGGCGTCGATGTCTGGAAAGACATCGGCAACGGCGTACTGAAAAGCGTGGTGTTCGGCTTTGCCGTCACCTTCATCGCGCTGTACCAAGGCTATGAAGCCCAAGCCACGCCAGAAGGCGTGTCGCGCGCCACCACGCGCACCGTCGTCATCGGTAGCCTGACCGTGCTGGGCCTCGATTTCCTGCTCACCGCGCTCATGTTCAACAAGTAGGGTTTTTTCCGGATTCGTACTATGCAACGTAAATCATTCGACCTTTGGGTAGGCCTGTTCGTGGTCCTGGGCGCACTGGCGCTGTTGTTCCTTGCGCTGAAGGCCGGCAACATGAGCGGCTTGAGCTTTGAACAGACCTATCCCGTCGCGGCCCGCTTTGACAATATCGGCGGGCTGAAGCCGCGCGCGCCGGTCAAGAGCGCCGGCGTCGTGGTCGGACGGGTCGAAGACATCCGTTTCGACGACAAATCTTTCCAGGCCCAGGTCACGCTGCAATTGCAATCCTCATACAAGTTTCCGAAGGATAGCTCCGCCAAGATCCTGACTTCCGGCCTGCTGGGTGAGCAATACATTGGCCTTGAGCCGGGCGGTGACACCGTCGCCCTGGCGGCCGGCGACCGCATCAAGATGACGCAGTCCGCGATCGTGCTGGAAAACCTGATCAGCCAGTTCCTTTTCAGCAAGGCGGCGGAAGGTAAGGAGGACACCAAATGAAAACCGGGTTCACCCTCCCCAAGCGCGCGCTGCCGGTCCGGCCTGCAAGGCGCTACGTCGCTGCCGGCCTTCACGCATTCAAGCGCGGCACGGCCACCTTCGTTTCCATTGCGGTGCTGGGCGGCTGCGCCGTCGGCAAGGATCCGCGCGACCCGCTGGAAAATTTCAACCGGGCGATGTTCCAGGTGAATGAAACCGTGGACCGTTATGCCCTCAAGCCAACCGCCGAGGTGTACCGGGAAAATGTGCCGTCTTTCGCGCAGACCGGCGTCTATAACTTTTTCGGTAACTTGGGCGACGTCTGGACCGCCGCCAACAACTTGTTGCAGGGCAAGGTCGGCGACGGCGTGTCCGATGTGATGCGGGTGGCGATCAATACCTTTTTTGGCGTGGGCGGCGTGCTCGACATTGCATCCGAAGCCGGGCTGCCCAAGCACAAGCAGGATTTCGGCGTCACGCTCGGCGTCTGGGGCCTGGGATCGGGACCGTATGTGATCCTGCCGCTGCTCGGCCCATCAACCCTGCGCGACACGGCGGCCTTGCCGGCCGATCTCTATGGCGACGTATGGCGCGAAGTGCGCCCGGTCTGGCAGCGCAATGTCGGTGCCGGGCTGCGGGTCGTGGACCTGCGCTCGGGCTTGCTCGACGCCGGCAACCTGATCGAGGAAGCGGCGCTCGACCGCTACGAATTCATGCGCGACGGCTACCTCCAGCGCCGCGCCGCCAAGGTCAAGGACTCGGCCTCGAGGATGCCGCGGGAAGAGGTTGAGGAAGCCGAGCCGGCAAAAGACAAGGCAGTTCCCGCCAAGTAAGGGCCCGGAACCATATCAACCCGGCAACGTCGAAAAGACTGGTTCAAGTCTTTCGGGCTTGTCGAAATCCACCATCCCTCGCCTGTGCAATCGGAAATGCCTGGCCAGCGATACGGTTTGTTTCATTCGAAGCCGGCGCTGCTGTCATCCGATTCGGATGCAGGCGAGTTGTATAGTGGTGTGCTAATTCCAGAAAGGTTATCAATGTTCTCCGCAAGAAAAATCTTTGCCGCAGCACTCTTCGCCATTTCACTGCTGCCGGTTGGCGCCCACGCCCAGCAGGAAGCGCCGGACGTTCTGATCAAGCGCATCAGCCAGGAAGTGGTCGACACAGCCAAGGCGGACAAGGAAATCCAGGCTGGCAACCAGCAGCGCGTGCTCGACCTGGTCGAAGCCAAGATCATTCCGTATGTCGATTTCCAGCGCATGACAGCCTTGGCTGCAGGCCGCTACTGGCGCGAAGCCACGCCGGCGCAGCAACAAAAGCTGATCACGGAATTCCGCAAGTTGCTGATTTACACGTATTCAGGTGCGATCGCCCAAGTGCGGGACCAGAAACTCGTGTTTCGCCCGATGCGTGGCAGCGTTTCCGAAGATGAAGTCGAAGTCCGCTCGGAAGTGCAACAGACCCGCGGCGAACCGATACAGTTGAACTACCGTATGGAAAAGACGCCTTCTGGCTGGAAGATTTTTGACGTCAACGTTCTGGGTGCATGGCTGGTTGAAACCTACAAGGGCAATTTCGCTTCTGAAATCAGCAAGGGCGGCATTGATGGCTTGATCAAGACCCTGACCGAGCGCAATGAAAAGCTCAAATCAACCGCGGGCAAGAAGGTCGCGGGCCGCTAAGCCATTTGCTCTTCCCACCCAGAGAACGACAGCATGTTCCAGCCCGGCCCCTCCCTCACTTTTGCGCACGCCCGCTCCGTTACGGAGGCAGGCTTGCGCGCCATTGGCGCTGGTGAATCCGAGGTCGATTTTTCCGGCGTCACCGAGGTCGATTCAACGGCGGTTGCCATGCTGCTGGCCTGGCAACGCGCTGCGCGGGCCAAGGGTGTGAACCTGCGCTGTACTGGCTTGCCCTCCAGCCTGGCCAGCCTGGCGCGGCTGTATGGGGTCGAGGAGTTGCTTCCCGCTTGAACAGGGCGCAGTCCTGGCCCCATCCTGGCTACGGTATCCCCTCCCTTTCAAGGGGAGGGTTAGGGTGGGGATGGGGTCGACGCAGCTTCGCCCCGCCGTAAACCCTTGCTCGCAGAATCCCCATTCCACCGTTCTCCCCACCCCGACGTCCAGACGATCTCCAGCCTCTCGTTCGGTAATGCCGTGCCGCCCGGGAAGAAACCGGCAAATCTTTTATAATCCCCTGTTTCCCCCTGCCAGTCCTGAAAGCGGTCGGCCTTGCCGCCCGCCTTCCTTCATTGAAAGCGAAGCGCCCAGATGGCGGCCATCCAGATTAACGAAGTCAAGAAACGATACGGCGCGCTGCAGGCGCTCGACGGTGTCTCCCTCACCATCGAGGATGGCGAATTTTATGGATTGCTGGGGCCCAACGGCGCCGGCAAGACCACGCTGATTTCCATTCTCGCCGGCTTGAACCGCGCCGATTCGGGCAATGTCACCGTGCGCGGGCATGATGTCGTCACCGATTACCGCAATGCACGCAGCCAGCTTGGCGTCGTGCCGCAGGAACTGGTATTCGACCCCTTCTTCACCGTGCGCGAAACGCTGCGCATGCAATCCGGCTATTTTGGCTTGCGCAAGAACGACGCCTGGATCGATGAAGTGATGCATCACCTCGACCTGACCAACAAGGCCGACGCCAACATGCGTTCCCTGTCCGGCGGCATGAAGCGACGGGTGCTGGTGGCGCAGGCGCTGGTGCATAAACCGCCCGTCATCGTGCTGGACGAACCGACGGCCGGCGTGGACGTGGAATTGCGCCAGACGCTGTGGAAATTCATCTCCCGCCTCAATCGCGAAGGCCACACGGTCGTGCTGACCACGCATTACCTGGAAGAGGCGCAGGCGCTGTGCAACCGTATCGCCATGCTGCGCAGCGGCCGGGTGGTGGCCCTGGATACGACAGCGGCGCTGATCAAGCGCATCTCCGGTTCCCAGCTCGAGCTGACGCTATCGAAGGGCAGCCTGCCAGCCTCGCTGCAGGCCCTGGTCACGCATCCCGACCAGGATACCAGCGGACGCAAATTCACTTTGCGCGTGAATGAATACGCCGAAGTCGAACCCATCCTCACCGCATTGCGCGAAGCCGGCGCGGAGATCGAAGACATGCAGTTGCACCAGGCCGACCTGGAAGACGTGTTCATCCAGATCATGGAAGGCGAGAAATGATCGGTTTCCAGACGCTGTTTTACAAGGAAGTGTTGCGCTTCTGGAAGGTGGCGACGCAGACGCTGACCGCGCCTATCGTCACGGCGATGCTGTACCTGATGATCTTCGGCCATGTGCTGCAAGACCATGTGCAGGTTTACCAGGGCGTCAGCTACACCGCCTTCCTGATCCCGGGGCTGGTGATGATGAGCGTGCTGCAAAACGCATTCGCGAATTCGTCATCATCCCTGATCCAGTCCAAGATCACCGGTAACCTGGTGTTCGTGCTGCTGCCGCCGCTGTCGCACTGGGAATTGTTTGGCGCCTACGTGCTGGCGGCCGTCGTGCGCGGGCTGGCGGTCGGGCTGGGCGTGTTCCTGATTACGTTCTGGATCGGGCGGCCGGCCTTCGTCGCGCCGTGGTGGATCCTGGTTTTCGCCTTGCTGGGCGCGGCCATCCTCGGCACCATGGGTTTGATCGCCGGTATCTGGGCTGAAAAATTTGACCAGCTTGCCGCCTTTCAGAATTTCCTGATCATGCCGGCGACCTTCCTGGCGGGCGTGTTCTATTCGATACACTCGCTGCCGCCGTTCTGGCAGGCGGTATCGCATATGAACCCGTTTTTTTATATGATTGACGGCTTTCGCTACGGCTTCTTCGGGCAATCGGATATCAATCCGCTAACCAGCCTGGTTATCGTAGCCGCCTTCTTCGCCGTTCTGTCCGGGCTTGCCATCCGCATGCTGCGCAGCGGTTACAAGCTGCGGCATTGAAGCTGCCCTGCCTGCCCTCAACCGCGACACCGGCATTTGCCACACCGTCGTCTTCACCGAATCCGGGATTATCGTGCTGCCTACTCCTGACCTGGTCAAACAATACATTGCCGCCGGCCTGAACTGCTCACACCTCGAGGTGGAAGGCGATGGCCAGCATTTCAACGCCGTCATTGTCTCGGACGCCTTCGCCGGCAAGCGCCTGATCCAGCGCCACCAACTGGTGTATGCCGCCCTGGGTGACCGCATGCGCGAAGAAATCCACGCGCTGTCGATGAAAACCCTGACGCCCGAGGAGTTTGCCAGCAATGGATAAGCTGCTCATCACTGGCGGCAACCGGCTTGCCGGCGACATCACGGTTGCCGGCGCCAAGAATGCAGCCCTGCCCATCCTGTGCGCCGGGCTTTTGACCGCGGGCGACATCGACTTGCACAACCTGCCGCAGTTGCAGGACGTCAGGACCATGCTGAAGCTGCTGCGGCAAATGGGCCTGCGCGTGGAAATCAATGGCGAGCGCGCGCAGCTCAACGGCGCCATGATCGACAAGCCGGAAGCGCCGTATGAAATGGTGAAAACGATGCGCGCATCGATCCTGGTGCTGGGTCCCTTGCTGGCGCGCTTTGGCGAAGCCCGCGTGTCGCTGCCCGGCGGTTGCGCAATTGGCTCGCGCCCGGTGGACCAGCACATTCGCGGCTTGCAGGCGATGGGCGCGGAAATCTCGATCGAAGCCGGCTACATCCATGCCCGCGCCAAGCGGCTCAAAGGCGCCCGCATCGTGACCGACATGGTGACCGTCACTGGCACTGAAAACCTGTTGATGGCGGCCACGCTTGCCGATGGCGTGACAGTGCTGGAAAATGCAGCGCGCGAGCCGGAAGTAACCGACCTTGCCAACCTTCTGGTGAAGATGGGCGCGAAGATAGAAGGCATCGGCACCGACCGCCTGAAAATCGAAGGCGTGGCCAGCCTGCATGGCGCCGAGCACCAGGTCATTGCCGACCGTATTGAAACCGGCACCTTCCTGTGCGCCGTGGCCGCCACGGGCGGCGATGTCACGCTGCGCAATACGCGCGCCGACTTGCTCGATTCAGCCATGGATAAACTGCGCGAAGCCGGCGCGGTGCTGAGCAGCGGCGCCGACTGGATCCGGGTGCAGATGGACTCGCGCCCGCGCGCCGTGAGTTTTCGCACCACGGAATATCCCGGTTTTCCAACCGATATGCAGGCTCAGTTCATGGCCGTGAATGTGGTGGCCGAAGGCAGCAGCAACGCCACCGAAACCATTTTCGAAAACCGTTTCATGCATGTGCAGGAAATGAACCGGCTCGGCGCCAACATCGTCATCGAAGGCAACACGGCCATCGTGCAAGGCGTGGACAAGCTGGTCGGCGCGCCGGTGATGGCAACTGATTTGCGGGCCTCGGCTTCGCTCGTGATTGCCGGTCTTGCTGCCCAGGGCCAGACCCTCGTGGACCGCATCTACCACCTGGACCGGGGCTATGACCGGATGGAACTGAAGCTGCGCGCCGTGGGCGCCCAGATTGAGCGGGTGTCGTGATGAGCCAGCCGCTGACCATGGCCTTGTCCAAAGGCCGGATTTTCGAGGAAACCCTGCCCCTGCTGAAAGCTGCCGGCATTGTGGTTACCGAAGACCCGGAAACCTCGCGCAAGCTGATCTTGCCCACCAACGACCCGGTGGTGCGCGTCATCATCGTGCGCGCGTCGGACGTGCCGACCTATGTGCAATACGGCGCGGCCGATTTCGGCGTGGCGGGCAAGGATGTGCTGCTCGAGCATGGCGGCGAAGGCTTGTACCAGCCGGTGGATTTGAATATCGCGCGCTGCCGCATGTCGGTTGCGGTCTCGGCCGGCTTTGACTATGCCAGTGCAGTGCGCCAGGGTGCGCGCCTGCGCGTGGCCACCAAATTCACGCAGACGGCGCGCCAGCATTTTGCCGCCAAGGGCGTGCATGTGGACTTGATCAAGCTTTACGGCTCGATGGAGCTGGCGCCGCTGGTGGGCTTGTCGGATGCAATCGTCGACGTCGTCAGCACCGGCAGCACGCTGCGCGCCAACAACCTGGTCGAAGTTGAAAAGATCATGGAAATCTCGTCCCGCCTGGTGGTCAACCAAGCGGCCATGAAAATGAAACGCGAGCGCCTGCAGCCGATCCTGGCTGCCTTCGAGCGGGCTGCCGCCGCCATCGCCTGACCCATGCCAGACACTTCCATTCCCATCCGCCGCCTCGATTCGCGCGAGCCTGGCTTTCGCCAGCAACTCGCGGCCGTCCTGGCTTTCGAAGCCAGCGAGGATGAAGCCATCGACCGCGCGGCCGCGGCCATCCTGGCCGATGTGAAGGCGCGCGGCGATGCTGCCGTGCTCGACTATACGCAGCGCTTCGACAAGCTGGCGGCCGCCTCGCTGGCGGCGCTGGAATTGCCGCAAGCTGAGTTGCAGCAGGCGCTGGCCAGCCTGGACCCGGCGCGGCGCGACGCCTTGCAAGCCGCCGCTGCGCGCGTGCGCAGCTACCACGAGCGGCAAAAGATTGAATGCGGCTCTGACGGTTTCTCCTATACCGAAGCCGACGGCACCGTGCTCGGGCAAAAAGTCACGCCGCTGGACCGGGTCGGCATCTACGTGCCGGGCGGCAAAGCCGCCTATCCCTCATCAGTGTTGATGAATGCGATTCCGGCGCGCGTAGCCGGCGTGCAGGAAATCATCATGGTCGTGCCCACGCCGCAGGGTGTGAAAAACCCGTTGGTGCTGGCGGCAGCCGCGATTGCCGGCGTGGACCGCATATTCACCATCGGCGGCGCGCAGGCAGTGGGTGCGCTGGCTTACGGCACCCAAACCGTGCCCCAGGTCGACAAGATCGTCGGGCCCGGCAATGCCTATGTGGCGGCCGCCAAGCGGCGCGTGTTTGGCACGGTGGGCATCGACATGATTGCCGGTCCTTCGGAAATCCTGGTGATTTGCGATGGCAGCACCGATCCGGACTGGGTCGCGATGGATTTGTTTTCGCAAGCCGAGCATGACGAACTGGCGCAATCGATCCTTCTTTGCCCGGATGCCGCTTATATCGCGCAAGTCCAGGCCAGCATCGAGCGCTTGCTGCCGTCGCTGCCGCGGCGCGAAGTGATCCGGACCTCGCTCACAGACCGCGGCGCGCTGGTGCTGGTGCGCGACATGGATGAAGCCTGCGAGATCGCCAATTTCATCGCACCCGAGCACCTCGAAATTTCGGCGTGTGAGCCCGCGCAGTGGGCGGCCAAAATCCGCCATGCTGGCGCCATGTTCCTCGGCCGTTACACCTCTGAATCGCTGGGCGACTATTGCGCCGGCCCCAACCACGTGCTGCCAACGTCGCGCACGGCCCGCTTTTCATCGCCGCTGGGCGTCTATGATTTCCAGAAGCGTTCCAGCATGATCGAAGTCAGCCGGGCCGGCGCCCAGACCTTGGGGCGGATTGCGTCAGAACTGGCGCATGGTGAAGGATTGCAGGCCCACGCGCGCTCCGCTGAATTGCGCCTGGAATGAGCCGGGAGCGCGTACTTGGATAGCTGGCGCAACCGGGTCTTTTGCGAAGATGCGCTGGAAGGCCTGGCGCGCCTGCCCGGGGAATCGATTGACCTGCTGATCGCCGACCCGCCCTATGGACTGGGCAAGGATTATGGCAACGATTCCGACAAGCTTGACGCCGGTCCCTACCTCGACTGGATGACGCGCTGGGTCGACCTGGCGCTGCCCAAGCTCAAGCGCCGCGGCAGCCTGTATATTTTCCTGACCTGGCGTCATTCGCCCGAAGTGTTCGTCATGCTCAAGCAGCGCATGACGATGTTGAATGAAATCATCTGGGACCGGCGCGTGCCCTCGATGGGCGGCAGCACACGCAAATATTCGTCGGTGCATGACACGATCGGATTTTTCGCCAAGGCACGCGACTATCATTTTGACCTGGATGCGGTGCGCGTGCCCTATGATGCAGCGACCAAGAAAGCCCGCTCGCGCTCGATTTTCGTCGGCGCCAAATGGCTGGAGATGGGCTACAACCCGAAGGATGTCTGGAGCGTGTCGCGCCTACACCGCGAACATCGCGAGCGCGCCGACCATCCGACCCAGAAGCCGCTCGAAATCATCGAGCGCATGATCAAGGCATCCTGTCCGCCCGGCGGCGTCGTGCTGGACCCGTTCATGGGCAGCGGCACCACCGCGGTCGCGGCGCGCCTGCTGGGACGCGACTTCACCGGCTTTGAAATGAATCCCGACTATTGCCGCCTGATCGACGAGCGCCTGAAGGCGCTGGCCGCGGCGGCGCCAGGCACCGGCAGCGCAGCCGATGCCGCCACCTGCGAGAGCGAGCAAGACCAATGAGCGACCCTGCCAAGCCGACCGGCGGCGAAACGATGGCCCTGGTTGAGAAAATCATCCGCCCTGAAATCCGGGAATTGTCCGCTTACCACGTGCCATCCTCCGACGGCTTCCTGAAGCTCGATGCGATGGAAAATCCCTACCGCTTGCCCGGTGCGCTGGCGCAGCAACTCGCACAGCGCCTGGCCGCGGTCGCGCTCAATCGCTATCCCACCCCCAGCTACACCGGGCTGAAGCGGGAAATCTGCGCCCGGTTAGGCGTGCCCGCCGGCTTCGACATATTGCTGGGCAATGGCTCGGATGAACTGATTTCAATGGTGTCGGTGGCCTGCGCCAGGCCGGGCGCGAAAGTGCTGGCGCCGGTGCCGGGTTTCGTCATGTATGCAATGTCGGCGCGGCTTGCCGGCCTGGACTTCATCGGCGTGCCCTTGCAGCCAGACTTTTCGCTCAACCTGCCCGCCATGCTGGCTGCGGTGCGCGAGCACAGGCCAGCCATCACCTGGCTCGCGTATCCGAATAATCCGACTGCCAACCTGTTTGCCGAGCGCGATTTGCTCGACATCCTGGAGGCCGTGGGCAATGAGGGGCTGGTCGTCATCGACGAGGCTTACCAACCCTTCGCCCAGGCCAGTTTCATGGGGCGGCTGGCAGAATTTCCCAACATGGCCGTGATGCGCACCGTGTCCAAGCTGGGGCTGGCCGGCATACGCCTGGGCTATATGTCGGCCAGTAGCGCCTTGCTGGCGGAATTCGACAAGGTGCGCCCGCCCTACAACATCAACGTGCTGACTGAAGCCGTCGCCGGCTTCGTGCTGGAACACGTCGACGTGCTCGACCAGCAAGCTGCCGCCTTGCGCGCCGAGCGCAGCAAACTGGCCGCGGCGCTGGCGCAGCTGCCGGGCGTTACCGTGTTGCCCTCGGCTGCAAATTTCCTGCTGTTGCGCGTGGCTGATGCAGACCAGGTGTTCGCCCGCCTGCTCGCCAGGAAGGTTTTGATAAAAAATGTCGGTAAAATGCATGCATTGCTGGCAAACTGCTTGCGTGTGACTGTCAGCACGCCTGACGAGAACCAGCTTTTCCTCGATGCCCTGCGCGCATCGCTGGCACCCTGAACAAGCCTTGACCATGTCTACCCAACGCACCGCCGAAGTCGTTCGCAACACCAACGAGACGCAAATCCGCGTCGCGATCAACCTGGACGGCAGCGGCCGCCAGAAACTCGACACAGGCGTGCCCTTCCTCGACCACATGCTGGATCAGATTGCCCGGCACGGCTTGATCGACCTTGAGATCGAAGCCCGCGGCGACCTGCACATCGACGCCCACCACACGGTGGAAGATGTCGGCATCACGCTGGGGCAAGCGGTGGCGCGCGCCATCGGCGACAAATCCGGCATTCGCCGTTACGGCCATGCCTATGTGCCGCTGGATGAAGCGCTGTCGCGAGTGGTGATCGACTTTTCCGGCCGGCCCGGCATTGAATTCCACGTCCCCTTCAAGCGCTCGATGATCGGCACCTTCGACGTCGACCTGACGCATGAATTTTTCCAGGGTTTTGTCAATCATGCACTGGTGACGCTGCATGTTGACAACCTGCGCGGTGAAAACGCACATCATCAATGCGAGACCGTGTTCAAGGCATTCGGCCGCGCGCTGCGCATGGCCGCCGAACGCGATGAGCGCGCAGCAGGCACGATCCCCTCGACCAAGGGCAGCCTGTAAAAAGTTTGCGCTGTTTTCTGCCTGGCCCACCATTACCGCCATGAACAAAATAGTTGTAGTCGATTACGGCATGGGCAACCTGCGCTCGGTCGCGCAGGCGCTGCGCCATGTCGCGCCCGAAGCCGACATCCGCATTTCCGGCACGGCAGACGATATCCGCGGCGCCGACCGCGTGGTGTTGCCGGGGCAGGGCGCAATGCGTGACTGCATGCGCAGCCTGCGCGAATCTGGCGTGTTGCATGCGCTCCTGGAAGCCTCGCGCAACAAGCCTTTCCTGGGCGTGTGCGTGGGTGAACAAATGCTGTTCGACTGGAGCGACGAAGGCGGCACGCCCGGCCTTTCGCTGCTGCCCGGCAAGGTGGTGCGCTTCGACCTGGACGGGCAGTTGCAGGAAGACGGTTCGCGCTTCAAGGTTCCGCATATGGGCTGGAATTCAGTGCGCCAAACGGCTCCGCATCCGATGTGGCAGGGCATACCCGACAACAGCCATTTCTATTTCGTGCACAGCTATTACGCTCGGCCGGGCCAGCCTTCGCATACATTCGGCGAAACTGTTTATGGCCAGCCCTTTGCCTGTGCGATCGGGCGCGATAACCTGTTTGCAACCCAGTTCCACCCAGAAAAAAGCACGACCGCGGGTTTGCAACTTTACAAAAATTTCGTACATTGGAATCCTTGACCCGATTTTCCGGATAATCTGGATTACTCGGTTTTTCCTTCCTTTTCTTAACCACCACGACTCTTTCCGTCGCCATGCTGCTCATTCCTGCCATCGATCTCAAGGACGGTCACTGTGTTCGCCTGAAGCAAGGCGACATGAACCAGGCAACCGTGTTTTCGGAAGACCCGGCGCAAATGGCCAGGCACTGGCTGGCGCGAGGCGCGCGCCGGCTGCACCTGGTGGACTTGAACGGCGCCTTCGCCGGCAAGCCCAAGAATGAATCGGCGGTCAAAGCCATCATCCGCGCCATGCGCGAATTTGCCGATGAACAGGGCGTGGATGAAATCCCGATCCAGCTGGGCGGCGGCATCCGCGACCTGGACACGATCGAACGTTACCTGGACGACGGCTTGTCGTACATCATCATCGGCACGGCGGCAGTCAAGAATCCTGGCTTCCTGCATGACGCCTGCAGCGCCTTTCCGGGCCAGATCATCGTCGGGCTCGATGCGCGCGACGGCAAGGTTGCCACCGATGGCTGGAGCAAACTCTCCGGCCACGAAGTGATCGACCTGGCGCGCAAGTTCGAAGACTATGGCTGCGAAGCCATCGTCTATACCGACATTGGGCGCGATGGCATGATGGGCGGCGTCAATATCGAAGCCACGGTCAAGCTGGCGCAAAGCATGACGATTCCCGTCATTGCCTCCGGCGGCGTGCACAGCATCAAGGATGTGGAAGCGCTGTGCGCGGTGCAGGACGAAGGCATCGAAGGCGTGATTTGCGGCCGCTCGATCTACGAAGGCACGCTTGACCTTGAAAGCGCGCAGCAGCGGGCCGACGAATTGTCTGGCTTTGCCGAATCGGAAACGGATGAATAGCCTGCCGCGCATTGCGCTCCACCGGCTTCCGCCGCATCCAACAGGTCCAACCGGCTGCACCAGGCCAACAAAGTAATGACACTGGCAAAACGCATCATCCCCTGCCTGGACGTGACCGCAGGCAGGGTCGTCAAGGGCATCAATTTCGTCGAGCTGCGCGACGCCGGCGACCCGGTGGAAATCGCGCGCCGCTATGACGAGCAAGGCGCCGACGAAATCACTTTCCTCGACATCACCGCATCGTCCGACGAGCGTGACCTGATCCTGCACATCATCGAAGCCGTCGCTTCGCAAGTCTTCATTCCGCTCACCGTCGGTGGCGGCGTGCGCGCGGTGGAAGACGTGCGGCGCCTGCTCAATGCCGGCGCCGACAAGGTCAGCATCAACACGTCCGCCGTGACCAACCCGCAACTGGTGTATGAGGCAAGCCAGAAATACGGCTCGCAATGCATCGTCGTGGCAATGGACGCCAAGCGCGCCGGCGAGGGCCGCTGGGAAGTCTTCACCCACGGCGGGCGCAAGGCAACTGGCCTGGACGCGGTGGAGTGGGCGCGCAAGATGGCGCAACTGGGCGCCGGCGAAATCCTTTTGACGAGCATGGACCGCGACGGCACCCGTTCGGGCTTTGACCTGGCGCTCACCCGCGCCGTGTCCGACGCTGTCAACGTGCCGGTGATTGCCTCCGGCGGCGTGGGTGGCCTGCAAGACTTGGCCGATGGCGTCACCCTGGGCCATGCGGATGCGGTGCTGGCGGCCAGCATCTTTCATTATGGCCAGCACACGGTGCAGGAAGCCAAGCAATTCATGGCGGCGCAACGCATCCCGATGAGGCTGGCATGAGCGTCAAGGCGAAATGGCTGAACAAGGTGAAATGGGATGAGCATGGCCTGGTGCCGGTGATTGCCCAGGAAGCCGCCACCGGCGACGTGCTCATGTTTGCCTGGATGAACCGTGAAGCCTTGGCGCGTACGGTCGAACTGGGTCAGGCCGTGTACTGGAGCCGCTCGCGCAAGAAGTTGTGGCACAAGGGCGAGGAATCCGGCCACACGCAAAAAGTGCATGAAATCCGCCTTGACTGCGACGAGGATGTGGTGTTGCTCAAGGTGGAACAGGTCGGCGACATCGCCTGCCACACGGGCCGGCATTCCTGTTTCTTCCAGAAATTTTCGCGCGACCAGGGAGAGGGCGAATGGCTGGCCGTGGACCCCGTGCTCAAGGACCCGGAAAGCTTCTACAACAAGTGAGCCTATGAGCAAAACAGAACCAGCATCCGGCCCAGCCGCGCCCGGCAATGCAGTGGACACCCTGGCCCGGCTGGCAGCGGTGATTGAATCGCGCAAGCCGGCCAATGGCGGCAACCCGGAAACATCCTATGTCGCGCGGCTGTTTGCCAAGGGCGACGATGCGATCCTGAAAAAAATCGGCGAGGAAGCCACCGAAACCGTGATGGCAGCCAAGGATGCGCGCGCCGGCCACGGCAGCGACGCCGTGCTCTATGAATGCGCCGACCTGTGGTTCCATAGCATGATCATGCTGGCCCAGTTTGGCCTCAAGCCGCAGCAGGTGCTGGATGAACTGGCGCGGCGCGAAGGCATTTCCGGCATCGAAGAAAAAGCCGCCCGCAAACTCGACGAGCGCGAGCAGGCTGAACGCAAGCAGTGAACAAGACAACAGGAGCCCAAGCGATGGACAACTGTATTTTCTGCAAGATTGCCGCCGGCCAGATACCCACCACGCCGGTGTATGAAGACGATGACATGATTGCCTTCAATGACATCAATCCGGCCGCGCCCGTGCATGTGCTGATCGTACCGAAGCAACATATTCCCACCCTGGCCGATTGCACGCCAAACCACACTGCATTGTTGGGTAAAATGATGCTGTTGGCGCCCCGGCTTGCAGAGCAGCTCGGGTGTGGCTACCAAGCCGATGGCACAGGCCGCGGCAGCGGCGGCTTCAAGACCCAGTTCAATACTGGTCCTGACGGCGGACAAGAGGTGTACCATCTCCATTTGCATGTGATGGGCGGTCCACGCCCGTGGCGCGGCCAACGCTGATACCGCGTCACCAGTAACCGGGACGAAGTCCCTCAGGAGATAGTTATGGGTTCATTTAGCGTTTGGCACTGGCTGATTGTGCTGGTGATTATCATGCTCGTGTTTGGCACGAAGAAAATCGGCAACATGGGTTCTGACCTCGGCAAGGCCGTCAAGGGCTTCAAGGATGGCGTGAAGGGCGAGGAAGACAAGGCGGGCACGCCCGCATCGCAGGTTTCCGACGCAAAAACGACGATCGACGTCGACGCAAAAGAAAAAAACAAGGTCTGAGCACGCGCCCCTTTGATGGGGCCCTCCCGGCGGCTGCCGTTACGGCAGGACGTCCTCTGCGCCACTATCCATGATCGATCTCGGTCTTACCAAACTCGCGCTGATCGGCGCGGTGGCACTGGTTGTCATCGGCCCCGAAAAGCTTCCCAAGGTGGCTCGCATGGCGGGCTCCCTGTTCGGCCGCGCGCAGCGTTATATCAACGACGTCAAGGCCGAAGTCAGCCGCGAGATGGAACTGGACGAATTGCGCAAGATGCAAAAGGATGTGCAGGAAGCCGCCAGCAGCGTCGAGCATTCCATTTCCAGCAGCGTCTCTTCGGTGGAGTCCGAGTTCAGCAGCGATTGGAACAGCGGGCGCGATACCTCGCTCGACATTCCCTACGACACCGCGCCCTCGGCAGAAAAACTGTCAGTCAAGGCGCGTGACTTCCGGCGCAAGAAAGTGCTGCGCCAGGCCGCCGTGCCCACTTGGTACAAGCACCAGGCGGGGCGCAAGTCCCGCGTCCTGTCGGGCGCGGCGCGGGTTGCCAAATTCCGTCCACCCGGCAGCCGCCCGTCTTCTTTTTCATTCCACTAAATGGCCGACGATCAGAATGCAATACCCGAGAGTTTCATCTCTCACCTGATCGAGCTGCGCACGCGCCTGGTTCGCGCGTCGGTTGCCGTGCTTGCCGTATTCATCGTGCTGTTTGCCATTTGGCCCGGGCCCGCCGCGATCTACGACTTTATCGCGATGCCGATGCTGTCATCGCTGCCGGCCGGGTCAAAAATGATTGCCACAGGCGTCATCACGCCGTTCCTGGTGCCGATGAAGATCACGCTGCTGGTGGCCTTCGTGATTGCGCTGCCCTGGGTGCTGTACCAGGCCTGGGCCTTCGTCGCGCCGGGACTGTACACGCATGAAAAGCGGCTTGTGGCGCCGCTGGTGGTGTCTTCGTCGCTGCTGTTCATACTGGGCGTGGCGTTTTGCTATTTCTTTGTCTTCGGCACCGTCTTCCACTTCATCAACGACTTCGCGCCCAAGAGCATATCGGTGGCGCCGGATATCGAGAACTATCTCGATTTCGTGCTGATGATGTGCCTGGCTTTCGGCCTGACTTTTGAAGTGCCGGTGGTGGTGGTGGTGCTGGTGCGCATGAACATCGTGACCGTAGAAAAGCTGAAGTCGATCCGGCCCTACGTCATCGTGGGCGCCTTCATCATTGCTGCCGTCGTCACGCCGCCGGACGTGCTGAGCCAGTTGTTCCTGGCCATTCCGCTATGCCTGTTGTATGAGGTTGGCTTGCTGATTGCGCCAGTCTTTGCGCGCGCCACCCGGGCGCCCGAGGAAAGCACGGATTCAACGACCTGATTGAACCCGGTCCCGGCAAGAGCGGGGCGGGCAGGGTGGGGCAGTTCGCTTTAACCCGGTTCCACCAGCGGCACGGCCCGCAGCCAGGTCATCAAGGGCAGGGCGTCCTTGAAGCGGGATACCAGTTCCTGCTGCAGCTTGTCGGGCCGGCCGCGGCGCAAATCCATTTCGGTCCACACCATGAAATTCCGGTTGCGGATCAAGTCGATTTCAGGATGCGACGGGGCATAGCCTTTCGGCGCCCGCGCCAGTTTTCCTTCCTCCTGCAAGCCGCCAAAGCTGGCGCGCAATCCCTTGCTGGCCAGCGCTTTCTTCAAGCCCCTTGCATCGGTCTCAATTGCCGCGCGGATCAGGCGCAGCCGGTCCGGTGGCGGCATCCATTCGCCGCCGGCAACCAGCAGCATGCCGTTTGAATCGATGTGGAAGTAATAGCCCGGGCCGCCACCCTGGCTCGGCTTTTTCAGGCCGCTGGCCGTGATGGATGCGGAGAAGCTGTTTTTGTAAGGCCGTTTGTCATGCGCGAAACGCGTATCGCGGTTAATGCGGAACAAGGCCTTCGCAGGATTGCAGCCGCGCACGGCGGGATCGAACTTGCCGATGTCAGCAATCAGGGCCGTGACCAGATCCACGAATTCGGCGCGCAGTATGTCGTAGCGCGGCTTGTTCATCACGAACCAGGCGCGGTTGTTATTCTGTTGCAGATCCGCCAGGTAGCCGATCAAGTCTGGGACATGCATGGCCTGCGCCTCATTCGACGGTCTCGGGTCGCTTGCGCGGACGGGTGCCGACTGTCACATCGAGTGTCGCTTCCTCATTCTTGCGCAATACCGTCAACTTGGCCCGGCTGCCCGGCGCCAATTGCGCTACCGCATTCAACATGTCGGTCGTGTCCTTGACCGGTTTGCCATCGATGGCAGTCAGGATGTCGCCCGGACGCATGCCGCCCCGGTCCGCCGGACCGCCACGCAGGATGCCGGCAATGATGGTGCCGTTGCGCTTGCCTGTGCCGAAAGATTCGGCCAGTTCGGGCGTCAAATCCTGTGGCTCGACGCCAATCCAGCCGCGCACCACCTGGCCCGTCTTGATGATGGATTCCATCACCGTTTTCACTGTCGTGACGGGTATCGCAAACCCGATGCCGAGCGAGCCACCGCTGCGCGAATAAATTGCGGTGTTAATGCCCAGCAGGTTGCCGTTGGTGTCGATCAATGCGCCGCCGGAATTGCCGGGATTGATCGCGGCATCGGTCTGTATGAAATTTTCAAACGTGTTGATGCCCAGGTGGTTGCGGCCCAGCGCAGACACGATGCCCATCGTGACCGTTTGCCCGACACCGAAGGGATTGCCGATTGCCAGGACCACGTCGCCCACGCGCGACTGGTCCAGGTTGGCCAGCGTGATGGCCGGCAGGTCCTTGAGGTTGATCTTGACGACTGCCAGGTCGGTTTCCGGATCGGTGCCGACCAGCTTGCCGCTGACCTTGCGGCCATCGGAGAGCGCAATCTCGATCTCATCGGCGGCTTCAACGACGTGGTTATTGGTCAGCACGAAGCCATCCGGGCTGACGATGACGCCGCTACCCAGGCTGACCTGCTTTTCCTGTTCGCGCTGGCGCTCGCCGAAAAAGCGGCGGAAGAAAGGATCGTCCAGAAAGGGACTGTTGGGCTGCTGGCGCGCCGTCTTGGACGTGTAGATGTTGACCACGGCAGGCATCGCCCGGCGCGCCGCTTCGCGGTAGGAAGAGTGCGCCGGTGGTGCCGATGCAGACTCCTGCATCGGCACCACCGAGGACGCGACATGGGCGCGGCCATCGCGCGGCAGGGAGGACAGCCACTGCGGCTTCAGGGTCGCTACAATGAACCACAGCGCCAGCCCGACGGTGACGGTTTGCGCAAACAGCAGCCAGAGTCTTCGCATGGCCAGATCAGGAATTTTGGTAGTTGAATTGAAAGGGAAAAATGGGCGCAGGCGCAGACAGAAACGAGATGGCTTCCTACCTGGCACAGAGCTTGGATATTAACCGCTTTCGCGACTATTGCCCAAACGGCTTGCAGGTTGAAGGGCGTGAAAAAATCCACACTTTGGTGACCGGCGTGACGGCCAGCCTCGCCTTGCTGGAACAGGCAGTGGCGCAGCAAGCCGATGCCGTGCTTGTGCACCACGGCTATTTCTGGCGTGGTGAAGATCCGCGCGTGGTCGGGCAAAAGCACAAGCGGCTGAAACTGCTGCTTGCCCATGACATCAACCTGTTCGCTTATCACCTGCCGCTGGATGCGCATCCGACGTGGGGCAACAATGCACAACTGGGGCAGCGGCTGGGGCTTGAGCCGACCGGCCGGTTTGGTGAAGACAATCTCGGCTGGGTCGGCCGGCCGGTTTCGGATGGTGACGGCGGCCTGGCTACCGTGGGCCAGCTGGCCGACCGGGTCGCCCTGGTGCTGGGGCGCGCGCCATTGGTGATAGGCGACCGCGATGCGCCGCTCGGTCCGGTAGCCTGGTGCACGGGCGCCGCACAGAATTTTTTGGGCGATGCGATCGGCGCTGGCGCAGGTACCTATCTCAGTGGCGAAATTTCGGAACCCACTGTTCATTTGGCGCGCGAAACTGGCGTGGCTTACCTGGCTTGCGGCCATCATGCGACTGAACGCTATGGTGTGCAGGCGGTAGGCGAACACTTAGCCAATTTGTATAGCCTGCGCCATCTCTTCATCGACATTCCCAATCCCGTGTGAGCACGGAAAAGGCGCAGCAAAATCGTAAAATCGTCGCGCTAATTTAATTGACAATATGCTAATATTCTTGCCATCAGGGTCCGCAATGGAAAGCATATGGTGCAAGAAGCCGGAGTCTCGCGCATCCGCGTGGCCGTTGTCGAGGACGATGCCGTCACCCGTAGCCTGCTGTCCCTGGCGATCGAGTCCGAGCCCGAGTTGCACTTGGTGGCTGCATTCGACCGCGCGCGACCGGCTATCAACTGGTTATCCGGCAACAGGCCAGAATTGTTGCTGACGGACTTGGGCTTGCCAGACGGTTCAGGCGTGGAAGTCATCCGGGCCTGCACGCGCTGCAGTCCTGAGACCGGCATCATGGTCATCAGCATGTCCAGCGACGAAGACAAGATCCTGTCCTGCATCGAAGCCGGCGCCTCCGGTTATGTGCTGAAAGATGCCGGGCGCACGGATATCGTGCGCGCCTTGCTCGACTTGCATGCCGGCGGTTCGCCGATCAGTCCCATCATTGCGCGCAAGGTCCTGGCGCGCATGCGCCTGGGCAGCGAACCGGCGCCGCGCCGGCCCGATGCGCGGGCGGCCACACTGCTGACGCCGCGCGAAGCTTCCATACTTGAATTGATTGCGCGCGGCGACAGCTATGGTGAGGTTGCCACGGCGCTGGGTTTGTCCGTGGGCACGGTGCAAACGCATGTGAAAAACATATACGGCAAGCTGTGCGTGCATTCACGCGGCGAAGCGGTTTTTGAGGCGCAGCGGCGCGGCTTGATACGCATGAGTTCGCTGAAAACCCGCGATTAGCGCGGCCCGCCTTCATCCAGGCGCGGCCCCGGGCTGCGCAACGAATCGCGGATCTCGCGCAGCAGCACTACTTCCTCTGGCGGCGCCGCTTGCACGGCAGGCGGCGGTTCATTGCGACGGGCGCGGTTGATAAGCCGCACCATCTGGAAAATGATGAAAGCCAGGATCAAAAAATTCAGCAGGATGGTAAGGAAGCTGCCGTAAGCCAGGACCGCGCCGGCTTTTTTTGCTTCCACCAGCGTCAGCGACATCGACTGGTGGTTCAGCGGGATATAGTAATTGCTGAAGTCCAGGCCGCCGACAATCGTGCTCACCACGGGCATGATCACATCCTGCACCAGCGAATCGACGATCTTGCCGAATGCGGCGCCGATGATGACGCCGACCGCCAGGTCGACCACATTGCCCCGCATGGCGAAGGATTTGAATTCCTTCATCATACCCATGCCCTTGTCGATGCCTTTCATTGCGCCTCTCTCCCTGTTATTCCTGTGCCCGTGGCCGCGGCCCGGCAGTCCGTTTTGACCAGCCGGCTTAATCCATTGTCACGTGCCGGGCCCGCCCGGCATTTTCAAACGAGCATCGATTGCTTTGCCGGGCGCGCCGCCCATCACGGCCGCCGTAGTGTATTGCGCTTCGGAAGCTTCCGGCAATGCCGGCTGCCACTCGAAGCCGCGTCAAAGACTGCCATACACGGGGAACCAATCGCGATTTTGCTTTAAAAAAACCACACCGGTCGGCTATAATCTAAGGTTGCTGATAGCTGGTTGCAGATCGGGTACAGATTGCGTATTCACTTTTTGGGGTTGGTATGAGTAACGAAAAGCAGGTCGACTCCGGTCGGCGAGGCTTGCTCGTCGCTACCTGTGCGGCGGGCGGTGTGGTTGGATTGGCGACGGCGGGGACGTTGGTATCGACCTTCCAGCCGTCCGAGCGCGCGAAGGCAGCAGGCGCGCCGGTGGAAGTCGACATTGCCGGCATGGCGCCGGGCGAATTGAAAACGGTTGAATGGCGCGGCAAGCCGGTCTGGATCTTGCGCCGTTCGCCGGAAATGGTGCAGACGCTGAAGAAGACCGACCCGCTGGTGGCCGATCCCAAATCCGAGCGCAATCCTGAAGATCTCACGCCGCCGTATGCGCGCAACGAGTACCGCGCCATCAAGCCGGAATACCTGGTGGCCGTAGGCATCTGTTCCCACCTCGGTTGCTCACCCACGACCAAGTTGGCTGCCGGCCCGCAGCCGTCGCTGCCAGACGACTGGCAAGGCGGTTTCCTGTGCCCCTGCCACGGTTCCACTTTTGACCTGGCCGGTCGCGTGTTCAAGAACAAGCCGGCGCCGGACAACCTGCAAGTGCCGCGCCACATGTATGTCGGTGACGCCAAACTGGTGATCGGCAAGGACGAGAAAGGCGAGGCTTGACATGGCATTCGTAGAAAAAAAACTACCTGACGACGCGCCAGCCAGCGCAAAAGCCCTGAATTGGGTTGACGCGCGCTTTCCCCTGACCAAGCTGTGGAACGACCAGTGGGGCCAGTATTACGCGCCCAAGAATTTCAACTGGTGGTACATCTTTGGTTCGCTGGCGATGCTGGTGCTGGTGATCCAGATCGTGACCGGCATTTTCCTGGTCATGCACTACAAGCCGGACGCCAACCTGGCCTTCGCCTCGGTCGAATACATCATGCGCGACGTGCCGTGGGGCTGGCTGGTCCGCTACATGCACTCGACCGGCGCATCGGCCTTCTTCATCATCATC
>JAQGMC010000076.1 GCA_028292545.1 Paucimonas sp.
TCTTTTCAAACAGGTCGCTCTTGATGCCAAGCTTCCTGGCGCGGCTGCGCACCACCGTGCGTGCTGCTTCGATCGACTCTTTCATCACATCGCCCAGGGTACCGGTGCGAATCACGCCGCCCTTGCCGGGCATGGTGACCGCTTCGATCGTCAGCAAGTCGCCGCCAACTTCGGTCCAGGCCAGGCCGACCACCTGGCCGATCTGGTTTTCTTTTTCGGCCACGCCGAAATCGAAACGCTGCACGCCCAGGAATTTGTCGAGATTCTTTGGCGTGACCTGCACCTTGCGCTCCTGCTTTTTCAGCAGCAGCAGCTTGACCACCTTGCGGCAGATCTTCGAGATCTCGCGCTCCAGCGAACGCACGCCGGCTTCGCGGGTGTAGTAGCGGATCATGTCGCGAATCGCGCTCTCGGTGACGCTGATCTCGTCTTCCTTCAAGCCATTGTTCTTGATCTGCTTGGGCAGCAGGTAGCGCTGGGCGATGTTGGTCTTTTCATCTTCGGTGTAACCCGACAGGCGAATGACTTCCATCCGGTCCAGCAGCGCCGCCGGAATGTTCAGCGAGTTCGACGTCGCCACGAACATCACGTCGGACAAGTCGAAGTCAACTTCGACGTAGTGGTCCGAGAACGTGTGGTTCTGCTCCGGGTCCAGCACTTCAAGCAGGGCCGACGACGGGTCGCCGCGGAAGTCCATGCCCAGCTTGTCGATCTCGTCGAGCAGGAACAGCGGATTGCGCACGCCGACCTTGGACAGGCTTTGCAGGATCTTGCCCGGCATCGAACCGATGTAGGTGCGACGATGACCGCGGATCTCGGCTTCATCACGCACGCCGCCCAGCGCCATGCGCACGAACTTGCGGTTGGTCGCCCGTGCGATCGACTGGCCGAGCGAGGTCTTGCCCACGCCAGGCGGGCCGACGAAGCACAGTATCGGCGCCTTCAGCTTGTCCACGCGCTGTTGCACGGCGAGATATTCCAGGATGCGTTCCTTGACCTTCTCCAGGCCATAGTGATCGTCCTCAAGCACTTTCTCGGCATTCACCAGGTCATTGTTGACCTTGGATTTTTTCTTCCACGGCAGCGCGACCAGCGTGTCGATGAAGTTGCGCACGACCGTGGCTTCAGCCGACATTGGCGACATCAGCTTGAGCTTCTTGAGCTCGGCCTGGGCTTTCTCGCGCGCTTCCTTGGGCATCTTGGCGGCGACGATGCGCTTCTCGAGTTCCTCGAGGTCGGCGCCCTCTTCCCCTTCGCCCAATTCCTTCTGGATGGCCTTGACCTGTTCATTCAGGTAGTACTCGCGCTGCGATTTTTCCATCTGCCGCTTGACGCGACCGCGAATGCGCTTTTCAACCTGCAGGATGTCGAGCTCGGCTTCGAGCTGGCCCAGCAGGTGCTCGTGCCGTTTTGCGACGTTGAAAATTTCAAGGATGATCTGCTTCTGCTCAAGCTTCAGCGGCAGGTGGGCAGCGATGGTGTCGGCCAGGCGGCCCGCATCGTCAATCCCTGCCAGCGAGGTCAGGATCTCGGGCGGGATTTTCTTGTTCAGTTTTACGTACTGGTCGAACTGCTGCACGATCGCGCGCCGCATGGCTTCGACCTCTGCTTCGTCGCCAGCTTCAGATTCGATCGGCGACACGTCGCAGACGAAATAGCCTTCCGATTCGGCGATGGTGTGGATGCGCGCACGTTGCGCGCCCTCGACCAGCACTTTCACCGTCCCGTCCGGCAGCTTCAGCATTTGCAGGATGTTGGCAACGCAGCCGATGTCATAGATGTCATCGGCGGAGGGCTCGTCCTTGGCCGCGGCTTTCTGGGCAGCGAGCATGATGCTCTTGCCTTGGCCCATTGCTGCTTCCAGCGCTTTGATGGACTTCGGCCTACCCACGAACAGCGGTATCACCATATGCGGGAAAACGACAACGTCCCGCAAAGGTAATAACGGCAGTTGGGTATGAGCTGGAAGTGTTGTAGTAGTCGTCATGGCGAGCCTTATCAGGTGTTTCTTCAAGTGATGTTGGCACGACGGGCTAAAACTCAAGCCCCGCATCAACATTCGCACATTCGCTCGTAAAAAAAGCCACGCTCGAAGTCTGGAGGGGCCTCTGGTGGCTTAACGATTGAAGCCGCTGTGTGAATGCGATTGATCCTGATTGTACTGCCTTTGTTCAATAAAAAAGGGCCAAAAAACGTCTTGGCCCTCAATATCCCGCGAGTTTTGCAGCTTCGTCAGCGCTCTTTGCCAACAGTCGTGGCGACTCTGTCTACTTCGCTCCCGACACCTTTTGCTGCTCGTGATAGATCAACAAAGGCTTGGCACCGTTGGTGATGGAATTTTCATCAATGACGACTTTGGCCACGTTTTGCAGGCTCGGCAATTCAAACATCACATCAAGCAGGGCTTGCTCGAGAATCGAGCGCAAGCCACGCGCACCGGTCTTGCGTGCGAGTGCCTTGCGCGCGATTGCGTGCATCGCAGCCGGACGCACTTCAAGTTCAGCGCCTTCCATTTGCAGCAGCTTGGAATACTGCTTGATGAGTGCATTCTTGGGCTCGAGCAGGATCTGGATCAGCGCTTCCTCATTCAACTCGGACAGCGTGGCGGCCACGGGCAAGCGGCCCACGAGTTCGGGTATCAGGCCGAACTTGATCAAGTCCTCGGGCTCCACTTCGAGCAGCATTTCGCTGGCGGTGCGCTCGCTCTGGCTCTTGACGCTGGCGCCAAAACCGATGCCGCTCTTTTCCGAGCGGTTGGAGATGATCTTGGCCAGGCCATCGAAAGCGCCGCCGCAGATGAACATGATGTTGGTGGTGTCGATCTGGACGAAATCCTGGTTCGGATGTTTGCGTCCGCCTTGCGGCGGCACCGATGCCATCGTGCCTTCGATCAGTTTCAGCAGCGCCTGCTGCACGCCCTCACCCGACACGTCGCGGGTAATGGAGGGGTTGTCCGACTTGCGTGAAATTTTGTCGATCTCGTCGATATAGACGATGCCCTTCTGCGCCTTCTCGACCTCGTAATTACAGTTTTGCAAGAGCTTCTGGATGATGTTTTCGACATCCTCGCCGACATAGCCGGCTTCAGTCAGCGTGGTGGCATCGGCAATCACAAACGGCACGTTGAGCATGCGCGCCAGGGTCTGGGCCAGCAAGGTCTTGCCGGAACCGGTAGGACCGATCAGCAGGATATTGCTCTTTGCCAATTCAACTTCATCTTTCTTGCCGAGGTGCTTCAGGCGCTTGTAGTGGTTGTAGACCGCCACCGACAGGATGCGCTTGGCGGTTTCCTGGCCGATCACGTACTGACCGAGCAACTCGAAGATTTCCTGCGGCGTGGGCAGGTCGGACTTGGGACCTGCGACTGCCTCGACGCTGGAAGCTTCATCCCGGATGATGTCATTGCAGAGGTCGATGCACTCGTCGCAAATGAACACCGAGGGTCCGGCAATCAGCTTCTTCACTTCATGCTGGCTCTTGCCGCAGAAGGAGCAGTAGAGCAGTTTTTCGCCGCTGGAGGACTTTTTTTCAGACATGGGAGGCTAGTGGAAGAATGGTGGTTTGATCTTACCCGCGATTTCCGGATTCGTCACGACGCGCCTCAAAATATGCGGAGCCGCACTCCGTGATCGCCACAGGTTTGACAAAAAACGAAGCGCCCGGCGACAGCGTCAGCCGGGCGCCCGTCAAGGCCAATTAGGTAGCCGGCCGCCGCGCAAGGTTCACGCCAACGGCAGGTTTTTCTCAGGCCCGGTTGGTCAGCACCTTGTCGATCATGCCGTAATCCTGCGCCTGCTCGGCCGACATGAAATTGTCGCGATCGGTGTCACGCGAAATCTGCTCAATCGAACGGCCGGTCTTGTCGGCGAGGATCTGGTTCAGGCGTTCGCGCAGGTACAGGATTTCCCGTGCCTGGATTTCAATATCGGCCGCTTGGCCCTGTGCGCCACCGAGGGGCTGGTGGATCATGATGCGCGAATTCGGCAATGAGAAACGCTTGCCCTTGGCGCCAGCGGCCAAAAGGAAAGCACCCATCGAGGCCGCCAGGCCAGTGCAAAGCGTGGACACGTCCGGCTTGATGAACTGCATCGTGTCGAAAATGGCCATGCCGGCTGAAACGGAGCCGCCAGGCGAGTTGATGTAGAGCGAAATATCCTTGTCCGGATTTTCACTCTCAAGGAACAGCAACTGCGCCACGATCAGGTTGGCCGTATGGTCATTCACCGGGCCGACCAGGAAGATGACCCGCTCCTTCAACAGGCGCGAGTAAATATCATAGGCACGCTCGCCGCGGCCGCTTTGCTCGATAACCATCGGCACCATGCCCAGGGCCTGGGTGTCGATCGCGCCGTTATGGATCATGCTGGTAGTCATGTGGTGTTCCTCAGGAGACCGCAGGGAGGTCAGCCCTGCTGGTTGTTACCCATCAATTCTTCGAAAGCGACCTGCTTCGTGCTGACCTTCGCCAGGCCGAGAACGTAGTTGACGACGTTTTCTTCCAAAACAAGGGCCTCGACTTCAGCCAGGCGCCGCCGATCGCCAAAGTAGTATTTCACTACTTCCTTCGGGTCTTCGTAACTTTGCGCAAACTCTTCGACCTGCGCCTTGACCTGTTCAGGTGTGGCTTGCAGGTTGTTGGCCTTGACGACCTCAGCCAGGATCAGGCCAAGTCGCACGCGGCGTTCCGCCTGGGCAGTAAACAGTTCGCGCGGGATCGGCATGTCCTTGACGTTCATGCCGCGCTGAGCCATGTCCTGGCGCGCCATTTCCATCAGGCGATCGATGTCGTCTTCAACCAGCGCCTTGGGCACGTCAAGTTCGGAGACCTTGATCAGCGCATCCATCACGCTGTCCTTGTTTTTCGCCTTGATGCGGTTGTTGACTTCGCGCTGCAGGTTGCCGCGGATATCGGCGCGCATCTTTTCCAGGTCGCCATCGGCGATGCCGAGCGTTTTCGCGAATTCGGCGTCCACTTCGGGCATGTGGGCCCACTCGAGCTTTTTCAGCGTGATCGTGAATTCGGCAGTTTTGCCAGCCACATCCTTGCCGTGATAGTCCTCCGGGAAGGTCATCTGGAAAGTCTTGGTCTCGCCAACTTTCAGACCGACGGTTGCAGCTTCGAACTCGGCCAGCATGCGGCCTTCGCCCAGCACGAAGGCATAGTCATCCGCCTTGCCGCCCTGGAATTCAACGCCATCAATCGTGCCCACGAAATCGATCGTGACGCGGTCGCCATTCTTGGCTGCCAGGTCGCCGCCGCCATCGCCGTGTTCGCTATGCTCACCCTTGGTGTGGTAATGCACGCGCTGCTTGCGAAGGATGTCGATGGTCTTGTCAACTTCGGCATCGGTGACCGCGGTTTCTACTTTCTCGACTTCGGCCGTGCCCAGGTCGCCCAGCTTCACTTCCGGATAGACTTCGAAAGTCGCCTGGAACGTGATCTCGCTGTCGTTGGTGGCGTCTTCCTTCGGTTCGATCTTGGGAGCGCCGGCAACCTTCAGGTTGGCAGCCACGGTCGCGTCATTGAAAGCCTGGCCAATCTTGTCGTTCAGGACTGCGTTCTCGACCTGGTAACCATATTGCTGGGCCACCATTTTCATCGGCACTTTGCCGGGTCGGAAGCCGGGCGCCTTGGCAGTCTTGGCGCGGGTTTTCAGTTGCTTCTCGACTTCGGCGCGCACCTCGGCCATGGGCAGGCTGAGGGTGATGCGGCGTTCCAGTTTTTCCAGTGTTTCGACAGCAGTTGCCATATTATTCGTCCAATGTATTTGTCAATTTCGTGGTGCGAGGAGGGGGACTCGAACCCCCACACCATTGCTGGCGTCAGGACCTAAACCTGGTGCGTCTACCAATTTCGCCATCCTCGCGGCCGTTTATTTTTTGCCGCTGATTTTTGCAGTGCGGCCCCAGCGCCCCAAAGCGAATGCAAGGAGCGGCTACAAGAACCGGCTGCAACGCGCTATTTTTTGCAAAAGCAAAGGGCGACCATGAAGTGAATACCGGTCGCCCTGCTGTGCCCTGGATGAGGCTGTTCGACTTCAACGCGGCATTTTACTGGATTTTTCCGCCACGCCCCGTTTTTGCCACATCGGCGTGCCGGCGGGCCCGGGCCGCTTCATGCTTGACGCGCTGGCGGCTTGACGCGGAACCAGGCCGCATACAAGGCCGGCAGGAACAGCAGCGTCAAGCCGGTTGCCACCACCAGTCCACCCATGATGGCCACCGCCATCGGTCCCCAGAATACGGAACGCGACAGCGGGATCATGGCCAGCACGGCAGCGGCCGCGGTCAGCATGATGGGCCGGGCCCGCCGCACCGCGGCTTCCACGACGGCATGCCAGGGTTCTGCGCCGGCGGCGATATCCTGCTCGATCTGGTCAATCAGGATCACCGAATTGCGGATGATCATGCCGAACAGCGCGATCACGCCAAGCTGCGCCACGAAGCCGAACGGACGCTGCAACAGCAACAGTGCCAGCGCCGCGCCGGCTATGCCTAGCGGTCCGGTCAGGAACACCAGCACCGAACGCGAGAAGCTGTGCAATTGCAGCATCAACAAGGTGAAGATAATGAAGATCACCAGCGGCACGTTGGCCGCGATTGATTCCTGCGCCTTGCCGCTGTCGGCGGCGGCGCCAGCCAGTTCGATGTTGTAGCCAGCTGGCAGCGTCTTGCGCAGGCGTGCCAGTTCCGGATCGATCTGCGACGACACGGTCGGGCCCTGTATGCCATCGACCACATCCGACTGGACCGTGATTGCCCATTCCCGTCCCTCACGCCACACCACGCCCGGCTCCCAGGTGAAGTGGGCGCGCGCCACTTGTGAGATTGTCACGGGACGACCGCTGGCCGTGGGCAAGTTCACGCCATTCAGCACTTCAATCGTGGCGCGTTCTTCCACCGGTTGGCGCATCACGATGTCGATCAGCTTGTCTTTCTCGCGGAACTGGCCGACGGTGGTGCCGCTCAGGATGGTGTTGGCGGCGCGCATGACGGTTTGGGACGTGATGCCAAGGGCGCGCAGGCGATCCTGGTCCAGGTCCAGCCGCAACACCTTGACTGACTCGTTCCAGTTGTCGTTGACGCCCAGGGTGTTGGGATTGGCGCGCATGATGTCGCGCACCTGGTTGGCGATCGCGCGCACCGGCGCGACTTCCGGACCGCTGACGCGGAACTGCACCGGATACGGCACCGGCGGCCCGTTCGGCAAGAATTTCACGCGGCCACGCACTTCTGGAAAATCGGTCTTGAACAGTTCGCTGATCTTCAGGCGCAAACGTTCCCGCGCCTTCAGGTCGACCGGCAACACAACCAGTTGCGCCACATTGGTCTGCGGGAAAATCTGGTCCAGCGGCAGGTAGAAGCGGGGGCTGCCGGTACCGACATAACTGGTCACGCTTTCAATGCCCTGCTGCTTGCTGAGCCATGCTTCCAGCTTTTTGGTTTGCGCTTCGGTCGCCTGGAAGGAACTGCCCTCGGGCAGCCACATTTCCACCATCAGTTCAGGCCGGCTGGAATCCGGAAAGAATTGCTGCTCGATGAAGCGAAAACCAAAGACGCCCAGGCCAAACACCAGCAGCGTCAGCACGATCGTGGTCTTGCGCCAGGTTACGCACCAGTTCACCAGCGCGCGGAAGCGGGCATAGAACGGCGTGTTGAACAATTCATGATGGCCATCCGCGCCTGCCTTGGGCTTCACTTTCAGCAGGCGGTAACCGATGTAGGGCGTGAACAGAACAGCGGCGAACCAGGAAATGATGAGCGCCAGCGCATTCACCGAAAACATGGAGAAGGTGTATTCGCCGGCTGCCGATTTCGCCAGTCCGATCGGCAGGAATCCGGCGGCCGTGATCAGCGTGCCGGTCAGCATCGGCATTGCGGTCGAGGTGTAGGCGAAGGTTGCCGCTTCCAGCCGCGACAAGCCCTCTTCCATTTTGCGCACCATCATCTCGACCGCAATGATGGCGTCGTCCACCAGCAAGCCCAGTGCAATGATCAGGGCGCCAAGAGAAATCTTGTGCAGGTCGATGCTGAAGATGCGCATGAACAGGAAAGTCACTGCCAGCACCAGCGGTATTGTCAGCGCCACCACCAGGCCCGGCCGCATGTCCACGCGCAGCGGCTTCGTATGCAGGCCCAGCGCCAGGAAGCTGACAGCCAGCACGATCATGACGGCTTCGGCCAGCACCCGCAGGAATTCATTGACGGATGATGTGACTGCGCGCGGCTGGTCGGTTACCTGGTCGAGCTCGATACCCACCGGCAGCTTGCCACGCAAATCAGCGCGCGCTTGCTGCAGGCCGCGGCCCAGCTTGATGATGTCGCCGCCCTTCTCCATCGACACGCCCAGGCCGATCACTTCGCGGCCGTTGAAGCGCATCTTGTCTTGCGGCGGGTCGCGGTATTCGCGCCGTATGGTGGCGAAATCGCCAAGCCGGAATGGCACGCCATTGGCGCGCAATTCCAGGTTTTCCAGGTCCTTGGCCGCCAGCAGCGCGCCACTGACGCGCACCTGCAGGTTGTCGCTGGGCGTCACCAGCACGCCGGTCGATTCGATCGCGTTTTGCGCATTCAGCTGCGCAACGATTGCTTCCAGCGGCACCCCGAGCTGCGAGAATTTTTTGTGCGAGAACTCGATGTAAACCTTCTCATCCTGCACGCCATACAACTCGACTTTTGAGACGCCAGGCACGCGCAGCAATTGCTGGCGCACAAAGTCGGCATAGTCCTTCACTTCGGCATAGCTGAAGCCATTGCCCGAGATTGCAAAGATGGAGCCAAAGGTGTCGCCGAACTCGTCGTTGAAGAAAGGACCGATCACGCCCGCCGGCAAGGTGCCGCGGATGTCGCCAATCTTTTTGCGCACCTGGTACCAGGAATTGGTGGTTTCCTTCGGCGGCGTCGATTCCCGCAATTGCAGGATGATCAGCGTTTCACCCGGCTTGGAATAGCTGCGGATCTTGTCGATGTAGGGTGTTTCCTGCAGCTTCTTTTCCAGCTTGTCGGTGACTTGCTCGGCCATCTGCAGCGCGGTCGCGCCGGGCCAGTTGGCGCGCACCACCATGGCCCGGAAAGTGAACGGCGGATCCTCGTCCTGCCCCAGCTGGCCATAGCTCATGATGCCGCCCAAAAGCAGCACCACGATCAGGTAGCGGGTCAGCGGTATGTGTTCGAGCGCCCAGCGGGAAAGATTGAAACCGCCTTTCATTTGCCATCCCCGCGCGCCGCTTGGTCGCGTGCCGGGGACGCCGGCGCAGCTGCCGCGGCAGACGCAGGCGCCGATGCAGCAGCAGGCGCAGGCGCCGCTGCAGGCGTTGCGGCAGCAGCGCTGGCAGCCGTGCTGGATGCCTGGTTGTCGAGCAATTTCACTTTCTGTCCTGGCTTGATCAGGTTGACGCCAGCGGTCACAACCGTCTGCCCGGGGTTCAGTCCGCTGGCGACGGTGACGTCATTGCCGGACACGCCTGCCAGTTTTATCGGCACTTGCCTGACTGTCCCGTTTTCCACCACCCACACGGAAGTTGCGCCGTTTTCATTGAGCAAGGCGGTCAGCGGCAGTTTCAATACCGGGACCGGATTGTTGGCAACGAAAGCTACAGTAGCCGTCATGCCAAGCCGGATATCTTCCGGCGCATCCAGCAAGGTGATGCGCGCAGTGAAAGTGCGGGTGGCAGGATCGGCCACCGGCGACAATTCACGCAATTTGCCGCGCACCTGATGGGCTCGATCGGCCCAGAAGCCGATGCGCATATCGGTGATATTGCGCACCTGGGCGACCTTGTCTTCCGGTATCGCGATCACAACTTCCTTGTCGCCATCCTTGGCCAGGCGCAGCACTGGCATGCCGGCTGTCACCACCTGGCCTACTTCTGCTTCAACGGCAGTGACGACGCCGTCGGCATCGGCAACCAGGTTCGCGTAGCCGGTCTGGTTCAGCTGCGTGCTGGCGGCAGCCGTGGCTTGCTCAAAGCTGGCCTGGGCCGATTTGAATGCTGTTTCCTTGGCCTCCAGCACAGCGGGACTGACGAAGTTCTTTTGCCGCAGGTCGCGGTAGCGCGCCAAGTCAGACTTGACCATCGCGAGGTTGCTTTCCGCTGCCCGCAGCGCTGCATTGGCTTGTGCCTGCGCCAGTTTCAAATCCTGCGGGTCCAGCTGCATCAGCAATTCGCCGCGCTTGACGCGGGCGCCGACATCGACTTTGCGCAGCGTGATTTTGCCTGGCACCCGGAAGCCCAGGCGGGATTCGATTCGCGGCCGCACTTCGCCAGGATATTCGGCCAGCACCGTCGTCGCCTGGGGCGCCAGCACAATGGCGCGCACCGGACGCACGTCTTCCACTTTTTCAGCCGGCTTGCCACAAGCGGCAAGCATTCCTGCAGTGAGCAGGCAGATAAAGGCGCAGCCAAGGTGGCTTTGCATTACGGTCCGGTACACGTTGTTTTTCCTTTACTATCGCGACTGCGCGGCCTGCTGCGCTGCGCAAGGATTGTTCTTAATGACTAAGCGGTTAGTAATTATAGCTCGAAAGCCCCCGCGCTCACCATGCCCACCATGCCCGTCCGGCAACAAATATGTCCGTAGAGCACTACGAAAATTTCCCGGTTGCATCCGTTCTCTTGCCGCGTCGGTTGCGGCCGGCAGTAGAGGCTATCTATCAATTTGCGCGCACAGCCGACGATATTGCCGATGAAGGTGATGCGCAACCCGCCGCGCGCCTCGCCGGTTTAGACGCATTCCATTGCGGTCTCGACCGGATCGAGGCGCGCCAGCCCGCGGACTCGCCGCTCTTTGCTGCGCTGCAAGAAATTATCGAGTTTCACGACTTGCCGCTGCTGCCGTTTCGCGACTTGCTGTCAGCCTTCGCGCAAGATGTTTCGACCAGCAGCTATCCTGATTTTTCCACTTTGCTTGACTACTGCCGGCGCTCGGCCAATCCGGTGGGACGCCTGATGCTGGCGCTTTACGGCCGCCAGGATGCGCTCTCGCTGCAGCAGTCCGATGCCGTCTGCAGCGCACTGCAATTGATCAACTTCCTGCAGGATGTCGCGATTGACCATGCACGGGGCCGCATCTACCTGCCACAGGAAGACTTGCAGCGCTTCGGCATCGATCCGGCACAACTGGCGCAGGGACCGGTCGACGCGAAGTGGCGCGCCTTGATGGTGTTCGAAGTTGCTCGCGCAAGGCAGTTGATGCTGGATGGCGCGCCACTGGCGCCGCGCCTGCCGGGGCGCATCGGCTGGGAGTTGCGCCTGGTTGTCCAGGGCGGCCTGCGTATCCTGGAGCGGATTGAAGCGGCGGATTACGATGTGTTCGCGCGCCGCCCGGTGCTGGGCAAGCGCGACTACGCCCTCATGCTTGCTCGTTCGCTGCGCATGTCAGCGCCGCGCTAGCAAGCGCGCCGTGGCCGTCGGTCGGCCCAACAGAGGCGGCTTGGCGCATCGATGACGAAATATCAGCGTCCGACGCGGGCTGCAGCATTTTGTCGGCTAGCATAGCGACCTTGCACTCTTCCAACCAGACAATGTCACCGGACGAATACTGTCAGCAGAAAGCCGCGAAAAGCGGTTCAAGCTTCTATTACAGCTTCCTGTTCCTGCCCACGGAGCGGCGTCGCGCAATCACCGCCCTCTACGCTTTTTGCCGCGAAGTGGACGATGTCGTCGATGAAACCAGCGATGCCGGCGTAGCCGGCGCCAAGCTGGCCTGGTGGCGCAAGGAAGTCGCGGCCATGCTGGCTGGCGCGCCCACGCATCCGGTAACGCTGGCGCTGCAGCCGTACATGGCGACTTTCGGCCTCGAAGGTCAGCACCTGCAAGCCATCATCGACGGCATGGAAATGGACCTGAGCCAGACCCGCTACCTCGACTATGCCGGCCTGCAGAAATACTGCTGGCATGTGGCGGGCGTGGTCGGCATCCTGTCGGCCAGCATATTCGGCGCCACCAATCCAGACACGCTGCGCTATGCCGAAAAACTCGGGCTCGCCTTCCAGCTCACCAATATCATCCGCGACGTGGGGGAAGATGCGCGCAAGGGCCGCATCTACCTGCCGGTCAATGAACTGCAGCAGTTCGGCGTGACGGCGGCTGACTTGCTCAACGGCCGTTACAGCGAAAACTTCGTGAAGCTGATGCAGTTCCAGGCGCAACGGGCGCGCACGGCCTATGACGAAGCATTTTCTTTGCTGCCCGCCGAAGACCGGCGCCAGCAACGCGCGGGACTGATCATGGCTGCAATCTATCGCACGCTGCTCGACGAGATTGAACGCGATCGCTTCCAGGTCTTGCATCAGCGCGTGTCGCTGACGCCCATTCGCAAGCTCTGGCTGGCGTGGAAAACCTGGGTGCGCGGTTGATGCATGCGCCTGCGCCGCAACGCTTCGCCGTGGTCGGTGGCGGCTGGGCCGGCTGCGCCGCCGCCTGCGAATTGGCGCAGTGCGGCCATCATGTGACTCTGCTGGAATCGTCGCGCGTGTTGGGTGGCCGCGCGCGCCGGGTCGAGGTCGGCCCGCACTTGCTCGACAATGGCCAGCACATCCTGCTTGGCGCCTACAAGGAAAGCTTGCGCCTGATGCGCCTGGTCGGCATCGACCTCGACGCCGCGCTGCTGCGCCTGCCGCTGCAAATGCCGTATGCGCCGAAGCTGGACGGCATGCAGTTCATTGCGCCGCGCCTGCCGGCGCCGCTGCACTTGCTGGCGGCACTGTTTCGCGCCAAGGGCTTGAAGCGCGAGGACAAGCTTGCGATCGCCCGCTTCCAGTCCACCGCGCGCTGGATGGACTGGGTACTGTATGAAGATTGCAGTGTCACTGAACTGCTGGCGCGCTATGACCAGACGCCAGCTGCGATCCGCTTGCTATGGCAGCCGCTGTGCGTGGCGGCACTCAATACGCCGCCCGCGCAAGCTTCGGCCCAGGTATTCCTGAATGTGCTCAAGGACAGCTTGGGCGGCCGCCGCACAGCCTCGGACATGCTGCTGCCAAGGACCGACTTGTCGCGGCTGTTCCCGGAAATGGCAGGCGACTACCTGCAGCGGCGCGGCGGCAGTGTGCGCCTTGGTGCGCGGGTGGAAGGATTGACGCCACTGGAGCAGGGATGGGCATTGGACATCGCGGGCCAGGCACGCGCCAGCTTCGACGGCGTGGTGCTGGCGGTCCCGCCCTGGCAAGCCAAGGTTTTGCTGGCGCCGATCGCGCCGGGACGGGTGCCGGCTTTTACTTACGAGCCAATCACGACTTGCTACCTGCAATATCCAACGGACACGGCTTTGACACGGCCCTTCTTCGCGCTGCTGGATCAATTCGACCAGGGCGACTGGGGCCAATTCGTGTTCGACCGTGGTCACGTCGATCGCGCCCATGCCGGCATGCTGGCCGTCGTCACCAGCGCCGCGCATGAACCGGCGCAACTGGAACATGGCCGCCTGGCAGCCGACATGGCGGCGCAACTGGCGCGCGCATTTGGCCGGCCGGCGCTGGCCAGTCCGCAATGGTCGCAGGTCATCACGGAAAAACGTGCAACGTTTTCATGCACGCCGGGCTTGCAACGGCCCGCGGTCGATACCGGCCAGGAAGGCTTATGGCTGGCGGGCGATTACACCGCCGGTCCCTACCCGGCCACGATCGAATCCGCTGTCATCAGCGGCGTGGCGGCTGCCGCAGGCCTGCATCAATCGAGTTCGCGAACCCGGCTCAAGGCTTGATCGATTCGATCCACTGCCACCACGGTCAAGCCTTCAATCTTTTGCTTGGGCGCGTTTGCCTTTGGTATCAGCGCGGTGGAAAAGCCCAGCTTGGCTGCTTCGCGCAAACGCTCCTGGCCGCGCGGCGCCGGGCGAATTTCCCCGGCCAGGCCCACTTCGCCAAATACCACCAGGCCGCGCGGCAAGGGCTTGTTGCGCATCGATGAATGAATCGCCAGCAGCACCGCCAGGTCGGCCGCCGGCTCGGTGATCTTGACGCCGCCGACTGCGTTGATGAATACATCCTGGTCAAAGGCGGCGATGCCGGCATGGCGATGCAGCACGGCCAGCAGCATCGCCAGCCGGTTTTGTTCCAGCCCCACAGACAAGCGGCGCGCAGAAGGCACATGGGAGGCGTCGACCAGCGCCTGGATTTCCACCAGCAGCGGCCGGGTTCCTTCCTGGGTCACCATCACGCAGGAGCCGGCAACCTGGACATCATGCTGCGACAGGAATAGCGCGGACGGATTGGACACGCCGCGCAAGCCTTTTTCAGTCATCGCAAACACGCCCAGTTCATTCACCGCGCCGAAACGGTTTTTGAAAGCGCGCACCAGCCGGAAGCTGGAATGGGTATCGCCTTCGAAGTAAAGCACGGTGTCGACAATGTGTTCCAGGACGCGCGGGCCAGCCAACGCGCCTTCCTTCGTCACATGGCCCACCATGATGATCGTGATGCCGGTTTGCTTGGCAACGCGGGTCAGTTGCGCTGCGCATTCACGCACTTGGGCAACTGAACCCGGCGCCGAAGTCAGCGCGTCGGAATAGACAGTCTGGATCGAGTCAATGACGGCCACTTCGGGTTTCAGGTCCGCGAGCGTGGACAGGATTTTTTCGAGCTGGATTTCAGCCTGCAGCTTCAATCCGCCGGCATCGATTGCGAGCCGGTTGGCGCGCAGCGCAATCTGCGCGCCGGATTCCTCGCCACTGACATACAGCACCGGCTTTACGCGCGACAGGTGGGCCAGCGCTTGCAACAGCAGCGTGGATTTGCCGATGCCGGGATCGCCGCCAATCAGTACCACGCCGCCTGCTACCAGGCCGCCGCCCAGAACCCGGTCGAATTCTTCAATGCCGGTCGGAAAACGCGGCACGTCAGCCGCATCGATTTCCGACAGCGACAATACCGGCGACGTCTGCGCCAGGCCGACGCGGGTGGATGAATAGCGATTGACGCCAGTATCGATTGCGGTTTCGACCAGCGTATTCCATTCGCCGCAGGCCGGGCATTGACCGGCCCATTTGCTGCTGGCGCCGCCACAGGCGGAACAGGTGAATTGCGTTTTTGCTTTGGCCATGGGTCCGGCCGGGCATGCAGCCCGGAAAATTTTACTCAGTCGTTTGAACGCATGGAGTCCACTACCTGCACCGGTACCCGCTGCGCCAATGCGCACATCAATTCGTATCCTATCGTGCCGGACGCCTGCGCGACTTCATCGATCGCCAGGCCTTGGCCCCATAGCACCACCTCGCTGTCCAAGCCTGCCGATGGCAACGGGCCGAGGTCGACAGTCAACATGTCCATCGATACCCGTCCGGCAAGCCGGGCGCGCTGCCCATCCACCAGGACCGGCGTGCCATCGGGCGCACTGCGTGGATAACCGTCCGCATAACCGCAGGCAACCACACCGATGCGGGTTGGTTCTTTGGCGACAAAGCGGCTGCCGTAACCGACCGCCTCGCCGGCGGCGATATCTTGTACCGCAATGATGCGGCTTTTCAGCGTCATGGCGGGCAACAAGCCGAATTGCGCCCCCGTGCCAGCACCCGGCGATCCGCCATACAACATGATGCCGGGCCGTATCCAGTCGCCGTTCACGGATGCTTGCATCAGCGTGGCCGCGGAATTGCCGACGCTGGTCTCGCCGGCCAAACCTGCGGTGGCTTGGCGGAACAATTCAACCTGGCGCGACACCGGTAGCCGGCTTTCACCCTCTTCTTCGTCGGCGTTGGCGAAATGGGTAAGGAAGGATATCGATGCGACATGCGGCACGGCCTGAAGGCGCTCATATACCGAACGGAATTGTGAAGGCCGAAAACCGAGCCGGTTCATGCCGGTGTTCAGCTTCAGATGCAGCGCCAGCGGCTGTTGAGGCCGTGCCAATTCAATCATGCGCACCTGGTCTTCGCAGTGCACTGCCAGCGCCAGGTTGTGCCGGGCAGCCGCCTGCAAGTCGGCTGCATCAAAAGCGCCTTCGAGCAACAGCACCGGGCGCTGCCATCCGGCTTCGCGCAAGCGCACGGCTGCGTCGAATTCAATCAGTGCCAGGCCGTTTGCATCGGCAAAAGCGCGCATCGCGTTTGCCAGGCCGTGGCCGTAAGCATTCGCCTTGACCACAGCCCAGGCGCGCGCAGTCGGCACGCAGCGGCGCGCCTGCGCAAGATTGGTGCGCATGGCGTCGATATCGATGGTGGCAGTCAGGGGTCTTGGCATGTCAACAAGGGCGCGCGCTAGCGCCTGTCTGATAGAGCAGACATTCTACCGGAGCGCCCTGCGCAGCAGAGCCAAAAAGGCGGTCGGCAAATATATCTATGGTATAAAGCAGCCGGGGACTTCGGGACACTAAAAATGCGAATGAATCGCGGCTTCTACACGATCATGGCGGCGCAGTTTTTTTCTTCGCTTGCCGACAATGCACTGCTGATCGCCGCCATTGCCTTGTTGAGTTCCATGCACGCGCCGGGCTGGATGACGCCCTTGCTCAAGCTGTTCTTCGTGCTGTCGTATGTGCTGCTGGCCGCCTATGTCGGCGCCTTCGCCGACGCACTGCCGAAGGGGCGCGTGATGTTCATCACCAACTTGATCAAGATCGGTGGTTGCGTGCTGATGTTCGTGGATGTGCATCCGCTCCTGGCCTATGCTGTCGTCGGCTTCGGCGCAGCGGCATATTCACCTGCCAAGTACGGCATCCTGACCGAATTGCTGCCGCCCGAAAAACTGGTGGCGGCCAATGGCTGGATCGAAGGCTTGACGGTGGCGTCCATCATCCTGGGCACCGTCATGGGCGGCGCGCTGGTGAACCAGCATGTGTCAGACATGCTGCTCTCGTTCGACGCGCCCATGGTCACGACCGGCATCGATACGCCGGTTGAAGCAGCGCTGGTGGTGATCATGGTCGCCTACCTCGTGGCCGCCATCTTCAACCTGAAAATTCCCGATACCGGGGCCCGCTATCCGCATCAGGAGCGGCACCTGGTGCGCCTCGTTTCCGACTTTGCCAATTGCTTCACGACTTTGTGGAACGACCGGCTCGGCCAGATTTCGCTCAGCGTCACCACACTGTTCTGGGGCGCCGGCGCAACGCTGCAATTCATCGTATTGAAGTGGGCTGAAAAGTCACTCAATATGCCGCTCGACAAGGCAGCCATCCTGCAAGGCGTCGTGGCGGTGGGCGTGGCCTTCGGCGCGGTGGCCGCGGCGCGCTTCGTGCCGCTGAAAAAATCCCTGTCGGTGATGCCACTGGGTGTGGCGATGGGCATCGTCGTGATCCTGATGACGATGGTCAGCAACCAGTGGGCAGCCTATCCGCTGCTGATGCTGATTGGTGCGCTTTCCGGTTATTTCGTGGTGCCGATGAACGCCTTGCTGCAGCATCGCGGCCATGTGCTCATGAGCGCAGGCCATTCAATCGCCGTCCAGAATTTCAATGAAAACCTGTCGGTGCTGACCATGCTGGTGCTGTATGCGGTGATGGTCAAATTCAATCTCGACATCAACATCGTCATCATCCTGTTTGGCCTGTTCGTGTCCGGCACGATGCTGATGGTGATGAAGCGCCATGCCGCCAACCAGCGCGAGCGCGACTCGATGCACCTGATCGGCGAACACAAGCATTGAACCCGCGCCCGGCTCGCGCCAGCGCGCCGGGGCTGCCTAGGGAAAGGGCGATATCGCGGCGCTGGTTCGCCGCCCTGCCCGGCTCGACCACTCGTCGGGCACGACGAAGCCGCGACCGGTTTCGACCCACTCTCCACCCGCTTGCTCAAGCTGCGCGACCATGACCGGCATTGCCCGCCCGGCAAAGCGTTCGCGCAAGATGGATTGCAACGGCGCGCATTCCAGCGTCGCTTCCTCAGTGGTGCGGACCGGCGTCAGCCATTGCAGGCGATCGAGCACCAGGTAGCGCTGCGATGCGCTGGCCGGCAGTTCGGCAAGCTCACACCAGAAGCCGCGGCAGTGATCGGGCGCCAGCCCGGCCGGCAATAAGCGCGCCGGTCCCGCCGATTCTTCCTCGCCCAGCCGATAGAACAACCAGCCCTTTATCAGTGCGCCTGCCGAGGCAACCGGGCCCGGCAAAACCGCGCCTGCCGCCGGATGTGAGGACAGCGCAAGCTGGCGGTCGATGATCTTGCCGATTTTTGCGCCCAGCGTATCGGCGAGGTTGGGGCCGACGAAATAACCGACGCCAGGCGCCGTCCCATCGTCCCCGCGCGCGCGCAGCAGGTAGACCTTGGTCGCCAGTTCGCAGTGGCGGATGGCGCCATGCTCGCGCAACAGGAAATCGAATTCACCCACCGTCACCCCGGCCGCACGCACCTGCAGCCCCTGCGCCAGCAACAGCCCGTGTTCGCGGAAATACCAGGCCAGCAATTGTTCAGCATAGCGGCCGAGGCGGGTGAAGCGATGCACCGCCAGGAAGGCATGCAGCGCAGCCGGGTCCTGGTCCAGCGCCTGCAACCACGGGGCAGCATCCGGGCCGGCGTTCGCCCCCATGCTGGCGATGCGGCCCTGCCATTGCGGCGCAGCGGCGTCGAGCATATCCGGCGAATCCAGCAGCCAGGCCAGCGTGCGCACGTGCTGGTCGCGCAGATGCGACCAGCGGTCGTGGAAGCGGCGCTGGCAACTTGGGTTGGTGCTGGCCTCAGGATTGGACATGAAGCGTGCGGGCCAGGCACAGGTCGCGCCAGACCTTGGCCTTGTCGGTCGGCTGCCGCAACAAATAGGCTGGATGATAGGTGACGATGACCGGCCAGTCGCGATAGCGGTGCTGCTTGCCGCGCAGCGGTCCGACGGCGGTATCGACCGGCAAGCCGAGCAGGCTGGTAGCTGCAATGCGGCCCAGCGCCACGATAACGGTTGGCTGCACCAGTTCGACCTGGCGCGCGAGATAAGGCAGGCAGGTGGCGATTTCTTCTTCCGTGGGCGGACGGTCGCGACCGGTCGCATCGCTCGGGCGGCACTTCACGACATTGGCGATGAAGGCATTGTCGGCACGCGACAGCCCCAGCGCCTTGAGCATGTTGTCGAGCAGCTTGCCGGCCGGGCCGATGAAGGGTTCGCCCTGCAAATCTTCCTGGCGCCCCGGTCCCTCGCCGACAAACAGCCAGCGTGCCTTGCGATCGCCGACGCCAAAGACAGTATTGCGCCGTCCCTGGCACAAGCCGCATGCCACACAACCGGCAACAGCCTGCTCCAGTCCGGTCCAGTCGAGCGCCGCAACATTGGGCGCGGGCGACAGGCGCGCCGCCAGGACCGGCATGGCGGGCAAGGGCAGCGATGGACTGTCGGTGTCCCAGGCGCTTTCGGGGGCCCGTACCGGCGCCGGCCGCGGTATGCCGGCCCGGCCTGGGTCCACCGGCAAGTCTAGGACATTGGCAACAGGCGACGTGGCGACCTGCGCGCTGCCGGCGTCGGGCACGCCCGCAGGCGCAGCATCGCTTACTGCCGGCAGGGCCAGCGCGGCAGGCAGCGCGCCGGACACAGCGCCGGCAGCAGGCGCCTCTTGGTTATGCGCTGCGCGCAAGGTCCACAGCGGGCCGATGCCCATTTCTTCCAGCATGCGCAAACGTTTCGCAGGCAAAGTCACAGCACCAACCTCATGACGATGGCATCCTCGCGCCGGTTGGCCGGCGCCGGATAGTAATTGCGGCGTACGCCGATGCGGGAATAGCCGTAGCGCAGGTAGATCTGGAGTGCGCGCAGGTTGGACGGCCGCACTTCCAGCAACACTTCTTTTTTGCCGGCCTGGCGCGCAATCGCACTCACCTTGTCGAGCAAAAGGCGGCCTACTCCCTGGCCGTGATGGTCCGCGCGTACGGTGATGTTGAGGAGGTGGGATTCGTCCACGCCATGCATCAACAGGAAATAGCCAAGCAGCCGGCCCGGCGGCGCCGATTCGCGCAGGATCCAGGTTTCATAACCGCTCCGGATCGAATCCAGGAAATTGCCATGGGTCCAGGGAAAGGGATAGACCCCGGTTTCGATTTCCAGCACTTCGGCCAAGTCTTCCGGCTTCATCGCTTGCAACCGCCAACCCAGGGGAGCCGGCTGAATCGGACTGGACAAAACGGTGCTCATGCGCCTGCCCGGGCCTGGCGCTCG
>JAQGMC010000079.1 GCA_028292545.1 Paucimonas sp.
GGTGAATACCGGCGCGGGCGCCATTGAAAAGGCGTGCCGCATCCTCAAGGCAATGACTGACCCGCGCAATGCGCGACTGAGCGATATCGCGACCTACTGCGGCATGGAAAAGTCGACCGCAATGCGCGTGCTCGATGCCTTGATGCGCGAAGACATGGTCACACGCGACCCGGCCAGCAAGCACTACGCATTCGGTGCGGAAATCGCGAGGATCGGTGCCTGCGTGCAGGACCGGATCGATTGGCGAGCGATTGGCCGCGAGAGCCTGATCCGCCTCGCGATCGAATTCGAGGATACGGTAATCCTCTCGGTCCTGAGCCGGGTGGAAACCGTCTGTGTCGATTTCCAGGTCGGTAGCTACCCGATCCAGGCGAATTTTCAACAGATGGGGAGCAGGCGCACGCTCGGCGTCGGCTCCGGCGGCATCGTGCTGTTGGCCGCGATGACCGATAGCGAGCGGCAGGCGGCGCTGGCGCAAGTTCAGACCCGCCTGGCAAATTACCCGCTGATTACGCCGGAATTGCTCGATGAACGCATCCGCGCTGCCCAGCGTGATGGCTATGCCATGCTGATCGACGCGGTTGTGCCCCATATGGGTGGGGCGGCGGCGGCGGTGACCGATCGCCAGGGCCGGCCGGTCGCGGCGCTATCCATCGCGGCGCTATCGGAGCGCGTCACTGCGAGGGAAAAGCAATTGGCTGCCGCGCTGAAGCGCGAAGCGGGCGTGATCGCCGCCCGCCTCGCCAGCGACGACCTTCCGCGATAGGACCGTGGGCGCAGCTTAACTTCTGACGCGCACCCTCCTCAATCGGGTCAGTTAGTCCGATCTGTCCGTGTAACACGATCCTTCATCGCCCGGTCCCTGGTCAGTACCCTATTTGCAAGATCATGACCTTCACCTTTTCTGCTTGAGAGGAAAGCACGGTTAGTTTGAGCAGGAGCAGTCCACGTAAAACCCCCGGCAAGAGAATGGGTCTCCTGAACAGCAAGGGGATCGAGAATGTTCGCGACGCGCAATGCTTGTGCAATGTGGGCGATGTTGGCTTTGAGCGCATGTGGCGGTGGCGGCAGCGATTCGCCATCGGTGGCCAGCTCGGCTGCTGCCACGAACACCCCGGCGGCAGGCAGTAACAGCACGGGCAGCTCAGCTACGGGCAATGGGTCCGGCACCAGCGCTACGGACACCGGCACGGCCAGTTCGGGGACCTTGCTCAAGCTGGTGGCCAGCCAGGTCTTGTTCTCCAATACGGCGTTCACGCTGAACCAGTTCCAGGGGGCGAGCGGCGCTGGTCCGGCGGCCAGGACTTACTTCTCTCCGGTCACTGCCTTCGGCTTCCGGCCGCAGGCCAACAACCGGCCCACCGCGCGCGGTGCCGTAGTCCACACGTCGCTGCTGTTGAGCATGAAGCAGCGCACAGCTGAGGTCTTGCCCGGTCAGGTGCCGCAGGTGTTCCAGTTTGAGTTCGATGCGGTAGACATGGTGGTCAGCGCCGATCACGACGTTGTGAAAGTCAGCTTCCCCGCTGGCGCCAGGGGCTGGGCCTACTATCGCGATTCCTTTGGCGCTACTGTTCTGGGGTCGTCGAGTGCACTGAGCGCGGACCTGATCAGCCTGCAACCGATCGCCGATGACACGACCAGTGACTTGCTCAGCTTCTCGATCGATCCCCTGATGCGCGACATCATCAACAATTCCGTACCGACGGCGCAATCGACCTGGAACGGCATAGCGCCCATGCACGGCACTTTTGATACCTCGGTCGTCATCGGCAACACCAGCATGGAGACGGATGCATTTGCACCCCTGCCCTCCACCAGCATCGCCTTTGGTGGCGGCGCACTGCCCGCGGTCAGCGGCAGCTTGCTGGCCGGTGCCCTGCAAGTGGCGGCCGAACAGGCAAAAGTCCGCCCTTGATGGGGGACTTGAACCCCGCTGGCCAGCCAATCCTTAGCGTACTGAAAACTGCTCCTTCATGATCTGCTTTGAGCTTTCCACGAACGCCATGAGCAGTAGCGATGGACTGGCATGAATCCATGCGAGGAATGCCTCGCTTTGCAACTGCTTTTCGCGCAGCGGCTTGTACACCAGATTATCGAAGCGCAATCGCTGCACCGAGGAAGGAACGAAAGCCACGCCCACGCCGGAGCTGACCAGGCCAAGAGCGGTATATACCTGCCCGACTTCCAGATACGCTTGCGGCACGAAGCCAGCCAAGGCGCAGGCACGGTTGATTCCGGCATGATAGTCCGGCGCCGAGCTCTGGCTGTAGTTGATGATGCGCTCCTCGGCGCAATCCTTGATGGAGACGACATCCCGCCCGGCAAAGGCATGGGTGCCAGGCACGGCGAGCACGAAGGGTTCCTTGAGCAGCAACTCCTTCGATAGTCCTTCGAGGTCGACTACCGGGCGGACGAATGCGATATCGATGTCGCCCCGTGTCAGCGCCTGGACCTGTTCAACGACGGGAAACCAGCGCAGCTGGACATCGACTGCCGGAAAACGCTCCTGAAAGGCACGCAGGATAGGCGGCAGCAATGTATAGGCGGTTTGCTCGAAAAAGCCTACCGCGAGCCGGCCGGTTTCGCCGCGCTGCGCACGCTGCGCTTCGGTTATCGCCGAATCGGCAGCACGCAGGATTTGCCTTGCCTTGTCCAGGAAAACGCGGCCCGCATCGGACAATTCGATATGGCGACGCGTGCGGTTCAGCAAGGTCACGCCGAGTTCTTCTTCCAGTTCGCGGATTTGCCGGCTGAGCGGCGGCTGCGAGATATGCAGCCGCTCAGCCGCCCTGGTGAAATGCAACTCTTCCGCAACAGCAACGAAATACCGCAGATGGCGCAGGTCCACTCCATACTCCAAAGGTATGAACAATGAACCAATTATATATTTCACGGATAAATGCACCGCGCCTATGATGAGCGCTACGGGGTATCCATAAAAATAGAATCGCCTCTGGAATTACTCTTGAAAGGATGGAGACATGCACCTCTCGAAAGAACAGCTGGACACCTACGAACGCGACGGCTTTCTCGTCGTGCCCGAACTGTTTTCGGCGCGCGAAACCGGGGCGATGAAGGCGGACCTGGAGCGCATCCAGAAGATCGACACCGATCACTTGGTGCGCGAGAAAAATGGCGGCATCGCCAAGACCATCTACCGCGTGCATGAAGCCGACGGGCCGACGGCATCCCCGGTATTCCATGCGGCGGCGCGCTCGCCGCGCCTGCTTGAACCCGCGCAGGAATTGCTCGGCGATGAAGCGCTGTATGTCTATCACACCAAGTGCAATCTCAAGACCGCGATCGACGGGTCAGTATGGGCGTGGCACCAGGACTTCGGTTCCTGGAAAAGGGATGGCGTGCCGGACCCGACGCTGACGACGGCGCTGGTCATGCTGGACGAGCCCACCGAGTTTAACGGCTGCCTGTATTTCATTCCCGGCAGTCACAAGGAAGGCAATGTCGAATCCCGCTTTGACGATGCGACCGGGTACAAATTCTGGGTCGTGCCCAAGGAGCGGCTGCTCGAGATCATGGCGCGCAGCCCGGAGCCGGTGCCGATCACTGGCAAGCCGGGCACGGTGGTATTCTTCCATCCGAATATCCTGCACGCGTCCGGACATAACCTGTCGCCCCAGAACCGCTGGGCGATCTACGTCGTCTACAACCCGGTGGTAAACCGGCCCCGCGATGTTCCGAATCCGCGGCCTGACTATGTGCGCTCCACCAACTTTGCGCCGCTGGTTGTCGGCACCGACGACATCCTGGGGGCACCCGCCGCGGCAGCCGAGGTGTCGGCATGAGCGCACTACCGGCAATGAAAGAGGCGTGGCCACAGACGCGCGCGCCCGAGCGGGTCCTGTCCGACGAGCAGGTCGCCGAGTATCAGGCGGCGGGCTTTCTGACGATGTGCAATGCTTTTGACCCGGCGCTGCTGCAGCGCTTGACTGCGACGATCGACCGCTTGTGGAATGAGGGAAGCGCGTTGCAGGAAAAGACGCGTCATTTCGATCTCGACCCGGCGCACGGCCCTGGCAATCCGCGCATTCGCCGTATCTCCAGCCCGACCGAGCTCGACCAAGTCTTCCTCGAGGTAGCGTTCGATTCTGTGCTGGGCGACATCGCCGCCGACTTGATCGGCGGGCCGGTGAAGTTCTATCACTCCAAGGTTAACTTCAAACTGCCGGATGGCGGCGCCGAGATCGGCTGGCACCAGGATTGGCCTGTCTTTCCGCATACGAACACCAATATCGTCGCGCTGAGCGTACCGATCAATCCATCACGCTCTGGAAACGGCTGTCTGCAGACTATCCCCGGCAGCCACAAGCAGGGGCCACGAAGCCATTGGGTGAATGGCACATACGCATTGAACTGCAATGCCAGCATGAGCGAAGAAGACTTCGCGCGGATAGTGGACAATGAACTCGATCCGGGCGATATCGTTGCCCATCATGGGCTGGCGGTGCATGGTTCCAGCGCTAACCTGTCCGGCATGACCCGCACGACTTATATCATCCAGTATGTCGCGGCAGACGCCTTCGCCTATACGGCCCCGGTGATTGACAGCTGCCACCGCAACCGGATGGTGCGCGGCGAGCCGGCGCGCTATGCGCGCGTCGAACAGGGATTGATCGAGCTACCGCCGGACTTCAGCACGGGTTACTCATCGATTTATTCGCTGCAGAAGAGCAACGAGCGTTGATTTTTTGAGGTGAACACGGTCAGTGCCTTGCTGGGCTGGGTGTCCAGAGGCCAGTGCGCCTATGCTGGGCCAGCCTTGCAGGCCGCGCCAGCTTCGCCGATCATGTAAGCCGATTGATTCGAGGCCGCCATGGAAAAGCCCCACGCTCCTTCTTGCGAAAAGAACCGGGAACCGATTCTTGACGTGCTGCGCCAGCACTTCGCCGATCGCCACCATGTGCTGGAAATCGGCAGCGGCACCGGCCAGCACGCCATCTTCTTTGCCGAACACTTGCCGCACCTGACCTGGCAAACTTCGGACCGCGCGGAAAACCTGCCCGGCATCACTGCATGGCTGCACGAAGCCGCCCTGCCTAACACCCCGCCACCCCTGCGACTCCATGTGCAGGAAACGTGGCCAGTCCTGCGCTACGATGCGGTTTTTTCGGCCAACACCCTGCACATCATGCCCTGGGCTGCCGTCGAGTCCCTGTTCGCCGGCCTGGCCGGCATCATGGCTCCCGACGCGAAACTGGCCATCTACGGCCCCTTCAACTACGGCGGCCACTTCACCAGCGACAGCAACGCCAGTTTCGACCGCTGGCTCAAGGAAAATGCGCCACACCAGGGAATACGGGATTTCGAAAAGGTGCATGACCTGGCGCAGCGAGCGGGGCTGGAACTGCTTGAGGATCGGGCCATGCCGTCAAATAACCGCTGCCTGGTTTGGCAGGTAGTGTGCTGAGCGCTTCAATTGCGACGGCACCTTCAAAGCCTGACTTCAGGCAAGCGAGTGTTTCAATTGAAGGTAGCGTTGTGAGCAGAGACTCTAGAAAAGAAAAAGCCCTTGACGAATCAAGGGCTTGGCATTCTTACTGGCGGAGACTGTGAGATTCGAACTCACGGACGGTTGCCCGTCGGCAGTTTTCAAGACTGCTGGTTTAAACCACTCACCCAAGTCTCCGGGGATGCTGCTGGAAATGTCCTGCCAAGCAGGAAGCCGCAATTATGCCATCGGGGAGCGCGGGCGGCACAACTACCGCGCAAGAACCGTGCAAACTGCGGCGCAACTTCCGCCACGAGCCCGGCTCTTTCCTTAGCCCGGCGGCAAAAAAATCTGCTGCAAGTCATTCAGGAAGCGCCGGCCCAGTCCCGTCGGGCTGATGCGCTGGTGATCGCGCAGCAATAGCCCGCGCCGCTCGGCTTCATCGAGTTGCGCCTGTATCGCCGTGATGGGCAAGCCGGTGCGCTCTGCAAACAGGTTGACGGCAAAGCCATCCTGCAACCGCAAGGCATTGAGCATGAATTCGAAACCAAGCTCGCGGCGCTCGATTTCATTCGATTCGCTGACTGCATTGCCCTGCAACGCATGTTCCATGAACGAGGCTGGCTGCTTGTAGCGCGCCTGGCGGATGATCCGGTGCGGGAAGGACAGCTTGGAATGCGCGCCGGCGCCAATGCCCAGGTAATCGCCGAATTCCCAGTAATTCACATTGTGGCGCGCGCGCCGGCCGGGCTTGGCATAGGCCGACACTTCGTAATGACCATAACCGGCGGCAGTCATGCCCTCCTCTATCCGGTCCTGCATGTCGGCACTGGTGTCATCGTCCGGAATGGGGGGCGGATATTTTGCAAAGACGGTATTCGGTTCCAGCGTCAGGTGGTAAAGCGACAGGTGCGGCGGCGCATAGTGCAGCACCGCGGCCAGGTCGGCGCTTGCTTCATCCGCGGTTTGGCCGGGCAGCGCGAACATCAGGTCGAGGTTGAAATTGTCGAAGGTGCTGGCTGCAATCTCGACTGCACGCCGCGCCTGCGCTTCATCATGTATGCGGCCCAGCGCTTGCAGGTGGCGCGGGTTGAAACTCTGGATGCCAACAGAAAGGCGGTTGATGCCGCTATCGCGGTAGGCGCGAAATTTTTCGACTTCAAAAGTGCCGGGGTTGGCTTCCATCGTGATTTCGGCCGCGCCATCCAGCGGCAGCAGGCTGCGGATGTCCGACATCAAGCGGTCCAGTCCCGCCGCCGACATCAGGCTGGGGGTGCCGCCGCCGATGAAGATGGTGTAGATCTTGCGGCCCCAGATCAATGGCAGCGCCGCTTCAAGGTCGGCGCGCAGCGCCCGCAGGTAATCTTCTTCGGGAAAAGCACCGCCGCTGCCCGCCTCATGCGAATTGAAATCGCAATACGGGCATTTGCGCACGCACCACGGGAAATGCACGTACAGCGACAGCGGCGGC
>JAQGMC010000146.1 GCA_028292545.1 Paucimonas sp.
GGCTCGAAGCACGGATAGTTGATATCGTCCGACAGTTTTTCCCAGGTCACCTTGACCGGCATGTCGATCTTCACATCTTCTGCCTTGCAGTTGACGATGTTGCACAACATGCGCACGCCTTCCTCCAGCTCTACGATCGCAACCATGTAAGGGGTGCGGTCTTCATGGCCGGGCCAGGGATTGAAGTGGTTCGAGTACGTGTACACGCGGCCGCGGCCGGACACTTCACGCCATTCCAGGTTGCGGCGGCCATTGGCCATGCTGACCGGGCGCGGGAAGAATTGCGGCTCGCCGGTATCCTTGCAGTACTGGATCTTGAGCTTGCCTTCCTTGGCCGCGTCCCAGAACGGCCGGGTGTCCATGTAGTGGTTGACGCGCGGAACCGGGCGCGGCGTTGCTTTCTTTTCGACTGTGCTCATGATTGCTCCAGGATCAATACATTGGATACGCCCCAGTTACGGCCGTAGGGGATCACGCCGATGCCGGTCACCATGCAGTTGCGCGGGTCCGAAACCTGGCGCGCGCCAGCTTCGCCCAGCATCTGGCGCACACCCTCAACCATGTTCAGGCCGCCGCCTGCCAGGCCTGGCTGGCCGGCCGAGATCTGGCCGCCGGAGGTATTGAGCGGCAGCGTTCCCTTGTACGACAAGTCGGTGTTGAGCACGAATTCAGCACCCTTGCCTTTCTCGCAAAAGCCGATGTCTTCCAGCGTGATCAGCAAGGCGATCAGGAAGTCGTCATACGGCATGATCATGCGGATATCCTTGGCGGTCATGCCGGCGCGCGCCAGCGCAGCCGGACCTGCGACCGAGAAGCCCGAGACGGTGATGTCGGCAGTCTTGTCATGGCCCTTGAAGTTGACCTTCTCGCCGTAACCGACCGGATGGCACATCTTCAAGCCAAGCCGCTTGGCGTTTTCGGTTGACGTGACCAGCACGCCATTGGCGCCGTCGCACACCATCACCGAATCGAGCACGCGAATCGGCTCGGCCACGAACTTGGACTTCAGGTAATCCTCTTCAGTCAGCGGCACTTGCAGCTTGTCGACTGCGTTCGGATTCATCAGCGCATGGTTGCGCTGCGTGATCGCCAGCTTGGCCAGCGCGCGCTCATCCAGGCCGTACTGATGCTTGTAACGCTGGCTCAACAGGCCAAAAGCGCCAACCGGGCCGCGCAAGCCGACCGGATACTGGAATTCAAGGCGTTGCGCGCCCTGTTCCGTCGGCCGGCTCGACGATTGCGCGTCGGAAGCCAGCACCAGCACAGTCTTGCACAAGCCGTCGCGGATCGCGGATGCGGCGCGCGCAATGCCGCCGATGCCGGAACCGCCGCCCAAGCCGTTCAGCTGCAGCCAGGTCGGTTCCAGGCCCAGCATCTCGCACATGTACATGCCCCAGAACGGATTGGCAGTCTCGCTCATCGTTTCAGCAATTGCCAGGCCGTCAATCTCGGAACGGTCGATGCCAGTCTGGTTCAGGATCTGTTCCAGTACATCTCCGGCGAGATCATAGGAGCTGCGCCCACCTTTGAGCGTCACCTTGGTCTCGCCATAGCCGCATACGGCGATGTCTTTACCTTGTTTCATATCTCCTCGTCTATTTCTGGATTCTCGGTTATTCGAATCGCGCTGCCGACCTATTCGATCTTGATGCCACGCGACTTGATCACACGTCCCCAACGGTCTATTTCCTGGGCTATGTGGGTACGGAACTGCTCCGGTGTGCCGCCCACCGGGACCATGCCAATCTTGGTCATGCTGGCCTTGACGTCCGGATCGGCCAGTATGCTGTTGATTTCGCGGTTGAGGCGGTTGACGATTTCCGGCGGCGTGCCGGCTTTCATCAACAGGCCGAACCAGGTGCCGCTGACAGCGTCAGGATACCCCTGCTCCGGAAAGGTTGGCACGTTGGGCAGCGCCGACCAGCGTTCGCGCCGCGGTATGCCCAGCGCGCGCAAGCGGCCGCCATCGACCATGCCCATCAGTTGCGGCGAGACACTGAATACGCCGACGGTGGTATGTCCACCGAGTATGGCGCTGGTCAGCGGCGCCAGTCCTTTGTAAGGGACATGCAGCATGTCAATGCCGGCCAGCTGGGTCAGCAGTTCCATCATCAGGTGGGTGCCGGTGGCAATGCCGGGCGTACCGAAAGTAATTTCGCCCGGCTTGGCCTTGGCTTGCTTGACCAGGTCGGCAAAGCTCTTGATGTCGGAATCGGCGCGCACCACCACCAGTTGCGACACATCCGCCAGCAAAATCAGCGGCGCGAAATCGCGCCGCGTGTCGTAAGGCAGGTTGGGGAACAGCGAGGCATTGGTTGCATGCGGCACTGCCACCAGCAAGATCGTGTAGCCATCTGCCGGCTGCGCCAGCAGGTATTGCGAAGCGACGCGCTCATTGGCGCCGGGGCGCGGTTCCACGATGATGGGCTGGCCCAGCCGCGTGGAAAGCATTTCAGCTACGCGCCGCGCCAGGAAATCGGTCGAGCCGCCGGCTTCATATGCCAGCACGATTTTCATCGGCCGGTTCGGGAAAGCTTGCGCGGCAGCCTGGGTGCTGGCGAATAGCGCCAGCGACAGCAGGGCCAGCCGCAGCAGCAGCAAGGGCGAGGCGAGCAAGCCGCACAGCCGCTGCAGCGCCCCTGTCCGCATGCCGGCGTGTACCGGCCTGGCCCGCGGGGAATGTGTCGAATGCGCCGCAAGCACGCTGCTAAAGTTTTTCATCAGTCCACCTTGATGTTGGCGCGCTTGATCACGTCGGCATACTTAACCGCATCTGCCTTTTGCCGCGCCAGCAATTCCTCGCCGCTGGTGCCGATCGTTTCCACGCCGACCGCTTCGAAGCGGCTCTTCACATCCGGATTGCGCATTGCGGTGCGGATTTCGTTGGACAGCTTGTTGGCAATCGCCGGCGGTATGCCGGCCGGGCCGTGGATTGCAAACCAGGTCGACATGTCGAAACCAGGCACGCCCGATTCATCCATGGTAGGCACATCCGGCAGCGAACGCGAGCGTTCACGGGTGGAGACCGCCAGCGCCTTGAGCTTGCCGGCGCGAATATACTGCATGATCGACGGACCAAGGTCCATCATCGCCTGCACCCGTCCGCCCATCAGGTCCGTTACGGCCGGCACGCTGCCCTTGTAGGGCACATGCAAAATGTCCAGGCCAGTCTGGAGCTTGAACAGTTCAGGATAAATATGCTGCGCCGTGCCGGAGCCGGCCGATCCATAGGCGACCTTGCCCGGATTGTCCTTGGTGTACTTCATGAATTCGCGCAGGTTCGACACCGGCAACGATGCCGGCACAACGAAGAAACTGGGCAGGCGCGCAATCAGCGAGATCGGCGTGAAATCCTTGACCGGATCGTAGGGCACCTTGTCGTACAGCGTGGGATTGACGCTGTACAGCGCTTGCGAGCCGATCAGCAAGGTATAGCCATCGCCGGGCGAACGCGCGACCATGCCGGCGCCGATCATGCCCGAGGAACCGGGACGGTTCTCGATCACCACTGGCTGGCCCCACGACTTTTGCAGGTACTCGCCAATGATGCGCGCGAACAGGTCGGTGGTGCCGCCCGGCGGATAGGGCGCAATGATCTTGATCGGGCGGTTGGGGAAATCCTGCTGCTGCGCGCGCAGCGTGGGCGCGATGGTGGAAAGCAGTCCGCCCCCGATCAGGGCAAGTGCATTGCGTCGCTTCATCTTGGATGCATCCTCTCAGGCTGGGGTGTCAAGGAACTGTTTTCGCAACTCGCGCTTGAGCACCTTGCCGGTGCTGTTCTCCGGCAACGACTGCAGGTAGCGGATGTATTTCGGTTTCTTGTAGCTGGCGATGCGCTCCACGCACCAGGCAACCAGCGCTTCGGGCGTGGCTTGCTTGCCCGGGCGCAGCACGACGTAGGCCGCGACGGCTTCGCCGAAAGTCGCATCGGGTACGCCCACCACGGCGGCCTGGGCCACTGCTTCATGCGCGCACAGCGCAGCTTCGACTTCGCGCGAATAGATGTTGTAGCCGCCGGACAGGATCATGTCTTTCTTGCGGTCGACCAGGGTCACGTAACCATCCGCATCGATGGTGGCCATGTCGCCGGTGGCAAACCAGCCATTGCGCACCGATTCGCGGTTGGCTTCGGGGCGCTTGAAGTATTCGCGCATGTTCATGTAGCGGCCCGGCTCACCGGTGCGCACCCAGACTTCGCCAGGCTGGCCGACCGGCACTTCCTGGCGCTGCTCATCCAGCAATTTCATTTCTATGCCGGGCAGCACGCGCCCCACTGAAGCGCCGTGCGCCAGTTGTTCATGCGGCTTGAGCAGCGTGATGGCGCCGACTTCAGTCATGGCAAAGAAGGAATACAGCTTCAGCTTGGGCAGCAATTGCAGCAGGCTGGCTTTCAATTCCACCGGAAACGCTTCGCCGGTTGCCAGGATGCGTTCGAGCGAAGCGAAGCGCTGCGGCGCCTTTGAAATTTCGGGCAGCAGCATGCGCACCACGGTTGGCACCAGGCCCAGGAGCGTGATGCGTTCTGCTTCCACCACTTGCGCCAGCTCGGCCGGATCGAAGCGCGGCAGGATGACCAGGGTGCAGCCGTGCACCAGCATGTTGCCCATGCGCGCAAACGCGGTACGGTGCGCCAGCGGTGTCGTGATCAGGATGCGGTCGTTCTCGCTGATGCCCCAGTACACGCCATTCATGAAGCCGTTGACCATCACGTAATTCGATTGCGTCAGCACCGCACCCTTGGGATTGCCGGTGGTGCCTGAAGTGTACGAAATCATGCAATCGTCGAAGTCGAGCGGCACGTCATGCAGCAAGCCGCCGGTTTCCCGCAGCATGTTGGCAAAGTCGTAATCGTGCGCGCCGGGCGCGCCATTCACGGCGATGCGCCGGAAAGGCGCAGTCTCAGTTGCGGCGCGTTCGAACTCGGCGCTGTGTTCGCTGCTGACGAAGGCGACGCGCGGCTGCGCATCCTGCAGCATGAAAGCGATTTCCGGCGGCGCCAGGCGCATGTTGACTGGCACCGCAATGCCGCCAGCCTTGACGATGCCGAAGAAGGCAAACGCGAATTCGACGCAGTTGGGAAGGTAAAGGGCAACCCGGTCGCCAGGCATCACGCCCATGCGCTGCAGGGAAGCCGCCACGGCCGAGGAAGCTTGGTCGAGCTCGAGAAAACTGACGCGCCGCTGGCCGCATACCATCGCGTCCTTGGTCGGCATGCAGGCCGCGTGGGAGGCCAGATAGGTTGCAAACTTCATCGCCCTGCTTACCTCCGTGGAATGGATCGGCCCGACCATACCGGTTCTGTGGCCTGCCAGCCGCGCCGCGCCGCGTCACACCGCTCCCCTGGATGGCCGGCGCACGCCAGGCAGCGTGCAGCGATCGGCTGCGCAATGACAGCGCCACCCGGGAACCGGAATTGACGGGCTTGCGCCGCAACCGGAATCAACCAAAAAAGTTTAGCACGTTTGTGCGAATACTAAACAACAAAAATTTTTTGCCAGCCTGCGGCCGCCCTCCCCCGCCAGCGTGTAACCTTGGCGCATTCAAAAGTCGAGAGCACATCGGCGCATGGCCACTACCAAACTGATCGCCCCCGCCGCACGGTCTTCCCGTGTCACGCAGAACGCAAGGCCGGCCACCCAGCGCCAGCAGGACTACCTGCTGGGCGTGGTCTATGACTTGATTTCCGAGCATGGCATCGATGCGCTGACCATGCGCCAGGTGGCAGAGGCCAGCAACGTCAGCACCGGCACCATCAACTACCATTTCCAGAACAAGGAAAACCTGGTCATCTCGGCGCTGGAGGCGGCTTACCAATTGCCGCGCGACTGGGAGTCCTGCAGCGGCTCGCCGGCCGCGCAATTACGCCGCATCGCCTTGTCGTATGTCTTGCGCGCGAGCAGCGACCGCTGGTGGCGCTTCTGGATCAACTATCTCGCCGCCAGCACCCGCCATGAAGAGATGCAGGCGCACCAGGAAACCCGCTTCGACAAGCAGCTTGCGTTCTGGTCCAACCTGGTGGTTGAAGGCGTGGCCAAGGGCGAGTTGCGCAAGAGCCTCGATCCGACTGATACGGCACGCGAATTGCTGATCCTGGTACACGGCCTGTTGTCGGTGCAGTTCATCAAGCCCGATGCAAAGACGCGCAGCTTCGCGCGCGAGCGCATCAACAAGGCAGTCGACGCCCTCCTGCGCGAGGGCGTGCACAAGACCGGCGGGCCGCTCGAACGTCGCTTTTGAGCAAACGCAAACTTTCCCGATTTAAGTTGCCTTACGGCAATTCCCTGCGCATACTGTTTCCAGGCCAGTGCAGCGGGCCGGTGCAGGCTGCGCGCCCAACCTGATTCCAGGCGCGCCGCGCACGCTTCCAACGCAGGCCCGGCAAAGCTGCCGCGCGCCGCACATCCATGGCCGGGCCACGCCGGACTGGCCACAATCCACGCTTTTGCAAGCTCTGCTGGCAGCGCGCATCGCCCTTACATTTTCCGATTGCAACATGACCCGATCCGATTCGAGTGACAGCTATCGCATGCTCAAGGAACTGCTGACCATGACCTCGCCCTTCATCGGCGAGGAATTCTTTCGCCGGGCGACCGCTGCCTTTGGCCGGGTCCTTGCTGCGGATTGGGTGTTCGTCGCACGCGTGCTCGATGCGGAAAAAACCCGGGTGCGGGTGCTGGGCGCATGGAAGGATGGCGCCGATATGGATGGCTGGGATTTTGCGCTGGCCGGCACACCGTGCAGCATGATCTATGACAGCGCCAGCGTCGAGGCTGGCCCGGTGCGGGCGTGCCCGGGTTCCCAGGTCCATGTGTCGCGCAAGATGTGCGACTTGTTCCCGGCAGCCCGGGGCTCCGGTTTCCAGAGTTTCCTCGGCCTGCCGCTCTGGTCGCGCGACGGCGTCATGGTCGGACATGTGGCGGTGTTCTTTCACGCGCCGATGGAAGACCAGGCGCGGGCGGATTCGATGCTGGAGATACTGCAGCTGCTGGCGCACCGCGCCGAAGCGGAACTGGACCGGCTCTTGCTGGAAGAGGAAAGGAACCACGCGCTGCTGGCCCTGGAAGAAATGAACCAGCGCCTGTACAAGGAAAGCATGACCGATCCCCTGACCGGGCTCTACAACCGCCGCTATTTCGTCCAGCGTTGCGACGAAGCCCACGTCCAATCGCTGCGCACCGGCAAACCGTATTGCGTGCTGCTGGTGGACATCGACCTTTTCAAAACGGTCAACGATACCCACGGCCATGACTTTGGCGACCAGGTGTTGCGCGCAGTGGCGCTGACCTTGCTCGACCAGGTGCGCGCCGGCGTGGACATCGTCGCCCGGCTTGGCGGCGAAGAGTTTGGCGTGCTGTGCCAGGAAGCCGACGCGCTGCAGGCGCTGGATATCGTGGGCGAGCGCCTGCGCCTGGCGGTCGCCAACCTGGTCATCCGGCATTGCGGGCGCTCGATGCAGGTTTCCATCAGCGTCGGGATTGCGGAGAGCAAGCCAGGCCACAGCGGCTGGGAAGCCACCTATCGGCGCGCCGATGCGGCACTTTACGACGCCAAATCGGGGGGCCGCAATATGGTGCGCATAGCGCCGCCGGGTGCGCGCCCCCAGTAGCCGGCATTGAGGCTGCGCTGCGCTGTCGCGCGGCCGCGGCCGCTGCCGCCGGCGCATCCAAGCGCAGCAGATCGCCTATTGCCCTGCTGGCCCGGCATTCCCAGATCCACCGACATTGCGCGGCACCAGGTTGACCGCGTTTTGCATGCAAGCGTCGCTAGCTGCATTGCGCTGGGGCGCAGGCGCGCAGGGGGCTGCAAGCTCGATGCCGGCCACCGTGCCCGGCTCGGCTGGCATGGTTACCACCCGGCGCGTCTCGCCATGCGCGCTTTTCACGACCAGTGTCAGTGGCCCGGCTGCGAGGCCGCGCAGCAGGAACTGGCCTGACTTGTTGGCGCTGGCGACGCGCCCGGTTTCGAGCACGCTGATGCTCGCGTCGGCGCTGCCCGCCCCCACCACCACGCCCTTCAACACGCGCTGCGCGCGCAGCACGAAATCCGCCACGACCGGCGCGCCGGGGGCGATCGAATGCACTTGCTCGGAGAGCTCCGCCAGTTCATAGCCGGCCGGCACCGAATCCGCAGCCAGCATCACCTTGACTTCACCGGCTGGCGCGGCGAAACGATAAGCGCCGCTGGAATTGGTGCTGGTCGTTGCCTGCTTCATGCCATCCAGCAGCACGGCCACACCGGCGATGGGCCGGCCAGCATCGCTGCGCACGACGCCGCTGATGCGCGCGGCCGAGAAAGTGATGCCGAAGCGTGCTTCGCCGCCGGGGGCGACTGCCAGCGACGAAGGCGTCGTGAAATAAGCGCCCGGGTCGGGCGGCAGCAGCGCCTCGACCCGGTGCCCGCCGCGGCCGGGCGCATCGAACACGAAACGACCCTCGGCATCGGTGCGCATGCGGCGCCAGCCATCAAGCACGACCTCGATGCCGGCCAGCGGCTTTTGTTGCGCATCGAATTTGCCATTCGCGCGTTCGTCGCGGAACACCTGTCCCGAGATCGCGCGCAGGCCGCCGCCGGTCATGCCGAACGCAGCCAGGCCATCGACGCTCAAGCCGGTGCGAAACGTCAGCTGCACCGAGTTGTCGCTGTTGGCTGGCGAGTCCGCGCGCTGGCTGGTCCAGCGCACCAGGGCGAGGCCCAGTTCCGTGTCACGGTTGATGCGCCAGTTGGCGTACAGGCTGCCCAGCAGCGAGCGGCTGGCGCCGCCCGCGCCGTGGCGCTCGTCGAGCAACAGCCGCAAGCCAAGCGCAAGCTGGCTGGCGTCGGAATTGCGCCATGACACATCGCTGCCGGACTGTATGCGCAAGCTGTCCAGCACCAGCGGCGCCACCGATACGCCGCGCGCAGCCAGCAGCGCCGCGTTGTCGCGCAACTGCCGGATCGCTTCCTCAGGCGTGTTGGCAACCAGGCCGAGTTCGGCGAAGGCGCGTGCCAGGTCGGGCCGGTCGCGAAACACCAGGTCCACCGTCGCCGCTTGTTGCTGCGCGTCGACATAGAGATTGGCGCGCCAGCCGCCGCCACTGCCGCGCAAGGTCAGCCTGCCGCCGTGGCCGCCCGCGCTCGCCGCCGACGTCTGCTGGAAACGGTACAGGCCCGAGACGCCAAACCTGCTGCTGTCGAAAGCGGTCCCCAGCGACAGTGTGCTGCGGCGCAGGGGTTGCACCCCAGTGTTGCTGTAGATGCCGTTGCTGGCCGCGGCCGTCGTGCTCCAGTGCGCATCAAAGGCATGGCGCAATTCCAGGCGCGCCGACGCCGCCTGCGGCCGCTGGCCTTCCAGGTCGAGGCGGTTGGCCGACAGCGTGAGGCCGGCCGTGGTGCGCTGGCCAAATTTTTCTGACCATGCGCCATCGAGATAGGTGCCGGCCGCGCGCGCCACGCCGAGCGCGGCAAAACCGGCCGGACGATAAGCCCCCTGGAGCCAGGCTTCACGCTGCGCATTGCGCACGGCCAGGTCGACCGACGCACCCGGCTTGTCACTCCAGCCCAGTTCCGCCTTCATGCGCACCGGATCTTCCAGCGCGCCGCGTTCCAGGCCAAGCGTGAGCGCGCCCGGCACATTGGTGCCGCTGTCGGGCAGCCACACCAGGCCCGGCACCAGCCGCAGCCCGCCGACGTCGGTGCGGGCGCTGACGCCCAGCGCGCGGTCGCCGCTGGCGGGCAAAAGAAAGTCATTCCAGGGTGTGCGCGAAGCAATGCCGGCGTGTACCTCCACGCCATCCTGGCGCAGGTGCACGCCACGCAGCACGGACCCGTGCAGGGTCAGGGGCGAACTGTCGATACGCTCGTCGAGGAAAACAATCGCGCGCCCGGGCTGCTTGATTTCCAGGCTGGCTGAAGGCAGCGACCAGGCGTTTGCATCCGGCGCAGCCGCGCCGTCGCGAATGCCCTGCAGCCGCAGGATCGTGCTTTGTTCGCCGCGGCGAAAGGTGGCCGATACGCCGGTGCCGAGCCGGCGCGTGGCCGAGTCGTAACTGGCTTCCCAGCTGCCGATGGAACGCGCAGCAGCCGCGGTTTCAAACACGATCGAGCGCGGCGGCGGCGCGGTGACGTGCACCACGATCGTCTCCACCTTGTCCGGCATCACCACGCTCACCAGGGTCTGGCCGGCGTAGCGCCCGAGCAGGACCACCTGGGCCGCGACCAGGCTCACTTCCACGGTACCCGGATCGACGGCGAAGACAGCGCTGGCGCCGGGCCAGGGCAACGTGACTGCTTCGCGCGCAGCCAGGCGCACTTCATTTGCCGGGGCGGCCGTGCTCATAAAGGCCAGCCAGGCGCACAGCAAAAACTTTAACCAGCCCGTCACGGCACCGCGAACGAAGCGCTCAGCGTGGTCGCGCGGCCCTCGGCATTGATGGTGGCGACCGCGCGGTAAGCGCCGGCATGCAATTCGCCCGGATAGTCTGCCGCCAGCAGGGTTTTCTCGCCTGGCAGCAGGCGCCGCGGCGGCAGCGGAACCTTCCCGACCAGCCGGCCGCCGGCATCGAGCAGCACGGCCATGCCACTGGCTACGAGTGGCTCGCTGCCGTCATTGAACAGCGCGGTCTGCACCTGCGTGTTGGCGCTGGCCGAAGGCGGCTTGATGTCGAGCCCGCCAGCCGCCAGCGAGACATGATCGGAAATGGCGAAAGTGAACAGGGTGCCGAGCGACAATGTGGCTTGCCGGGCGCCCGCATTCACCAGTGTCGTGCCCCTGAAGTACACCACGACGGCGCGGTGCCGCAGCGCCGGCGGCAGGGTCAGCGTGACGGTTACGGTGGCGCTGGAATGGGCCGGCACATGCACGCGCGGCACGGAAAATACGGCAGTCGCGGCAATGCTGTCGGCCAGGTTGCCGGCCTTGACGAAGACGCGCGCGCCGTCGCGCACGATGACGTCGTCTGCTTCAAGCGTGAAGTCGAGCGCCTGGTCGGCATCATTGCGCAGCGTAAGTTCCTGGGTCACGCTCTGGCCGGCATGGCCCTTGAGGGGAACGACTGCGGGCGACAGGTTGAGCGACTGGCCATGTCCGGGGACGGCGACGAGCAAGAACAATAGTGCCGTGGCGAAGATGAAAAACGGGTGAAGCCTGGAAAACATGAATTCAATCCTTGGCTGCATTGCAGGGCTCAATCGCTCTCTGCAATCCATTGGAGGTCGTGGTGGAAGGCGCC
>JAQGMC010000040.1 GCA_028292545.1 Paucimonas sp.
ACCTGCGCCTGCCTGGTCAATATGAAGATGCCGAAACCGGTCTCTTCTACAACGGCCACCGCTACTACGACCCGCGCCGCGGCGCTTACCTGACCCCCGATCCGCTCGGCACGCCGGATGGGCCGAACCCGTATGCGTATGTGGGAAGCAATCCGTTGCGGTATGTGGATCCGCGCGGGTTGGTGTTGTTTGCGTTCGATGGGACTGGGAATACGGATGATGAGGAATGGCTCAAGAAGAATGACAGCTCGCTATCAAACGTTTGGTCGTTCACGAGACTTTACGAGGACCAAAACAGGCGCTATGTCACTGGGGTCGGAACGGTACATCGTGACAAAGAATATGGCGACATCAAACCCGCAGATTACAAACCGGCGCTTCTTCCCCTAAGCGCAGAGTCAGCCGATATGGCTTTCAATTATTCCGGACCGGCACGCATTGCCCGCATGGTTCGGTACTTCAACGATGAGGTAGAACTGTTTCCCAACCATAGCGATTCCATGGATGTCGACATTGTGGGCTTCAGTCGCGGCGCAGCCGAAGCTCGCGACTTTGCAAACCGTATCGCGTCGCTGACGAAGGACGGCTGGTACGGGCACACGAATGCCAAAGGCGAACAAGTATGTCAAAAATTGAACCTTCGTTTCATCGGCTTGTTCGACACAGTGCTGTCGACGAATTCGAGCGGCACCGCCTACAACATGAACATTCCGGAGCAATTCACTTATGTTGCACAGGCCGTCGCACTCAATGAGCATCGAGGCAAAACATGGCGAGGGTTGCCCGGTTCTGTAGGCGCATTTCCGCTCGAATCGATCATGGGAATGCAAGCGCTTTCCGAGCAAACCCGCGTTGAGCGGGGCTTCATTGGCGCGCACGCCGACATTGGTGGCGGGTTCGCCGAAAGTGAAAGCCAGCTTTCGCAGGTGGCCCTGATATGGATGGTGGAACAAGCGAAGAACGCAGGTGTGAAAATGGAACCCACCCCTTCAACCATCATCGCTCACCCGGTTATTCACGACAAAAGTGACAATCAATATGCAACGACGGCCAAGCCGGTTTCCCCTGGGATCGAAGACCGTGTAGTTCATTACCAGGATGGAAAAACGACCAGCCAAATGGCGATGAAGGATACCGGAATGACTTGGTCCGACACGCTGGAATTCATAAGCTATCTGCCCGTAAGCGATCCGCCGCCAGGTGCAGTGGACCGGGACGGCAAAGTCATCCGCGTTCCTCGATCCGATTTCGTTACAGGCACCGTTGACATGCAAGGTTACCTGCAATGGATCAATCGAAATGGGTACAACGTCAACCTGAGGGTGCAATGACATCACTAACCCGGTCACATCCCGGACGGCGGAGGCGCGGCCTCTTGAAAGCGCTTAACGCTGCTTGCTTGGCCAATCGCTCGGCTGGGGCATCCAGCAGCCCGACTTCGACAATGCATCGCATCACCGCCATAACCCTTGCCCTGCTTTTCTCGATCGCCGGATGCGATTCGACCCTGCAGCGGAGTTCTGGCGCGAGTGACGCTCGCCAATCCAGATTCGACGGAATCGCCCCTATTTTCGGAGCAGACGCGGTACCGGGCGCGGAAATGCGCGGCGTGGCTTACTACGACGATCGCGGAGTCACAATATTTGGTTCTGGCTTGATAGCGAGACGCAATCGAATACTGTTCTCCCTGAGTAATGGCCGTGTACCGAGGTCAATGCGGGTCGTTTGGCGTGCGAATCCTAAACCAGTTTGGGGCAAGAACGGCGGCATCGAGTACGAAGGACCCATTATCGGCGACTACACCATCCCAGTCGCGGAGCGCATTCCTGATGAGGTATTGAACGACATCCGGGCCAAAGGCGGCGCCTTGCGGCTTAAATTCCGCCTCAAGCCGGACGGCGTCATGCTCGGTTGGGACATCGAACGCCGTGCCCCGATCGGTGACGTTTCCATCCATGAGATGCCGGGCGGCGACTTCCTCGAGACCAGATTTTGATCTGCAAGTAGATGTCATTGAAGCTGCCGTTTTCCTTCCAGAGCAATTTCCGCTACAGCAGGTCGTGATGAGGCCCGTTCAACAGGCGTTGTACCTATCTGCCTGCACGCTTTTGTCTTTCGTCGCCCACCCGAGATACGGCTATTCCCTGCAGCCGACAGGCGACGATCACTTACATCATAAATTTCGCGCTATCAATGGTGTGGTGTTGAGAATCGACGCCGCGACACCCAAACATGCGGTGGTAATCCAATCGGAAACTGGAAGAACGCTCGATTCGCCTGGCACATTGAAATTGAACAAAGTCGATCATCTCGACTATTCCGTTCAAAAAAATTCGCTTCCCATACCTAAAACCATTCATGTGACCTGGCGCGAGGGGAAGTATGCTTACACCGGTCAAGGCAACTGGGCCGGCGGAACGATCGCGGGAAACTACATCGTCCCGGTCGCCGAACGGATTCCAGACGACCTTCTCGACTACATTCGTAAAAACGGCGGGGCGCTGCGCTTGAAGATCCGATTGAAAGACGACGGCGTTCTGATCGGCTGGGATGTGGAGGAGTGGTTCACGACCCAGTACGGACGGGGATCGCGCTATGTTCGGCCAGGCGGGGACTTTCGGGAAGCGCAGATTGACAATGGAATAGTCCTGGATCCAGGGTGGTAGAACTGAGGAAGTGCAGCGCGAGCAGTGACCGCCTCATTTTTTCTCGCTGTCCATGCCCAGCTTTGGTGCCGGGAATTTTCCTTGCATGTACTTCCGCCCGCGCCGATCAAGTCAGTAGTAAAAAGCCGGCACGCCCGACTGGCGGGTCGCCGCAGGCTACCCGCCCCCCCACTGCCGCGCCTGATCCGGTATCCTTGCGGATTACACTTTTCCTTCCCTTGTCCACTGGCAAGGCGACCCGCTGCACATGCCCTCACAATTCCAGACCCTGCGCGACTGCCTGCGCTATGCCGTGACCCGCTTCAACCGGGCCCAGCTTTCCTTTGGCCACGGCAGCGCCAATGCGTATGACGAAGCGGCCTACCTGATGCTGCACACGCTGCGCCTGCCGCTGGACCGGCTCGAACCTTTCATGGATGCGCGCTTGCTGCCCGATGAAATCGAGTCGCTGCTCAATGTCATCGAGCGCCGCACCGTTGAACGCCTGCCAGCTGCCTACATCAGCAATGAAGCCTTCCTCGGCGACTACCGTTTTTATGTCGACCAGCGCGCGATCGTGCCGCGCTCGTATATCGCCGAATTGATTCCCGAACTGTTCCAGCCCTGGATTGCCGATCCCGAGGCGGTCGGCAATGTGCTGGAGCTCTGCACCGGCTCTGGCTGCCTGGCCATCATGCTGGCCGACGCGTTTCCAAATTCGCATGTGGACGCGGTCGACCTGTCGGCAGATGCGCTGGCCGTCGCACGCCGCAATGTTGACGACTATGGCTTGCAGGAGCGCGTGCAATTGTGGCAATCCGACCTGTACGCTGCCCTGCCTGCGCGCAAGTACGACTTGATCGTGACCAATCCTCCGTATGTGAATGAAAGCTCGATGCAAGCCTTGCCCCTGGAATACCGGCATGAGCCGCGTATGGCGCTGGCTGGCGGCGCCGATGGCATGGACCTGGTGCGCAAGATCGTCGCCGGCGCGCGCGAGCGGCTGACCGACAATGGCGTGCTGGTCGTTGAAATCGGCAATGAGCGTGAACACGCGCAAGCGGCCTTCGGGCATATGGAACTGACCTGGCTTTCCACCAGCGCCGGCGACGACGCCGTGTTCCTGCTCAGCGCCGACCAATTGGGCTGAACGCGATGATCCGACTGCAGCAACTCAGCCTGATGCGCGGGCTAAAGCCCCTGTTCGACAATGTCGACCTTACACTCAACCCGGGCGACCATATCGGCTTGATCGGCCCCAATGGCGCGGGAAAGTCCACCCTGTTTGCGCTGCTGCGCAACGAACTGCACCCGGACCAGGGCAGCATCGATTTCCCGCAGCGCTGGCAAGTGGCGCATGTAGCGCAGGAAACGCCGGCGTTGCCGCGCCCGGCGATTGAATATGCCATCGATGGCGACAACCGGCTGCGCGACCTCGAACAGCAATTGGCCGATGCCGAGCACATCACCGATGAAGCCGAACATGGCAACCGCGTGGGCGAGCTGCATGGCTTGCTGGCCGATGCCGGACTGTACACGGTGCGTTCGCGCGCCGAGCAATTGCTGATTGGCCTGGGCTTCAGCCAGGCGCAAATGGAACAGCCGGTATCGAGCTTTTCCGGTGGCTGGCGTATGCGCCTGAACCTGGCCCAGGCGCTGATGTGCCCGTCCGACCTGTTGCTGCTGGACGAGCCCACCAACCACCTGGACCTGGACGCAATCCTGTGGCTGGAAGACTGGCTCAAGCGTTATGAAGGCACGCTGCTGATCATTTCCCATGACCGCGACTTCCTCGATGGCGTGGTCAACGTGATCGTGCATATCGACGACCGCAAGCTGAAACGCTACAGCGGCAATTATTCTTCCTTCGAACGCCAGCGCGCCGCGCAACTGGTGCTGGCGCAGGCCGCCATCGAAAAGCAGGCCCGGCACCGTGAACACCTTGAGTCTTACATCAACCGCTTCCGGGCCCAGGCCACCAAGGCGCGCCAGGCCCAGAGCCGCATGAAGGCGCTGGCGCGCATGGAAGAATTGGCGCCGCTGCGCGCCGCCGCCGAATTCTCTTTCGAATTCCGCACGCCCAGCAGCGCGCCCAATCCACTGCTGGTGATGGATGGCGCCGACACTGGCTATACGCTTGAAGACGGCACGCACAAACTGATTGTCGGGGGCATCAATTTCGCACTGCAGGATGGCCAGCGCATCGGCTTGCTGGGCGTGAACGGCGCCGGCAAATCGACGCTGATCAAGACTATCGCCGGTGAACTGGCGCCGCTGGCGGGCGAGGCCCGCTTTGGCAAGAACCTGGTCATCGGTTACTTCCACCAGCACCAGGTCGACATGCTGCGGCATGATGAATCGCCGCTGTGGCACCTGGCGCGGCTGGCGCCGAACGTGCGCGAGCAGGAATTGCGCAATTTCCTCGGCAGCTTCAACTTCAACGGCAACATGGCAAGCAGCCCGATTGCGCCCTTCTCGGGCGGTGAAAAAGCGCGGCTGGCGTTAGCGCTGATCGTCTGGCAGCGTCCCAACCTGTTGCTGCTGGATGAACCGACCAACCACCTGGACCTGGAAACGCGCGAAGCGCTGACCGAAGCGCTGGCCCAGTTCGAAGGTACGCTGGTGCTGGTTTCGCATGACCGCCACCTGTTGCGTGCCACGACCGATGAATTCCTGATCGTGGCCGACGGCCGGCTGCAGCCTTTCGATGGCGACCTGGACGACTATCGCGACTGGCTGTTCAAGACCCGGCTCTCACCCGGCGGCGCAACCGCGCCCCTGCCCGCGGCCAGCCCGGCTGCAGCGCCCGTCGTGCCTGCAGCGCCTGCCGTGGCGGCGCCGGAGCGGCGCGAGCAAAAGCGCCAGGAAGCCGAGCAGCGGCAAAGGCTATCCGGCTTGAAAAAGCCGATTGAATCGCGCATCAAGCGGCTGGAAGAACAACTGGCAAAACAGCAGGCGCGCAAAGCCGGCATTGACGCCAAGCTGGCGGACCCCGGCATCTATGACGCGGCCAACAAGGAAGACTTGAAGACCCTGCTGACCGAGCAAGCGTATTGCGTACGTGAACTGAGCCAGCTCGAAACCGAATGGTTGCAACAGCAGGAAGCGCTGGAACAACTGGGCTGACGCCATGCCACCCGCCACCGCCAGGACCTTGACCATTGTCGGCGCCGGCCATCTCGGCCGCACGCTGGGCCGGCTGTGGCATGAAAAGCAAGTGTTTGCGCTGGCCGATGTCGTAACCCGCAGCCAGGGCAGCGCAGATGAAGCGGTCGCTTTCATTGGCGCCGGCCACGCCCGCTTCACGCTGAATGGCCTGGCGCCGGCCGACCTGGTGTTGATTGCAACGGGCGACGACCAGATTGGCGCGGTATGCGCTGCACTGGCGCAGCAGGGACTGTTTCGTGCCGGGCAAATCGTATTCCATTGCAGCGGCGCCTTGTCGTCCGCAGAACTGGCCCCCGCTGCCGCTGCTGGTGCGGCCGTGGCCAGCGTGCATCCGATACGCAGCTTCGCCCAACCGGCGCAAGTGCTGTCCACTTTCGACGGCACCTGGTGCGGCATGGAAGGCGAGCCCGAGGCGCTGGCGCTGCTGAGCCCGGCTTTCGGCGCCATCGGCGCGCGGCTGGCGCAAGTCGATGCGCGCCACAAGACGCTCTATCATGCGGCCGCCGTGTTCGCATCCAACTACCTGGTCACATTGCTGGACGCCAGCTTGCAAGCTTATGAGGGTGCGGGCGTGCCGCGCCAACAGGCGCTGCAAATGGTGCAACCGCTGGTCCGGACGACACTGGATAACATTTACCGCGCGGGTCCGGAAGCTGCGTTGTCAGGGCCGCTCGCGCGTGGCGACATGCAGACCGTGGCCCGGCAATCAGAAGCGCTGCAGGCTTACCGCGCCGACCTGGGCAAGCTGTATGACGACCTGGCCCAGGCAACGGCAGACTTGGCGCGGCGGGCGCGCAGCAAGCCTTGAAACGGGCGCAGTTCAGCTACTCAACTCAGCCACGCTCAATTCACATAAACCGTCACATCGCCATGCCGCGCCACGGCGCGAAAGCGTGTGGCCGCGCCCCAGGCTTCAAAGCTGGCGCGGTGCTCATCCGTCACCACCAGCGCCAACTTGTCGCGCGACAGTTTTTCCAGCGCTTGCTCGCGGGTCCAGATCACTTCATTGGCGCGCAGCCGGTTGCCCCAGTAAAGGTCAGCGCTGACTGAATCCACAACCGGCACCACGCGCGCCAGGTAAAAGGCGAGCGATGATTTTTTTTCGAAGGCGCGAAACAGCACCACTTGCCGCCCCGCTTGCGTCTGTTGCAGGTATTGCGCCAGCTGCCGGGTCGACACATACGGCTCCATCGCCTGCAGCGCCAGGCCCAGGCCGGCAGCGAACCAGGCGGACACCAGCACGAAAGCCGGAATCGCCGCGCTGCTGCGCCTGGCGGCCAGCAGCGCCGGCAGCAATGCCAGGATCGCCGCGCCACCGAATAATCCGGCCAGGAAGCTGCTCTCGGAAAAACCCAGTATCGCGACTTTTTCCGGCATTGAACGGCTTGCCGCCACCGCAGCCAGCGCGGCGCAAGCCAGCGCCAGCAGCAGCGATGGCGCCAGCCGCAAGCGGCTATGTTGCCAGTCGCGCGCGCAAACCATCAGCGCCAGGTGCAAGGCAGCGAAAGGCATGACTGCCACCAGGTAGTAATTCGCCTTGGCGGTCGAGATGGAAAAGAACAACAAGGGCAACAGCCAGGCCAGCAACAGGAAGCGACGCAGGTCGCGTGCGGCCACCGTGCCATCGCTGCCATCGCTGCCATCGGTGGCGGCAGCCGGCGGCGCCAGGCGCCAAGCCAGCAGGAAGCACCAGGGAAAAAGATAGATTGCCATGCGCGGCAGGTAATACCACCACGGACCGCCGTAATAATCATGCGGCTGGCGCTGGCCGAGGAAGCGCAGCACGTGCTCGTTGTAAAAGTAAAACCACGGGAACACGGGCTCCACCATCGCGGCTGCCACATGCCAGGGCAGCACCAGCAGCGCAAACAGCAGCAAGCCAAGTGGGTCGAGCAGCTTCCACACCGTGCGCCAGTAAGTCCGCAGACGCGTCGCGACCAGGGTTGCGCCCAGCACTAATGAAAACAGGATCAGCGCCACCAGGCCCTTGGTGAGCACGGCCAGCGCCAGTGCCGCATAAGCCCAGCGCAAGCGGCCACGGCCGGCGCCGGCAAGGAATAGCCAGGTGTTCAGGAGCGCAGCCGTGAGCCAGGCGGTCAGCAGCATGTCGAACATCAATACCCGCGACATCGCAAGCACGCCGATGCCGGTAACGAACATCAATGCTGCCAGCCTGCCCGCAGTTTCATGGCCCACCAGGCGGCCAAAACGCATCAGCATTGCGACACAGGACAATGAAGCCAGCGCCGGCACCAGCCGCGCTACCCATTCCGCCTGGCCAAACAGTGCGAACGACAGTGCCGTCAGCCAGTACAGCAGCGGCGGCTTTTCCATGTAGGGCAAGCCATCCAGGTGCGGTATGACCCAGGCGCGCCAGTCGCCCGCGGCCAGCATCTCGCGCGGGATTTCCGCATACAGGCCTTCGTTATTGTCGAGGATGGCGAAGCTGCCCAGGCCGCCGAAGATGAACAGCAGGGCCAGCCCCCATACCAACCAGGATGGCAAGGCCAGCGCGGCTGGCCTCATGCGTTGTCGGACGGGTTGACACCGGCTGCGCCGCTCTCGCGGCTGGCCGTGGCCGCACCGGTCTTGCCACCGTCTGCGGCAGCGCTTGTGCCGGGCGCGCCATACCCGCCACCGCCGGGCGTTTCAATCACATACAAGTCACCGGCCTGCATTTCGGTGCGGGCGACATGCGGCAATTCCTCGACGCGGCCGTCAACCCGCTCAACCAGGTTGCGCCCGCAGGCGCCGGGTGCGCCGCCCGCCATGCCAAAGGGTGCATGCACACGGTTATTGGACAGGATGGAAGCCGTCATCGGCTCCAGGAAACGGATCTTGCGCACGCCGCCATTGCCGCCCTGCCAGCGCCCGGCGCCGCCGGAACCGGCACGGATTGCATAACTTTCCAGCCGCACCGGGAAACGGAACTCCAGCACTTCCGGATCGGTGAGGCGGGAATTGGTCATATTGGTCTGGACCACCGATGTGCCAGCAAATCCTTCACCCGCGCCGGAGCCACCGGAAATGGTTTCGTAATACTGGTAGCGGCTATTGCCGAAGGTGAAGTTGTTCATCGTGCCTTGCGACGCCGCCTGGATGCCGAGCGCGCCATACAAGGCATTGGTGATGCAACTCGAGGTTTCGACATTGCCCGACACCACCGATGCCGGATAGCGCGGATTCAACATCGAACCAGGCGGGATGATGACGTCGAGCGGCTTCAGGCAACCGGCATTGAGTGGAATATCGTCATCCACCAAGGTACGGAACACATACAGCACCGCCGCCATGCACACTGCCGAAGGCGCATTGAAATTATTGCTGAGCTGGGGCGAGGTGCCGGTGAAATCGATGCGGGCACGGCGCGCTGCCTGGTCGACGCGAATTGCGACCTTGATCACGGCGCCATTATCCAGCGGCAGCGTGAAGTCGCCATCCTTGAGCGCGGTAATCACGCGCCGCACCGCTTCCTCGGCATTGTCTTGCACATGCTGCATATAGGCTTGCACCACCGGCAGGCTGAAGTGGGCCACCATGCGCCGCAATTCCTCGACGCCTTTCTGGTTGGCCGCAACCTGGGCTCGCAAGTCAGCCAGGTTCTGGTCTGGATTGCGCGCCGGATAGCGTGCGCCGCTCAGGAGCGCGCGCGTTTCCTGCTCGCGCAGGCGGCCGCCAGCCACCAGCTTGAAATTCGTGATCAGCACACCCTCTTCTTCCACCACCGTGGAGTCGGGCGGCATGGAGCCGGGCGTGGTGCCGCCGATGTCGGCATGATGGCCGCGCGAGCCGACATAGAACAGGATGGTGCTGCCGGCCTCGTCAAACACCGGCGTGATGACCGTCACGTCCGGCAGGTGCGTGCCGCCGTGGTACGGATCATTGAGCATCACCACGTCGCCAGGCGCCAGCTGGCCGGCATTGTCGCGGATAACCGTCTTGATGCTCTCACCCATCGAGCCCAGGTGCACCGGCATGTGCGGCGCATTTGCGATCAGGTTGCCGTCGGCATCGAAAATCGCGCAACTGAAGTCGAGCCGCTCCTTGATGTTGACCGAGTAGGCGGTGTTTTGCAGCCGCATGCCCATCTGCTCGGCGATCGACATGAACAAGTTGTTGAAGATTTCCAGCATCACCGGGTCGGCACTGGTGCCAATCGCGCGCCGCTCTGGCCGTGCCTGCACCCGCGTCATCACGATATGGTTCAGCGCCGTCAACTCAGCCTGCCAGCCGGGCTCGACCACGGTCGTGGCATTGTCTTCGGCAATGATGGCCGGGCCACTGATGCGGTCGCCCGCCAGCAATGCAGCGCGGCGATAGAGCGCGGTGTCGTGCCAGGCGCCGCTGCAATACATGGGAACGGTGGCATCGGCCAACAATGGCGTGCTGCGCGCTGCATGTCCGGGACTGCGCTCGGGCGGCGCATCCGATTTGCCCGTGGCTTCGACCGAGACCGCTTCGGCGATCAAGGCGCGGCCCGGCATCAGGAAGGCAAACCTTTGCTGGTAGGCGGCTTCGAACTGGCCCACCATGTGCGCCAGGCTGCCGCTGTCGACCACGAGCGCGGTATCGGTGCCTTCATAACGCAAGTGCACGCGGCGCGCGCTGCTGATGCGCGCAGCAGCCACGCCCTGGCTTTGCAGCGAACCGCAGGCACCCGCCTCCAGTTCGGCCAGCGCCTGCTCCAGCGCCGGCAGTGCAGCTTCATCCAGGCGCAATTCAATTGCCCGTTCGCGCATAGCGGTCTGGTCGGCCAGGCCCATGCCATAGGCCGACAGCACGCCAGCCAGCGGATGCACCAACACCCGCGTCATGCCCAGCGCATCAGCCACCAGGCAGGCATGCTGGCCGCCGGCGCCGCCGAAAGTAGTGAGCACGTATTCAGTTACGTCATGCCCGCGCTGCACCGAAATCTGCTTGATTGCGTTTGCCATGTTGCCCACGGCGATTTCTATGTAGCCTTCGGCCACTTGCTCGGCGCTCATCTTGCGGCCCGTTGCCTGCTCAACCTGGTCGGCCAGTGCTGCAAACTTGCACGCCACTTCATCGCGGTCGAGCGGCGCACGGCCGTCGGGCCCGAACAGGGATGGAAACCAGGCCGGCTGTATCTTGCCCAGCATGACATTGCAGTCGGTCACGGCCAGCGGACCGCCGCGGCGGTAACTGGCCGGGCCCGGATCGGCGCCGGCGCTGTCGGGACCGACGCGATAACGCGCACCATCGAAATGCAGGATCGAGCCGCCGCCAGCGGCAACGGTATGAATGCTCATCATCGGCGCGCGCATGCGCACGCCCGCCACCTGGGTGTCGAAGACGCGCTCGAACTCGCCGGTGAAATGCGATACGTCGGTGGAGGTGCCACCCATGTCAAAGCCGATCACCTTGTCAAAGCCAGCCAGCATGCTGGTGCGCGCCATGCCGACCACGCCGCCGGCCGGGCCGGACAGGATGCTGTCCTTGCCCTGGAAGGCGCGGGCATCGGTCAGGCCGCCGCTGGATTGCATGAACTGCAGGTTGACGCCGGGCAGTTCGGTGCTGACGCGCTCGACATAGCGCCGCAGGATGGGGGACAGGTAGGCGTCGACCACCGTGGTGTCGCCGCGCGACACCAGTTTCATCAGTGGGCTGACCTGGTGGGAGACTGAAATCTGCTGGTAACCGATCTGCGCCGCCAGCGCGGCGATGCGCGCTTCATGTGCATGGTAGCGATAGCCATGCATCAGCACGATTGCAATCGCGCGCAAGCCGCCGTCATAGGCTTGCTGCAGTTTGCTGCGCGTGCCCTCTTCATCCAGCGGCAGGATCAGTTCACCGCGCGCGCCGACGCGTTCATCGACTTCAATGACTTCGCGGTACAGCAATTCGGGCAGCACGATATGGCGCTCGAACAGGCGCGGCCGGTTCTGGTAGGCGATGCGCAGTGCATCGCGGTAGCCGCGCGTGATCGCCAGCACCACCGGTTCACCCTTGCGCTCCAGCAGCGCATTGGTAGCCACCGTCGTGCCCATCTTCACCGCCTCGATTTGCTCGCCGGGGATGGGCGCGCCGGGCGCAACGCCCAGCAAATGACGGATGCCGGCAACCGCGGCGTCGCGGTATTGGCCGGGGTTTTCAGACAGCAGCTTGTGCGTCACGAGTTTGCCGTCAGGACGGCGCGCGACGATATCGGTGAAGGTGCCGCCCCGGTCTATCCAGAATTCCCAGCCTTGCATACGTCCTTTGCCTGGTGTGTTATTCAGTTGCTCGATGCTATCGGAGTTCAATGCGGGAACATCGTCTCTGCAACCAGAATGCCCTGCACTGTGTCCAAGCGACAAGGCGCCTATTCTCGCATGAAGAAAGTCGAAGGTGCCGCCGGTGGGCAGCGCATCCTGCGGTAGCCCCTGACTCGCCAACCCCGGACCGGCGCTGTTGGCGGCGCAGTTCCGGTGTTAACCCGGCAAACGTTGTCGCTGCAGGACCCTACCAGCCAGCGCCGTTGAGAAGGGTATCCAATAGGAATGTCATGGGCAGTTTCGTCATTTCCCTGGATTTTGAAATGTTCTGGGGTGTTACTGAATCCCGCACGATTGCCAATTACCGTCGCAACGTCGAAGGCGAATGGCTAGCCATTCCTCGAATCCTGAAATTATTTCGGCGCTATCAAATCCGCGCCACTTGGGCCACGGTTGGAATGCTGATGTGCCGCGATTACAGGCAATGGCGTGAAATCCGTCCCCGCGTTTATCCCGCCTATGCCAATCAACGCTGCTCGACTTATTCTTACCAGGACATCGCAAGCAAATACCCCAGGCTTTTTTTCGCCAGGCCGCTGGTGGAACAAATTCTCGAAACGCCCGGGCAGGAGGTGGGGACACATACTTACAGCCACTTTTTTTGTGGTGAACCGGGGGCGACAACGGAACAATTCATTGCCGACCTTGAGTGCGCGAAGGCAATCGGATCCGAGCTGGGCATAAGGTATCGGAGCCTGGTATTCCCGCGAAACCAGGTCACGGAAGAATCCATTGCGGTGCTGGGACGAGCAGGGATCCAGGTCTATCGCGGCAATCCCAGCCACTGGATATACAGCCGCGCAAACAATCGGCTGGGCGGAATTACCGGTCGAACCCTGCGACTGCTGGACAGCTGGCTTCCCTTGAGTGGCCCGTGCGTTGCACCGGCAAGCTGTGTGGGCGACGTAGTGAATGTCTCGGCCAGTCATTTTTTACGTCGATGGGATCAACGGTTCCGGGTTCTGGAATCCTTGCGCCTGGAGCGTTTGAAGCAGGCGATGACGTCGTCTGCAAGTTCCAATGGCCACTACCATTTGTGGTGGCACCCCCATAATTTTGGCGTCAACCTTGAACAGAATCTTCATGTCCTGGAGCTGGTCCTGCAGCACTATTCGTGCCTGCATGAACAATATGGAATGCAATCGGTATGCATGGGTGATTTTTCCCTGGAACCGGGTCTATTCCCGCAGGCAGCCCAAATATCGGGGTTTGCCCATCCATCCGCTTGACCCACTGGTACCCCCCTGCCGGACAGGCACGAGCCTTGCGGCAGGACTCATCGTCGCGTCAGGTCGGCCACCGCTTTTTTTCCGCTGTGTTATTTTCCAGTTCCGATCTCCATAAAGGTCGTGGCGCGCCTTGCCCTGGGAGAGAAAATCCTGCTTCCGGTTTCCAGCTTGCGCCGGCTCCAACCGACAAGACGCCTTTCCGCATGAACACTTCCCACGCCGCTGCACCCCACCCGCCGGCCGCCGGCTTTTCCACGCAGAGAGAACTCGTCGAACACAGCCTGGCGCTGGCCAGCGCGAGCGACGCCGTTTTCACCCGTCTTTATCCCGAAGCGGCGCTGGCTGCAGCCAGCCATGCCGATGCCATGCAGCGCGCAGGCGTCATGGCCGGGCCGCTGCAAGGCATGCCTGTATCGGTAAAGGATTTGTACGACATTGCCGGCGAAACGACGCTGGCTGGATCCGTGGTGCTGCGCGGGCAACCCGCCGCCAGCGCGGATGCGCCGGTGGTGGCGCGCTTGCGCCAAGCTGGCGCTGCCATCATCGGCAAGACCAATATGACCGAGTTCGCTTTTTCCGGGGTCGGCCTGAATCCGCATTACGGCACGCCAGCCAATCCGGCGGATGCCCAGGTGGCGCGCATACCGGGCGGGTCCTCGTCCGGCGCGGCTGTGTCGGTTGCGATCGGCGCCTGTTTCGCCGGCATCGGTTCCGACACCGGCGGATCGATCCGGATCCCGGCTGCGCTGTGCGGCCTGGTCGGCTTCAAGCCGACGGCGCGACGGGTGCCGACTGCCGGCGCGCTGCCGCTGTCGAGCACGCTCGATACCGCTTGTGCAATGACGCGCCGGGTCGCCGATTGCCTGCTGGTCGACAGCGTGATTGCCGACCAGCCGCTGGCGCCGCCAAACCTGCCGCTGAAAGGCTTGCGCCTGGCCGTTCCCGGCACGCTGATGCAAGACGACATGGATAGCCATGTCGCGGCCAGCTTTGCTGCTGCGCTGTCGCGGCTGTCGGCCGCTGGCGTGCAAATCGTCGACTTGCCGCTGCGCCTGTTCGCCGAACCAGCAACGCTGAACCGGTTTTCGCCGGTTGAATCGTATGCCTGGCACCGCCATCTGCTGGCTGAACGCGACGCGGCTTACGACCAGCGCGTGGCGGCGCGCATCAAGCTGGGCGCCAGTTTTTCTGCTGCGGATTACCTGGATATGCTGGCGGCGCGGCGCGACTGGATTGCGCGCGCCACGGATGCGCTGGCCGGCTTCGATGCCTTGCTGATGCCGACTGTGCCGATGGTGGCGCAGCCGATTGCAGACCTGGAAGCGTCCGATGAAGTGTATTTCCGCATCAATGGCCTGATGCTGCGCAATCCGTCGGTGATCAACTATATGGATGGTTGCGCGATCTCGCTGCCCTGCCATGCACCCGGCACGCTGCCGGTGGGCTTGACGCTGGCCGCGCCAGCCTTGCACGATGCATGGTTGCTGGGGGTGGCCGCAGCGGTGGAACAAGCGCTGGAACAAGCGCTGGAATAAGCGCGGGAACAAGCACTGGAACAAGTGCGGCAACAAGCCCTGGCTTGAGCAGCCAGGCGCGCAGGCTTCAATCGCTCAGCAATTCGGCGATCGCATGCATTTCTTCCACATGCTCGGCCACGACCTTGACCACGACCACGATGGGGATGCCCAGCAACAGGCCCCAGATTCCCCATAGCCAGCCCCAGAACAGCAAGCCGACGAACACGGCAGTGGGGTTCATCTTTGCGATCTTGCCGGTCATCCAGGTGGTGACAAAGATGCCGACAAAGGTGGCAATCGCCAGCGACGCGCCCGCCACCAGCAGCGCGGTCGATATCGATTCGAATTGCATGAACGCAGTGAGGCCGGTTGCGGTCGTGATCAGCAAGGGGCCGAAATAGGGAATGATGTGCAGGAAGCCGGCCGCCACGGCCCAGGCGCCCGCATTCTCCAGGCCGATCCAGCGCAAAGCCCCCCACATCAGCACCGCCAGCAGGGTATTGGTCACCAGCAGCATGAACATGTAAGCCTGGACCGAGCTGTTGATTTCATCGAGCATCGTCACCGTCACGCGTTTGTTCGACAGCGATGGACCGGTGAGCTTGACGAACTTGCGTTTGAAGGTATCGCCCGACAGCAGCAGGAAGAACACCAGGAACACCACCATCGTCGCTTGCGCCGCCAGTTCGATGGCGCCGACCGAGCCGGCAAGCAGCATTTCGGAAACCCGCACCCGGGGTTGCACTTCCTGCTGTTGTGGCGACCGGCCTTCCTTGCCAGCCGCTGCGCCGGGCGTGGCCGCCTTTTCCAGTTCCGTTGCCGCTTTTTGCACCTGCTCAATGGTGCTGGGCGTGCCATCGTCGCTGGAAGCCATCTTGTCGACGATCTTGCGCGCCGCCTCCGGCAACTGGACGATGATGGACTGGAATTCGCCGCGCAGCGTATTGGCGCCCCATCCGATTCCTACAATCAGCACGATCAGGATCAGCACCGTGCCAGCCGGACGCGGCACCCGTACCCGCTCCAGCCATTTCACGACTGGATTGAGTGTAAAGGCGAGCATGATGCCAAGTGCCATCGGCACCAGGAACCGGGTCGCCCACTGGAACGCAAACAAGACGGCGACCACGGTGATGCAGGTCAGCGCCAGGCCGCGCGCATTGACCGGGCGCGGCGCGAGGCCCGCTACCGGGCTGGAAGCTTGGTAGGTCTGTGCCGGCGTGCCGCTCGTGGTGGCGACGTGCGGGTGTTCCTCTTTGGCGGGAGGCGGACTGGAGGGATTCATGGGCTCGGGAAGACGGTCTGCTTACAGTCTGCCCGATCGTCGCCCCCGTGCAGCGATATGCCGCAAAGGATTGTCAGGTATCAACTGCCTGACTTTGATGCAACCTCGGTCGGTTGTCGCTCGTTCGAAACTTAAGGGCGAGATTCGGTTTCCAAGGTTCAGCGCGTCCCTGATTCTTTGCGGGACTGATGCCCACAGGAAGCGCCACAGCGGGTCGACGCTTGCCCACAGGGGCGGACCCGATCACGACAACCAAAACGAAAGGTGGATCATGAAAACGATGAAACGCATTGCAAGCAGCATGGTGGCAGTTGCAGCGTTCGCTGGCATGGTGGGTTGCTCCAGCTGGTCAGCCCAGGACAAGAACACGGCAATTGGCGCCGGCGTGGGTGCAGTTGGCGGCTCGGTGCTGACCAATGGCAGCACGCTGGGCACGGTCGGCGGCGCAGTGGTTGGCGGCGCGGTCGGTCGCAACGTCAAGTAAGCGTCACGGCCAGGCTGGCCCGCCCCGGAGCCAGCGGTTGAAGGGAATACTTCTGGTCCCTGCCTTCTGGCATGAAGGCAGGGATTCTTGCGTTTCGACGCTGGCTAATCGATAGCGTCACGACGATCCAGCGCCCGACA
>JAQGMC010000142.1 GCA_028292545.1 Paucimonas sp.
CATCGGTTCCGAACGTGCTGGTTCTCAATCCAGCCTTCGCTGCCAATAACAAGATTACCGACCTGAAAAGCTTCACCGCTTATCTCAAGGCGAATCCGGGCAAGGTGAACATGGCGTCCAGCGGCAACGGCACCTCGATCCACCTGTCTGGAGAACTGTTCAAGACGATCACACGCACTTTCATGCTGCACATTCCCTACCGCGGTTCCGGGCCTGCCCTCACCGACCTGATGGCCGGCCAGGCTGATGTCATGTTCGACAACCTGCCTTCCTCCTTGCCATTCATTAAGTCGGGTCGCTTGCTTGCGCTTGCCCTGACTGGTTCCAAGCCATCGCCTGCCTTGCCGGGTGTCGCGCCGATCGCAGCAGCCGGTGGCGACCTGGCGAACTTCGAAGCCAGCAGCTGGTTCGGCATCCTGGCGCCTGCGGGCACGCCCAAGGAAGTGGTCAACAAGCTGCAGCAGGAAATCGCGAAGTCCCTGTCGTCGCCGGCAGTGAAGGAAAAGCTGATTGGCCAGGGCGCCGAACCTGTGGGCAATACACCGGAACAGTTCGCCGCTCATATCCAGGCCGAGACGCAAAAGTGGGCAAAGGTGGTGAAAGCTTCAGGCGCTAAAGTTGACTGAAGCAACCAGCGCGGCACCGTCGCCAGCCCAGCCGCTCACGGGGCTGGCGTCGGCCAGCGCGGGATGGGCTTCGGTACGCGCGCTGCTGAAGCCATATTGGGTTTCAGAGCGCAGGTGGCGCGCGCGCGGCTTGCTTGCTGCAGTCGTCGTGCTGGCGCTGACGATGGTCTACCTGAACGTCCAGTTCAACGACTGGAACCGGGAGTTTTACAACGCACTGGATAACAAGGACACCGCGGCATTCAAGGAGCAGATCATCCGCTTCTCGGTGCTTGCTTTTACCTATATCGCGGTTGCGATCTACAAAATTTACCTGACCCAGGCCCTCGAAATCGACTGGCGCGCCTGGATGACGGGAAAGTACATGGACCAGTGGCTGGCGGGCCAGATGTACTACCGGCTTGAGCAAAGCGGCGGCGCCGACAACCCGGACCAGCGCATTGCCGAAGACTTGAAATTCCTCACCCACGGAACATTGACGCTGTCGCTTGGCTTGCTGTCCAGCGTCGTTACGCTGGTATCGTTCATCGGCATCCTGTGGAGCGTCAGCGGGCCGCTGGAATTCGCGCTCGGCTCGCAGGAATGGTCCATCCCGGGCTACATGGTGTGGTTTGCAATTGCCTACGCGGGGCTTGGCTCGTGGCTGGTGGCGCGCATAGGCCGGCCCCTGATCCGCCAGAACTTTGACCAGCAGCGCTTTGAGGCAGATTTTCGCTTTGGCCTGGTCCGCGTACGCGAGAATTCGGAACCGATCGCACTTTACGGCGGCGAGCCCCAGGAATCGCGCCTGTTGGCAGCCAGGTTTTTGCGCATCCGCGAAAACTGGTGGTCAATCATGCGCACGACCAAGCGTTTGAATGTCGCCTCCACTTTCTATGCCCAGTTCGCGGTGATTTTCCCCTTCCTGGTGGGCGCGCCGCGCTACTTCGCCGGCGCGATCAAGCTGGGCGGCTTGATGCAGATCGTCTCCGCCTTCGGCCAGGTGCAGGATGCGCTGTCGTGGTTCATCCAGGCTTATTCCTCGCTGGCGGAGTGGAAGGCAAGCGTCAATCGCCTGGCTGGATTCCATGCCGCGCTGGACGCCCTGGAAAGCCAGCCGAAAGGCATCGAAGTCCTCCGCAACAATGTCGGTGCGCTCCTGATCGAAAACCTGGAATTGCGCCTGCCGACCGGCCAGGTGTTGACCCGGCCGCTGACGGCCAGCGTCATGAAGGGCAGTCGCATCTTGCTCAGCGGGCCGTCCGGTTGCGGCAAGTCCACGCTCTTTCGGGCGATCGCGGGCATCTGGCCTTACGGCAGCGGTATGGTTGAGATCCCCCGATCCGAAACGCTGCTATTCCTGCCGCAGAAAGCCTATCTGCCAATCGGCAGCCTGCGTGAGGCGGTAAGCTATCCGGCAGGGCCGTCCAAGTATCAGGACCGTGCCATCCTGCATTATCTTTCGCTGTGCCGGCTGGAGCACCTGAGCGGGCTGCTCGACGCCAGCGACAACTGGAGCCAGCGCTTGTCGCCAGGCGAGCAGCAAAGGCTGGCCATCGTGCGTGCCCTGCTCGGTCGCCCGGATGTCTTGTTCCTTGACGAAGCCACCAGCGCACTCGATGCCGAGACCGAAACCGTCCTGTATGGGTTGTTGCTGGATGAATTACCTGAGGCGTCGGTCTTCAGCATTGCACATCGCGAGGCGCTGGAGAAATTCCACAAACAGCGCTGGCAATTCATCGGCCAGGACGGCAAGGTCGCGCCTTACCTGGTGCACCAATCTGACCTCGACACGTCCAGCCGCAAGCGCAAGCTGGTGCCCGAAGGGCAGGGTTAAGCCGCCCAGCCCATGTCGCCAATTCGGCCCGCCGCTGCGCAGGCACCGGGCCTATTGCGACAGGAAAGCCTCGGCCAAGCGAACCCAGTAACTCGCCCCCAAAGGCAGCAGACGGTCGTTGAAGTCATACGACGCGTTATGCAGGTTGCACGGGCCCAGGCCATGTCCGGCGGAGCGGTGCCCGCCTTCGCCATTGCCGATGAATACATAACAGCCCGGTTTTCGCTGCAGCATGAAGGCAAAGTCCTCCGCCCCCATCGTTGGCTCAACCGACGTGTTCACGCGGTCTGCCCCCACCAGTTGCTGCATGACCTTGATGGCAAATGCGGTTTCAGTTTCATGGTTGATCAAGGGCGGGTAATTGCGCTTGAACTGGAAATCGACTCGCGCGCCGAAGGCGGCCGCTATCTGGGTTGCCACTTCGCGCATGCGCGACTCGATCAGGTCCAGTGGCGGCTCACGGAAGGTACGCACGGTGCCTATGATGCTGGCTTCGTCGGGAATGATGTTGGTGGCGCTGCCAGCGTGGATCTGCGTCACGGAGAGGACGGCGTTGTCCATCGGGTTCAGGTTGCGCGTGATGATGCTTTGCCATGCCTGCACGACTTGTATCGCCGCCATGATGGGGTCGACGCCCTTGTGCGGCTGGGCTGCATGCGCGCCGCGGCCTTTGATCACGACCTCGAATTCATTGGATGACGCCATCATCGGCCCGGCGGTTACGCCAAAGCTTCCCTCGGGCGCGCCGGGCCAGTTATGCATGCCGAATACCGCGTCCATCGGGCATTTCTCGAACAGGCCGTCATCCATCATCCGCGCCGCGCCGCCGCCGCCTTCTTCAGCCGGCTGGAAGATCAGGTAGACCGTGCCGTTGAAGTTGCGATGCGTGGCCAGGTACTGGGCGGCGCCGAGAAGCATGGCCATATGGCCATCATGGCCACACGCATGCATCTTGCCGGCCACCCGCGAGGCATGGTCGAAGCGATTCAATTCCTGGACCGGCAATCCATCCATATCGGCGCGCAGGCCGACCGCGCGCGGGCTGTCGCCATTGCGGATGATGCCCACCACGCCGGTTCCACCGAGGCCGCGCAGAATGGGTATGTCCCATTTCACGAGTGTCTCGGCGATCAGGTCGGCGGTATTGTGTTCTTCAAAGCACAGCTCTGGATGGCTATGCAGGCGGTGCCGGATCTGTTGCAGGTCGTCGGCGGCATGGAGGATCGGTTCGATCAGTTTCATGGTTCTCTCGGTGTTCGGTCTGCTTCTGATGCGATATCTGCAAGACGCATGGTATCCCCGGCTGGCATTGCCTGCATCATTCCCGTCATGCGCTGTCGCGCGCAAACTGGCCTGGCTGAAATATTTATACGAAACTTGTCTTTTCGGCGCTTCATACTGGAAAAACTTTGAAGTAGGATGGCTTTCCAGGGCCGCGAAAACCGTTTGCGGTGTTGAATACCAGATCGGGCAGCGTCACATGAAGATCAAGTGGCAGGCAGTTTCAGCATTAACGGCATTGGCGGCGGCTTTGCTGTTGGCGGGATGCGCGCAGGTCGGCTATTACATGCAGGCAGTGGAAGGCCAGTTGTCCCTGCTGTCCGAGGCGCGGCCCATCGATGACTGGCTCGCCGATCCGCGCGTTGAAGCAAAGTTGAAGAACCGGTTGGCAAAGGTAAAGGAAATCCGGCGCTTCGCCGCCTCCGAACTTGGCCTTCCGGACAACGAAAGCTATAAAAACTATGCCGACCTGAAGCGTTCCTATGTGCTGTGGAACGTCGTGGCCGCGCCCGCTTTGTCTCTTAAGCCCATCCATTGGTGCTTTCCAATAGCGGGCTGCGTCAACTACCGCGGTTACTACAACAAGCGCGAGGCGCAGGCTTTCGCAGATGAATTGCGTGCCCAGGGCCTGGACGTGCAGGTAGCCGGCGTGCCTGCTTATTCCACCCTCGGCTGGTTCAATGATCCCGTTCTTTCCACCTTTATCCAGTACCCGGATGCGGAACTGGCGCGCCTGGTATTTCATGAACTGGCGCACCAGGTCGCCTATGCCAAGGATGATTCCCGTTTCAATGAATCTTTCGCAGTCGCAGTGGAAGAAGTCGGCGTTGAGAAGTGGATGGAAAAATATGGCGACGAGCGGATGAAGAAGCTTTTCGTCGACTATACCGCTCGCAAGCATGACTTCCTGGCCCTGCTCACGAAGTATCGTGAGCAATTGATGGTCAACTACGCGTCCGACGCCAGCGATGATGCAAAGAAGGCGCGCAAGGCTGAGATTTTCCAGGCGCTCAAGGATGAGTACAAAGAAGTCAAAGCCACTAAATGGGGCGGTTATCCCGGTTATGACCGCTGGTTCTCGGATCCGCTGTCCAATGCGCACTTGTCGACCGTATCTACTTACCACGACCTGGTGCCGCGCTTTCGCGCGCTGCTGAGCGAAGAAAAGGATTTGCCGCGGTTCTATGATGCCGTGCGCCGCCTGTCATCCCTGGACAAGACGGTGCGCCACGAGCAATTGGCGCGCTTTGCAGCCAATGGCCAGACCGTCGCCAAGAGCGACACGCAACTGGGTCCACGCTGACCTGGTGCTTTGCCGGCCTGGCATCCTGGCCCAGGATTCCGGCCCGGCTGTAACGCCGATAATGCGGCGTTTATTGCGCTGCAACGCGTTTGCCTGTCCCGAGCGTCGCTTCCAATCGCATGCGCGGCTCTTGCGTCGCTTACCTATGCCCGATAGCATCTGTCTCTGATCGGCCACCTGACCGCCCAAGCCAGGAGTGGCCGCACATAAAAATACGTGGAGGCAGACTGATGGACAAGTTTTGGCTTAAATCCTATCCCAAGGGTATTCCGGCGGAAATCGACTATACCCAGTACCGCTCGCTTGTTCATCTGCTCGAGGAATCGTTCCGCAAATATGCGGCACGCCAGGCCTACGCCTGCATGGGCAAGTTCATGACTTATGCCGAACTTGACCGGCTTTCCCTGCAACTGGGCGCCTGGCTGCAAAGCCGCGGCCTGGCCAAGGGGGCGCGCGTGGCGCTGATGATGCCTAATGTGCTGCAATACCCGGTGGCGCTGGCCGCCGTACTGCGTGCCGGCTATACCGTCGTCAATGTGAATCCGCTGTACACCCCGCGCGAACTGGAACACCAGCTCAACGACTCGGGTGCCGAAGCAATCATCATCCTCGAGAATTTCGCGCATACCCTGGAGCAGGTGCTGCCTGCGACCAAGGTGCGCCACGTCGTGGTGGCCGGCATGGGTGACATGCTGGGCGTGAAGGGTTTGCTGGTGAATTTCGTGGTGAGGCACGTCAAGAAGCTGGTGCCCGCATTTACGCTGGCCCACGCCGTTTCATTCAAGCGCGCCATGCGCGAGGCTGCTGGCATGACGCTGCGGCCGGTTGAACTGGGTCACGACGACATCGCTTTCCTGCAATACACCGGTGGCACGACTGGCGTATCCAAGGGAGCGGCGCTGTCGCACCGTAACGTAATTGCGAACGTGCTGCAAAACGAAGCCTGGGCCCAGCCGGTGCTGGCGCGCGAACCTGTGATCGACCCGATCACGATCGTGTGCGCGCTGCCGCTTTATCACATCTTTGCGCTCACGGCCTGCGGTTTGCTGGGTGCCCGGCTGGGCGCGATGAACCTGCTGATTCCGAATCCGCGCGATATTGGCGGCTTCATCAAGGAATTGTCCAAGCATGAATTCAACATGCTGCCGGCCGTGAACACGCTGTACAACGGCCTGGTCAACCATCCCGATTTTGCCAAACTCGATTTCTCTCGCCTCAAGGTTTGCAATGGCGGCGGCATGGCGGTGCAAAAGGCGGTCAACGACAAGTGGAAAAAGGTGACGGGGGTGTCGATTGCAGAAGGCTACGGGCTGTCAGAGACATCGCCTACCGCTACCTGCAATCCCGCCGATGCCACCGAATTCTCTGGCACCATCGGCTTGCCGCTGCCATCGACAGAAATCGCGATACTTGACGATGACGGGCATATGCTGCCGCTGGGCGAGACCGGTGAAATCGCTATCCGCGGACCGCAAGTCATGACGGGCTACTGGAATCGTCCGGATGAGACAGCCAAAGTGATGACCCCGGACGGCTTCTTCAAATCGGGCGACATCGGCATAATGGATGAACGCGGGTTCGTTCGCATCGTCGACCGCAAAAAGGACATGATCCTGGTGTCAGGCTTCAATGTGTATCCGAATGAGGTGGAGGCGGTGGTGGCGATGCACCCCGGCGTGCTGGAATGCGCTTGTATCGGCGTGCCGGATGAAAACTCTGGCGAGGTGCCAAAGCTGTTCGTGGTGCGCAGGGATCCGTCATTGACGGCCGACCAGCTGCTGTCGTATTGCCGCGAGCAATTGACCGGCTACAAGCGTCCGAAATACATAGAATTCCGGGATGAGCTGCCCAAGACCAATGTCGGCAAGATACTGCGGCGCGAACTCCGGGATGAAAAGAAAGCGGCTTGAAGCAAGCGGCTCGAAGAAAAAGGAACGGCCAGCTTGCCCAAGCTGGCCGTTTTCATTTGCAGCGCCCGCGCGGCTAGTTCAACCCAGCGTTGGCTGGAAGCCGGGCTGGAAGCCGGATCAGTCTATGCGCGCCACGCCGGCACGGCCGGCATCGACCCGGAAACTGGCGAGGGTGCGAATATTTGAGTCCGCCGCCCATACATCGTCCAGGCCCATGAAAGCAGCCTGCAAGCGGGCCGGCGTCAGGTCAAGCATGATGAAACCGCGGCGGTCGCTGCGCCCGTATTTCAGGTGCGGGTTATAGGTCAGGTACTGTTCGGTACGGACCTGGGGCCGTGAACTCGATGTAATCGAGGTGCTGCAGAATTCAGCGGCAAGCACCGGGTTTTCCTGCGATACGGGCCGCGAAAAATCACGTCGCAAGTCGGCCGCATAAAACGTATGCACGTCACCCGACAGCACGACCGGGTTGGAAAGCCGGTGCTTCGCCATATCGGCCAGCAGTCGCTCGCGCGCCACCGGATAGCCATCCCAGCCATCGGTCCAGAAGCGACCGTCGGCCGGTTTCGCAATCGGCGTCTGGCTCGACTGCGCCATCAGTGTTTGCTGCATGAGGAAATTCCATTTCGCCTTCGATTCCGCAAACCCCTGCGCCAGCCAGGCTTCCTGCTCCGCACCGAGCATGCTGCGGCCCGCATCCACGCGCTTGCCGCAATCGCTGCCGACGGAATTTGAACCGCCCCCGCCTGGGCGCGGGCATGCCTGTGGCGCACGGTACTGGCGGTCATCCAGCATATTGAAGCGGGCTAGCTGGCCCCAGTCGTAACGCTCATAAATGCGCATGTGCGCAAATGCTTTGCCCGGGGCTGGCACAGTCGCCAGCCGAACCGGCATGTGTTCATAAAACGCCTGGTAGGCAGCAGCGCGCCGTTCGTGGAAGTTTGCATCGAGTCGCTCGTCCTGGTCTCCTGCATAATCGTTGGCGACTTCATGATCGTCCCAGGTGACAATCCAGGGCGCGGCCAGATGGGCGGCTTGCAGGTTCTTGTCGCTCTTGTATTGCGCATACCGGTTACGGTAGTCGTGCAGATTGAACGACTCGTCGCTGCGCCGCGCCGAAGCCGGATGCTGCAGGTCATAGGGACCCCATTCATAAATGTAGTCGCCCAAAAACGCCACCAGATCCGGCGCCGCCGCAGCAATATGGCGATGCGCGGCATAGTGACCGAATTCCCAGTGCTGGCAGGAAGCCACGGCCAGTTTCAATGATGAGGGCAGCGCTTCGCGTGCAGGCGCGGTGCGCGTGCGGCCAACCGGGCTGACTGCGTCCGCCGTCATGAATCGATACCAGTACCAGCGATCCGCTTGCAGTCGCATCGCATCGACGTGCACGCTATGCGCCAGCTCGGGCAAGGCTGTCACCTCGCCGCTGGACACGACTTTGCGGAATTTTTCATCCTCGGCCAACTCCCATTTCACGCGCACCGGCTCGCGCCCGATTCCGTCTCCGACGATTGATTCCGGAACCAGGCGGGTCCATAGGATGACCCGGTCGGGCAGTGGCGAGCCGGACGCAACGCCCAGGCCGAAAGGGTAAGCGGTAGTGCGGGAAAGGGCAGGCCCGGGGAAGGAGAGCGACAGGGCGGTGGCGGTGCTGAGTTGTGCCAGGTGAATGAGGAAATCGCGGCGTGTGGAATGCATGTTTGTTCGACGGATAGAAAGACTCGTAGTCAGGAGTGTGTGGGGTTTTCGCCGGGCACCTCGGGCAGCAGGCGCGGCTTGCGATCTTCGCCGGTGGCAACATAGGTCAAGGTCGCTTCCGTGACCTTGACGACATCGGCTTGCAGCCGATTGCGCTCGGCATAGACTTCCACATTGACGGTGATCGATGTCCGGCCGACTTTAACCACACGTGCATAAAATGAAAGCAAGTCGCCGACGAATACCGGCTGCTTGAACAGGAATGAATTCACTGCAATGGTCGCCACCCGGCCATTGGCGCGCCGCACCGCCGGCAGCGAGCCGGCAATGTCAACCTGCGACATGATCCAGCCGCCGAACACGTCACCATGGACATTTGCATCGGCTGGCATCGGCATCACGCGCAGTTCCGGCATGCCGGGCGGAAGCGTTCTTGTTTCGGTCATGTCTGGATACATCCTTTCAGGGAGAAACCGCTAGAATGGGTCGATCATAAGTCATTCCAGCTTCACTCCTCATGCGGCGCCACGCTCAATCCCCTGCTTCCCACGAACCATCGCCGCCACCCGGCGAGCGTAACGACTGGCAAACCATCAAGACCTTGCTGCCTTACTTGTGGCAGTACAAGTGGCGCATGTTGCTTGCGCTGCTGTTCCTGGTGGGCGCCAAGCTGGCCAACGTCGGCGTGCCCCTGATATTGAAGCAGATCGTCGACAGCCTGAACCTCACGCCCACCAGCCCGGGCGCCATCCTGGTGCTGCCGCTGGGTTTGCTGCTGGCATATGGCGCGCTCAGGCTCGGCACCACTTTTTTCACTGAAATGCGGGAGTTCGTCTTTGCGCGCGTGACCCAGCGCGCAGTGCGAACTGTTGCGCTGCAAGTATTCCGCCATTTGCATGCGTTGTCCTTGCGCTTTCACTTGAACCGCCAGACTGGCGGCATGACGCGCGACATTGAACGTGGCACACGCGGCATTTCCTCGCTCGTCTCCTACACCCTGTTCAGCATACTTCCCACGCTGATCGAAATCACGCTGGTGCTGGTGTACCTGGTGCTGAACTACGACATCTGGTTCTCGGCAATTACCGCCTTTGCCCTCGTCACTTATATTGGTTTCACGGTCTTCGTCACCGAGTGGCGTACGCATTTCCGGCGCACCATGAACGACCTGGATTCGAAGGCGAATGTGCGCGCCATCGATTCCCTGATCAACTATGAGACAGTCAAATATTTCGGCAACGAAGAATACGAAGCGCGACGCTACGACGAAGGCTTGCAGCACTATGAAACTGCTGCCGTGCGCTCGCAGACTTCACTGTCGCTGCTCAATACCGGGCAATCAGCCATCATCGCCATTGCCGTTACGCTGATCCTGTGGCGGGCGACGCTGGGCGTAATCGACGGCAGCATGACCCTGGGCGACTTGGTACTGGTCAATGCCTTCATGATCCAGTTATATATCCCGCTGAATTTCCTGGGTGTGATCTATCGCGAAATCAAGCAGAGCATGGCGGACATGGAGCGCATGTTTTCGCTGCTAGCCCAGCACCGCGAAGTGAGCGATGTTGCCGGCGCCCAGCCGCTGGCGGTGCGCGGCGCCGAAGTGCGTTTCAATAACGTCGATTTCCGCTACGAGCCGGACCGCCAGATCCTGTTTGGCGTCGACTTCGTGATTCCGGCCGGGCAGACGGCGGCCGTGGTCGGCCATAGCGGCTCGGGTAAATCAACTTTGTCGCGGCTGCTCTTTCGCTTTTACGACATAGAGCGCGGATCGATCACGATAGACGGCCAGGATATTCGCAGCGTCACCCAGTCTTCGGTGCGCTCCGCGCTGGGCATCGTGCCCCAGGATACGGTCTTGTTCAATGACACCATCGAATACAACATCGCCTACGGCAAACCGGGGGCGAGCAAGGATGAGATCATTGCGGCCGCCCGCGCTGCTTATATCCACGACTTCATCGTCAGCTTGCCGCAGGGTTACCAGACGCCGGTTGGCGAGCGCGGCTTGAAATTGTCCGGCGGCGAAAAGCAGCGCGTGGCGATTGCGCGCACGCTGCTGAAAAACCCTTCGATCCTGATCTTCGACGAAGCCACCTCGGCGCTTGATTCGCGTGCCGAGCAGGCGATCCAGGCCCAGTTGAGGGAAATCGCTCGCGACCGGACCACACTCGTCATTGCGCACCGCTTGTCAACAATTGCTGATGCGCATCACATCCTGGTCATGGACCATGGCCGTATCATCGAACGCGGCACGCACGCCGAATTGCTTGCCGCCAACGGCGCTTATGCGCAGATGTGGCAGCGCCAGCAAGCCGCGCAACAAGAAGGGCAGGGCATGGAAACTCCAGCGTCACCGACGACGCTTGTTTCTTCTCCCGGCTGAAACCCGCTATTTCCGGAGTCACGCATGATCAAGCACGAGTTACCTTCCTATTTGCAACAACAGTCCCAAGGCCCATGGGAGGTATATCTCGAACAAATTGACCGCGTAACCCCTCACTTGGGATCGCTCGCGCGCTGGATTGAAACGCTCAAGCGTCCCAAGCGCATCCTGATTGTCGACGTGCCGATCGAACGCGACGATGGCAGCATTGCGCATTTCGAAGGGTATCGCGTGCAGCACAACACGTCGCGCGGACCGGGCAAGGGCGGCGTGCGCTTCCACCAGGATGTCAGCCTGTCGGAAGTCATGGCGCTGTCTGCCTGGATGACAGTCAAGAATGCGGCCGTGAATGTGCCCTATGGCGGTGCCAAGGGCGGCATCCGGGTCGATCCCCGGCAATTGTCCAAAGCCGAACTGCAGCGCATGACTCGCCGGTATACCAGCGAAATCAACATCATCATCGGGCCGACCAAGGACATTCCCGCGCCCGACGTCAACACCAATGAAGAGATCATGGCCTGGATGATGGATACCTATTCCATGAACCAGGGCAGCACGGCCAGCGGCGTGGTCACCGGCAAACCGATTTCACTCGGTGGCAGTCTCGGCCGCCAGGAAGCGACCGGACGCGGCGTGTTCGTGATCGGCTCTGAATGCGCAGTTCGCAAAGGCCTCGACCCGAACCGCTTGCGCATTGCGATACAGGGCTTCGGTAATGTCGGCGGCGTCGCGGCGCGCTTGTTCGCCGAATCCGGCGCGCGCGTGGTTGCCATCCAGGACCATGCCACGACCATCGTTGACGAAGGCGGGCTCGATGTCGCGGCGGCGCTGGAACACGCGCGCCGCACGGGCAGCCTGGCTGGCTTCCCCGGTTGCGCCCATCTGGCGAAACAGGATGAATTCTGGGATATCGATTGCGACCTGCTGATCCCGGCAGCGCTGGAGCAGCAAATCAATGCCGCCAACGCCGGCCGTATCAAGGCGGCGATCGTACTGGAAGGCGCGAACGGTCCAACCACGCCCGGGGCGGACGACATACTCGCCGACCGCGGCATCCTGGTGGTGCCGGATGTGATTGCCAATGCGGGTGGCGTCACCGTCAGCTACTTCGAGTGGGTGCAGGATTTTTCCAGCTTCTTCTGGACCGAGGAAGAGATCAACGCACGCCTCACACGCATCATGCGCGACGCCCTGGCCAGCGTGTGGCAGATTGCCGAGGATCGCGGTGTTTCATTGCGCACGGCTGCCTTTATCGTCGGCTGCACCCGCGTTTTGCAGGCGCGCGAGATGCGCGGCCTTTACCCCTGATTCGTTCGCGCCCGGCTGCCCTTTTGTTACACTAGCGCTCACTATCGAGCAAGGAGAGGCAATTGAAGGCATCCAGATACGTCGCGGCATTCACCATCCTTGCGGGCTTGGTCGCGCTTCCGTCAGCTTCCCTTGCGCAGGAATTGACCGGCACCCTCAAGAAGATCAAGGACACGGGCAGCGTTACGCTCGGCGTGCGCGATTCCTCCATTCCTTTCTCCTACCTCGACGACAAACAGTCCTACCAAGGCTATTCGATCGACCTGTGCCTGCGTGCCGTCACGGCGATCCAGAAGCAGCTCGGCTTAGCGTCGTTGAATGTGAAGATGAATCCGGTCACGTCCTCGACCCGGATACCGCTGATGGCCAACGGCACGATCGACCTTGAATGCGGTTCCACGACCAACAACCTGGAGCGGCAAAAGCAGGTCGCCTTTGCGCCGACCACCTTCGTGACTGCAAACCGGCTGCTCGCCAAAAAGAGCGCCAACATCACGAAGCTCGATGACTTGAAGGGCAAGTCCGTGGTTTCAACTTCCGGCACCGCCAACCTGAAACAAGTCACTGCACTGAACGGCGAACGCAGCCTGGGCATGAATATCCTGACCGCCAAGGACCATGCGGAAGGCTTCCTGATGGTGGAAACCGGCCGCGCAGTTGCGTTCGCAATGGATGACATATTGCTGGCCTCGCTGGCGGCCAGTTCCAAAGCGCCGAACGACTATGTCATTACCAAGGAAGCTTTGTCGATCGAACCCTACGGCATCATGCTGCGGCGCGGGGACGAGCCCTTCAAAAAGGCGGTCGACAATGCAATCATCAGCCTCATGAAGACTGGCGAGATCAACAAGATCTACGCCAAGTGGTTCCAGTCGCCGATTCCGCCAAAGGGCATCAATCTCGCCACGCCAATGAGCGAGCAGCTCAAGGCTGTCATTGCCAAGCCGACCGACTCCGGCGACCCCGCTACTTACGCGGCGGTGCCGACGACGCAAAAGAAATAACTTTAGTACCGGACCGCCAGGCGCACAGGAACCGGTGTGAATTACAACTGGAACTGGCATATCTTCCGGGAAGCCTCGCCGGATGCGGCCAGCTGGCAAGCTGAACATGGCGCGCTGCGGCGTGCGCTGCTGGAGCTGCTCGGGTTCGACGTGGGCAGCTATCTCGATACCCTGCTGAGCGGTTTGCTGTGGACGTTGGCAACCTCGCTGTCGGCCTGGATCATGGCGCTGGTGCTGGGCACCCTGGTTGGCATCCTGCGCACTTTGCCGCGCCGATTTCCAGTCGCTTGCGCGAATGCCTATATCGAACTGTTCCGCAATATTCCACTGCTGGTGCAGATGTTCCTGTGGTATTTCGTGATTCCCGAATTGCTGCCGGTCGAGTGGGGAAACCGCGTCAAGAGCATGCCCAACTCGGCCTTCTTCACAGCCGTGCTGTGCCTGGGCTTTTTCACGTCAAGCAGGATCGCGATCCAGGTCAGCGCCGGCGTTCAGTCGCTGTCGCGCGGCCAGCGCCTGGCTGCACAGTCGCTTGGATTCACCAATGCACAGACTTATCGTTATGTGCTGCTGCCGATGGCATTCCGCATCGTTCTCCCGCCGCTGACCAGTGAATTTCTGAACGTCATCAAGAATAGCGCCGTGGCGTTGACCATCGGCCTGATGGAATTGACTGCGCGTGCCCGGGCCATGCAGGAATTCAGCTTCCAGGTATTCGAAGCCTTTACCGCTGCGACCATCATTTATGTGGCGCTGAATATTGTCGTCGTCATCCTGATGCACCGGATCGAGCGCTATTTCCAGTTGCCGGGAATGACACACCGCGCCAGCGCGGGCGGGGGGCACTGAGTGCTCAATTTCGACTTCGATGTGATCCAGCGTTCCTGGGTCTACTTGTTCACAACCGGCATGAGCTTCACGCTGCAATTGACTGCGTTCGCCCTGATTGGCGGCTTGGTCTTCGGCACCGCGCTTGCGATGATGCGCTTGTCGCGCTTTCGCCTGCTGGCCCTGGCTGCGGGGGCCTATGTCAACCTGATCCGCTCAGTCCCGCTGGTGCTGGTGATTTTCTGGTTCTACTTCCTCGTACCCTATATTGGCGCCTGGCTGGTGGGCGCTGCCGAACCGGTCAAGGTCGGCGCCTTCGCATCTTCGCTCATCACCTTCATCCTTTTCGAAGCGGCTTATTTCTGTGAAATCATGCGTGCCGGCATACAGTCCGTGCCCGCCGGCCAGGTCAGTGCCGCCCATGCGCTGGGCATGAATTACTGGCAGGCGATGGCCAACGTGGTGCTGCCGCAGGCGTTTCGCAACATGATTCCACTCTTGCTCACCCAGTTGATCGTGCTGTTCCAGGACGTGTCGCTGGTGCATGTGCTGTCGATCACAGATTTCGTTGGCGCCGCGTCGAAGGTGGCGCAGCGCGATGGCCGCCTGGTGGAAATGTACCTGTTCGTCGCGCTCGTGTATTTCGTGATCTGCCTTGGGCTGTCGGCGCTGGTGAAGCGATTCCAGGCGCACGTGGCAGTGCTCAGGTAATCGGTGCAGCGAACGCATGCGCAAAGGAACAGCTCAGATGATCGAATTGAAAAATGTCAGCAAATGGTACGGCAGCTTCCAGGTGCTGGCCGACTGCAACCTGTCGGTGCAAAAAGGCGAAGTGGTCGTCATTTGCGGGCCATCCGGATCAGGTAAATCGACGCTGATCAAGACAGTGAATGGTCTCGAGCCAGTGCAGCACGGCGAGATCACAGTCGATGGCATTTCGGTGCGTGACCCGGCTACCAAGCTGTCGCTGCTGCGCGCCCGCATTGGCATGGTGTTCCAGAATTTTGAGTTGTTCCCCCACCTTTCTGTGACTGAGAACCTGAGCCTTGCGCAGGTCAAGGTATTAGGGCGCAGCCACGAAGAAGCCTTGCAGCGCGGCTTGCGTTATCTCGACCGGGTTGGCCTGCTGGCGCAGAAAGATAAATTTCCCGGGCAGCTTTCCGGTGGCCAGCAACAGCGGGTAGCGATTGCGCGCGCGCTGTGCATGGACCCGATCGCGATGCTGTTCGATGAACCGACCTCAGCGCTTGACCCGGAAATGATCAACGAAGTACTGGAAGTGATGACCGGCCTGGCACGCGAGGGCATGACCATGATGGTGGTCACGCATGAGATGGGATTTGCGCGCCGCGTCGCCGACCGGGTCGTCTTCATGGACCACGGCCGCATTGTGGAAGATACGCCAAAGGAAGTCTTTTTCACGCAGCCGCAATCCGAGCGCGCGCGCGACTTCCTGACCCGCATCATCCACTGAAAGTATCGACAGACCGTATCCCTCGCTGGCCAGGATCGGGCGCGAATCCAGTTATAGTGTCGCCTTCGTTGACGTCCTCAAGCCGATCTCATGGATTACAGAACGCTGCTGCTGCAAAGCTTTCACGAGGCGGTGGCTGCCGCGGACCCGCTCAAGATCGTCGCGCCGCATCTTCCCCGGCCGCCTGCTGGCCGCACACTGGTGGTCGGGGCCGGCAAGGCTGCCGCCAGCATGGCGCTGGCTGTGGAGCAAGCCTGGCCCGCCGACGCGCCGCTGGAAGGCCTGGTGGTGACCCGCTATGCGCATGGCTTGCCTACCAGCCGGATCAAGGTGGTCGAGGCCGGCCACCCGGTGCCTGACGATGCGGGTGAAAAAGCGGCTGCCGAAATTGCGCGCCAGGTCGCGGCGTTGGGCGAGGACGACTTGCTTATTGCCCTGGTTTCTGGCGGCGGCTCGAGCCTGTTGTCGCTGCCGGTGCAAAGCGTGGCGATGGATGACCTGAAAGCTGTCACCAAGGGCCTGTTGAAGTCGGGCGCGCCGATTACGGAAATGAATATCGTGCGCAAGCACCTGTCACGCATCCAGGGCGGTTGGCTGGCCGCTGCCTGCAAGGCGCCGGTCACCACTTTGATCGTCAGCGACGTCACGGGCGACGATCCGAGCGCGATTGCCTCCGGCCCTACCTGCCCGGATCCCACCACTTACCAGGATGCGCTCGATGCCTTGCAGCGCTTCGACGTGGAATTGCCAGCCGCGGTGCGTACTCACCTGCAGGCCGGCGCGGCGGGACAAGTGGCGGAAACGCCCAAGCCAGGTGACGCCGTCTTTGCCCGCGTGTCGAACCATGTGATCGCCACTGCGCATCGCAGCCTCGAAGCAGCGGCTGCGCTATTGCGCGCAAGCGGTGTCACCCCGGTGGTGCTGGGCGATACGGTTACCGGCGAGGCGGCGGAAGTGGCAAAAGTATATGCCGCGCTGGTGCGGGAAATACGCCAGCATCAACAGCCTTTCAAGGCGCCAGTGGCCCTTATTTCGGGCGGCGAGTGCACCGTCACAGTCCGGGGCAACGGGCGCGGCGGGCGCTGCGTGGAATTCCTGGCTTCGCTTGCAGTCGAACTGGATGGCATGCCGGATGTCTATGCACTGGCTGCCGATACCGACGGCATTGATGGCACCGAGGACAATGCCGGCGCGGTGCTGGCGCCCGACACCTGGGACCGGGCCCGGCAGCAGGGCCTGGATGCGCAAAAGCTGCTGGCCAATAACGATGGCTATAGTTATTTCGCTGCACTCGGCGACCTGGTGGTAACTGGACCGACTCGGACCAACGTCAACGATTACCGGGTTATCCTTGTGCTTTGAACGACTTGGTTCCCGCGGGAGGTTTGCCTGTCCCGGCGCCTGCTCCCGCATTCCGGTTCATCGTGTCCCACCTGTCCCAACTATTCGCAGCCTGAGATTCAGGTCGCACCGCCTACGCCATGCCACTTAATCCCGACACCCAAAGCCTTACCATTGTCCGGCCGGACGATTGGCACCTTCACCTGCGCGACGGCGCCACGATGGCCAGCGTGCTGCCGCATACGGCGCGCCAGTTTGGCCGCGCCATCGTGATGCCCAACCTGCGCCCGCCCGTGACCACAACCGGGCATGCACAAGCCTATCGCGAGCGCATCCTGCAAGCCTTGCCGGCCGGCCTGGAATTCGAACCGCTGATGACGATTTACCTGACCGACAACACCAGTGCCAATGAAATCCGGCGCGCGCGCGAGAGCGGCATCATCCACGGCGTGAAGCTGTACCCGGCGGGCGCGACCACCAATTCAGATGCTGGCGTCACTGACTTGCGCAAATGTGGCGCTGCGCTCGAAGCCATGCAGGAATGCGGCTTGCCCTTGCTGATGCATGGTGAAGTAACGGACGCGGCGATCGATATCTTCGATCGCGAGGCCGTGTTCATCGATCGCGTCCTGATCCCCTTGCGTAAAGATTTTCCGGCCCTGAAAGTCGTGTTCGAGCACATCACAACCCGGCAGGCTGCGCAGTATGTTCGGGACGCTGCGGGCGCAATCGGCGCCACCATCACGGCGCATCACCTGCTTTACAACCGCAATGAAATCTTCCGCGGCGGCATTCGTCCCCACTACTACTGCCTTCCAGTACTCAAGCGCGAAGAACACCGGCAGGCGTTGGTTGCGGCAGCCACCTCCGGCAACCCGCGCTTTTTCCTCGGCACCGATTCCGCACCCCATGCCAAGGGTTTGAAGGAACATGCTTGCGGCTGCGCCGGTTGTTATACCGCGCTGCACGCGCTGGAGTTGTATGCAGAAGCCTTTTCCGCGGCTGGCGCGCTGGACAAGCTTGAAGGGTTCGCCAGCCTGCACGGTGCGGCTTTTTATGACCTGCCAGCCAATGCCGGTTCGGTCACGCTCGAGCGTCATGAGTGGGAGATTCCGGCTGAACTGCCAATGGGTGAAACCACGGTCGTGCCGCTGGATGCCGGCGGCAGGCTGGGTTGGCGCATGGCTGACTAGTGCCAGGACGGCTGAGCGATGCCGGCCTCATTCCTTACGCTGATCGACTGGTCGGTTCCCTGGCTCGCCCCTTATACGGGGCTCGGCCAGAGCATCGCCAATGCCGCCGACTGGCGCCAGGCCTTGAACGATGCTGCCACGGCGCGGCAAATCCGCAATTTCCATGCGCAGCCGATCCACTTCATCCCGCAGGAAGCACTGCCAGCCCGGACGCCATACGAACTCCACATCGGCCGTACCGGATGTGTACCGACACGGGACAACCTGCATGACTTTTTCAATGCACTCGTCTGGCTGAGCTTCCCGGCGATCAAGGCGCGGCTCAATGAGCTGCAGTTCCGGCAGCTAGAAGCCAACGCTGCAAGCTGCACCTCCCAATCCGGCCACAAGCTTCCCAACACGCGTGGCCGCCTGCGTGACGCCGCGACCGTATTCGATGAAAACTCCGCTTTGCTGGTATCGCGCGAGCAGACTGTGGTTGACGCGCTGGTGCGGCATGAATGGCAGGACGTGTTTGTGGGCCGCCGCGATGAGTTTCGGGCCACCTATGACGTCGTCCTGTTTGGCCACGCTTTGATGGAAAAGCTGGTTTCGCCCTATGCCAGCATTACGGCGCACTGCTTCCCGCTGGTCGGCCCGGAGGTTGGTGTGCCCGTGACTACGCTGGCTGAGATTGATCAGCTGGCGGCCAAGCTGCTGTCTCCCGCACTGACGAATTCTGCATTCTTCCCCGTGCCGGTATTTGGTTTGCCGGGTTGGGCGCCAGGCCAGGATAGCGCCTTTTACCAGGATGCCTCAGTGTTCCGGCCCCTGCGCCAGCGCGCCAGGACCGATTCGGCATAGCTGACTGACCGTATTCCCGTTTGCACAGGGCAAAAAAAAGCCACCCCGAAGGGTGGCTTTTTCTCTAACCGCGTCCGGCCGGGGCCGGAGCGAAATTAGAATGCGTGACGAACGCCCAGAACGGTGTCGCGGTTGCTGCCACCGCTGAGCGGGGTTTCTTGCTTGCCGTAGTACAGATAGGCAACGGTACGCTTGCTCAGGTTGTAGTCTGCGCCAACGCCGAAAGCTTTCTCGACCGGCGTGATGAGCGTTGCTGCGTTACGCTTTGCGTATTGAGCACGCAGGACGATTGCCGTGCCAGGCAGACCGCCTTCAGCAGCGACCAACCATGCATTGCGGTTGCCAGGAGCTGCAACGCCGCCGACGACCGTGTTCTGATTGCGCTCGAACTGCGCTTTCAGGGTTGCGACGCCCAGGTTGTACGAACCACCCAGGTTGAACACGTTGTCAGGACCGCTGGCGCCATTGCGCGTCACAGCCAGACCAGCGCTCACAGGGCCAGCGCCGTAGGTCAGGCGAGCCGACACAGGAACGCCCAGGCCAGCGCCAACGTAGGTTGCGCCAGCGACGACCGGGAAGTTGGTCGTCGATTGCGTACCGGCAGCGGGAACGCCTGCTGGGTTCTCGTTACGCGGAGCAACCATCACTTGCAGGCCAAAGCCAGCCAGCGAAGGCGTCACGTATTGAACGGCATTGTTCCAACGAGCGTCGGTCGATGCGGAATCCATCGAATTCCGGTTGTTCAGGAAGCCCGTGCCGAAAGTCGAGTAAGCCGAAACTTGCAGGAACTGGGGGGTCAGGTCACGACCCAGCTTGACCGTACCGAAACCGCCTTGCAGGCCGAGCCAGACGTTCTGGTCGCCGATGTTGGCCGAGCCGGTGCCCGCGCCGACGTTGGCTGCATCGGAACCGAAGTTCGTACGGATCTGGAAGATACCTTTCAGGCCGCCACCGATGTCTTCGGTGCCGCTGATGCCGATGTAGTTGGTGTTACGCTGGCTGGAATTCAGCGTGGTGGTGACCGCGCCGGTTGCAGCTGCACGGTTCAGGATTGCGGTATCGATCGAGCCATCGATCACAACTGCGGTCTGCGCGTGAGCGGCGCCGACAGTACCCAGTACGGCGAGCGCGAGTAGGGTTTTTTTCATTGAGTAATCTCCAGAGAGTTGTAATGCTAGAATTTATTTTCCGCACTCAGCAAGGCCACTAGTGGACGTCCCTGCCGAAGGCTTCCTAACCAGTGGTATCGAGAAGCTGTTGGCCATTTCATCAAAACGAGCGGCGCAGGGCAAAGAAATTTTGACTTTTGCATCACGATTGCCCCGCGAATGTCTCAATCACACAACGAATTGGCTCGAAAAAGAGCATTAAGGCAACACTAATGGTTCCCCTAGATCGTTTCATTATTGGTTTCGACCGCGCGCTTCGTGCGATTAGCGGCGTTGCAATTTCGGCAAGAACGAGCCCGGCAGCGGCGGTTGTCGATGAGCCGCTGAGCGAGGCCGAGCGCCGCCACAGTGCCGGTTTGATGCGCGTAAACGATGTCGGCGAAGTATGTGCCCAGGCGCTTTACGATTCCCAGGGCGCATTTTCCAGGAATCCAGGAACGCGCCAGCAGTTCGAGCAAGCGGGCCGGGAAGAAGAGGATCACCTTGCCTGGACCGCTGGCCGCCTGGCGGAGCTCAATTCACGTCCCAGCCTGCTGAACCCGCTTTGGTATGGCGGCGCTTACATCCTCGGCGCCGCCGTGGCCCGGCTGGGCGATGCAACCAGCCTGGGTTTTGTCGTGGAGACCGAGCGCCAGGTCGCGGCGCACCTGGAACATCACCTCCAGGCTTTACCGGCCGGAGACCATAAGTCGCGGGCCATCGTTGACCAGATGCGCCGGGACGAAATGGAGCATGGTGCTGCGGCGCAGGCTTTAGGCGCACGCGAACTGCCGGCGCCGTTCAAGCTGGCCATGAAAGGCATGGCCAAGGTAATGACTACCCTGGCATACCGCATCTAGTTTTGCTTAGGGATGGAGGCGAGGTGGGGCCACCTCGCCAGCGGGGCCGCTCAGCCGGCTGCGGGCGCGTCGGTCAGGTCCTCGACTATTTCAAAGCTGTGGGTCATGACCGCGGTCTTTTCGAGCATGATCGACGCCGAGCAGTATTTTTCATGCGACAGCTTGATCGCGCGCTCTACCAAGTTAGGTTTCAGGTTGCGGCCGCGGACGGTGAAATGGAAATTGATCGCGGTGAAAACCTTCGGATCCTTTTCCGCCCGCTCCGACTTCAACGTCACCTCGCAGCCGCGGATATCCTGCCCGCTCTTGCGCAGGATGAGCACCACATCATAGGCGGTACAGCCGCCGGTACCAGCCAGCACGACTTCCATCGGTCGCGGCGCCAGGTTGCGGCCGCCGCCGTCAGGCGCACCATCCATGGCCAGCACGTGGCCCGAGCCGGTTTCAGCCAGAAAAGTCATGCCCGACAATCCGGTCCAGCGAACGGTGCATTCCATGGCGGTTCCTATCCAATCTGTTACTGAGGGAAGCGCGATTTTAGCTGCGCGCCGGGCATCCTGCAGGAGGCGGGCGCTTGCCAAGCTGGACGTTTCACAGCGTGGTTGACGGCAACTGCTTGAAAACGCTATACTTTTCGGTTCTTCCAATGTGCCCGGAAGATTTACGACAAGGATGAGTCCCACGGCAGCAGTTGCAGGCCGGGGAACCACCGCAAGCGGGGCACTCAATCAGACAGGTAGTCATCATGCAAAAAACCTTTTCCGCCAAGGCCCATGAGGTACAGCGCGACTGGTACGTGATTGACGCGACAGACAAGATCCTCGGACGTGTTGCCAGCGAAGTGGCACGCCGACTGCGCGGCAAGCATAAACCGGAATTCACGCCCCACGTCGACACGGGCGACTTCATCGTCGTCATCAATGCCGGCAAACTGCGCGTCACCGGCGCCAAGGCCACCGACAAGATCTACTATCGCCACAGCACGTATCCGGGCGGTATCTATTCGACCAGCTTCTCGAAGATGCAGCAGCGTTTTCCCGGTCGTGCGCTCGAAAAGGCTGTCAAGGGCATGCTGCCCAAAGGCCCGCTCGGTTACGCCATGATCAAGAAGCTGAAAGTGTATGCGGAAAACACCCATCCGCATTCTGCCCAGCAGCCCAAGCCTCTCGAGATCTAAGGAACGGACATGATCGGTAACTACAACTATGGCACCGGCCGTCGCAAAAGCGCCGTCGCACGTGTCTTCATCAAGTCCGGCTCCGGCCAGATCATCGTGAACGGCAAACCGGCGAGCGAATACTTTTCGCGCGAAACCGGCCTGATGGTGATTCGCCAGCCGCTCGAACTGACCAACAATGTCGACCGCTTCGACATCATGGTCAACGTCAATGGCGGTGGCGAATCTGGCCAGGCCGGCGCCGTTCGCCATGGCATTACCCGCGCCCTGATCGACTACGATGCGGCACTCAAGCCCGACCTGGCTCGTGCGGGCTTCGTTACCCGTGACGCGCGCGAGGTAGAGCGTAAAAAAGTTGGCTTCCGCAAGGCCCGCCGCCGCAAGCAGTTCTCCAAGCGCTAATCGCTGTATTGGCGTCAGGACAAGAAGCTGCCGGGCACGAGCCCGGCGGCTTTTTTTTCGTTCGTCCGTTTGACAGGCAGTGCTGGCCGCTGCTGCTAGAATCGGCTTTCTCCCTTCTTCTCCCTCAGGCTTTCCACAATATGATCAAGGCAGGTATCGTAGGCGGAACCGGTTACACCGGCGTAGAACTGTTGCGCATCCTCGCAGCCCACCCCCAGGTGGAGCTGGCTGCCATCACCTCGCGCAAGGAAGATGGCTTGCCGGTAGCCGACATGTTTCCATCCCTGCGCGGCCATGTGTCGCTGGCTTTTTCGGCGCCGGAAAAGGCAGACCTGAATGCCTGCGACGTGGTCTTCTTTGCGACGCCGCACGGCGTGGCAATGGCGCAGGCGCGCGAGCTGCTCGCTGCAGGCGTGAAAGTTATCGACCTGGCCGCCGATTTTCGCCTGAAGGACACGGCGCAATTCGAGCAATGGTATGGCATGCCGCATTCCTGTCCTGACTTGCTGGAGGAAGCGGTGTATGGCCTGCCAGAAATCAACCGCGCGGCGATCGCAACGGCGCGGGTGGTCGGCCTTCCCGGTTGCTACCCGACCTCCATGCAGCTGGGCCTGGCGCCCTTGCTTGCGCAGGGCAAAGCCCTGGTCAATGAATCCACGCTGGTCGCCGACTGCAAGTCGGGCGTATCAGGCGCGGGCCGCAAGGCAGAGATTTCCACCCTGTTGGCCGAGGCGGCAGACAATTTCAAGGCGTATAGCGTCAAGGGCCATCGTCACCTGCCCGAGACAGTGCAAGGCTTGCAGGCGATCGCCGGGCGCCCGGTCGGGCTGACGTTCGTGCCCCATCTGGTGCCTATGATTCGGGGCATCCATTCAACTCTGTATGCGCAGTTGTTGCCCGAAGCGCGCGATATCGATTTCCAGGCGCTATATGAAAACCACTACCGCAATGAGCGCTTCGTCGACGTGATGCCTGCCGGCAGCCATCCCGAAACACGCTCGGTGCGCGCATCAAACATGCTCCGTATTGCGGTACACCGGCCCGCTGGTGGCGATTTGCTGGTCATACTTGTCGTGGAAGACAACCTCGTCAAGGGGGCGGCCGGCCAGGGCGTTCAGTGCATGAACATCATGTTCGGACTGGATGAAGCGACAGGACTGATGCACGTGCCGGTCTTGCCCTGAGTAGCGCGGGCGCCTCCGGTGAAGACCAAACTCTGGCTGCGGCGGCGCTCTATTTCCGCGCCGCGGATGACGGTGACGACCGCCATGCCGTGGCCGGCGCGAATCGTTTTTGGCGCGGTATTGCTTGGGATCGGCAGCTTGGCAGGCATCTGGGCTTATGACCATGGACGTGCGCTGGCTGGCATGCCGCCGCGTCCGTCAGCGCAGCAGGCTCAGATCATGGCGCAGCAGTTGGACGAATTGCGCCGCGAGCGGGAGCGACTTGCGGCTGCCGCGAACGCCGCTGAAAACCAGCTGACGATGGAACGCGCTGCGCAAAAGCAGCTGAGCACGCAATTGAAGTCCCTGGAAACCGAAAATATCCGGCTCAAGGAAGATCTCGCATTTTTTGAGCGCTTGCTGCCAGTCGATCCAAAAGCAGCGGGCGTTGCGATTCGCGGCATTACGGCCGAACTGTTGTCGCCCACGCAACTGCAGTATCGCTTGCTGGTGATGCAAGGCGGTAAAGTGACCGGAAGCTTCGAAGGCAACTTGCGCTTGACGGTGTCGGTTATTCAGAACGGTCGTGCGCAGGTTTTGAATTTTCCTGAAGGAAAGTCGTCGGACATCAATAATTTCAAGCTTGGATTCAGGCATTATCAGAGACTAGAAGGCTCGCTGACGCTGCCCGCCGGCGCCGTTGCCCGTTCGTTGCAAGCGACCGTTTTGGAAAAAGGGCAAGTCAGGGCGCAACAGTCCTTGAACTTGTAAACGCGGAGGAGATTGAATGTTCGGCCACAAGACCAAGAACACCATCGACAGCCTGATCGGTTTGTCGACGCGGATCAAGGGCGACTTGCATTTCAAGGGTGGTTTGCGCATCGACGGCATCGTGCATGGCAATGTGACTGCCGATCCGGACGAACCCAGCATGCTGGTGATTTCCGAACACGCCCGGGTCGAAGGAGAAGTGCGGGTTGCCCACTTGGTGGTCAACGGCGAAATCCTCGGGCCGGTTCATTCGTCCGAACTGCTTGAACTTCAGCCGCACGCCCGCATAACTGGAGATGTGTACTACAAAGCGCTGGAAA
>JAQGMC010000018.1 GCA_028292545.1 Paucimonas sp.
AACCCCATCCCCACCCCCGCCCTCCCCTTGAAAGGGAGGGAGCTTTATTGGTCCTGCATAGTCAAGCGGAGCTACGGTATCCCCTCCCTTTCAAGGGGAGGGTTAGGGTGGGGATGGGGTCAACGCACGTTTGCAGAAGTCATTACCCTTGTCGCTGCACCACGTCCCGATGCACCACGGTTACAGGTTATGCCGGATCAGCGCCGGATCCCAGGCATGCACCGTCTGTTCCTGCTCACCCAAACCTGCGATACCGAGCCGCATGCGGTCGCCCGGTTTCAGGTAAACCGGCGCCGGCTTGCGGCCCATGCCCACGCCCGGCGGCGTGCCAGTCGTGATCAGGTCGCCCGGATAAAGCGTCATGTAGCGGCTGATGAAGCTCACCAGTTCAGCCACGCCGAAAATCATCGTGCGTGTGCTGCCATCCTGGCAGCGGCGTCCATTCACATCCAGCCACATGCCCAGCGCTTGCGGGTCGGGAATTTCATCTGCCGTCACCAGCCACGGGCCGACCGGCCCGAAAGTGTCGCAGCACTTGCCCTTGTCCCACTGGCCGCCGACGCGCTCAAGCTGGTATTCGCGTTCAGACACATCGTTGACGACGCAATAGCCGGCCACGCAAGCCAGCGCATCTTCCTTCTTCACATAGCGCGCCACCTGGCCGATGACGATGCCCAGTTCCACCTCCCAGTCGGCCTTGACCGAGCCCTGCGGCAGCACCACCGGGTCATTGCAACCCACGATGCAGCTGGTGGCTTTCATGAACAGCACCGGTTCGGACGGAATCGGCAAATTCGCTTCGGCAGCATGGTCGGCATAATTCAGGCCCACGGCCACGAATTTGCCGACATCGCGCCAGGGCGGGGCAATGCGCTGCGGCGTGGGCAGCAGCGGCAGGCTTTCCACATCCAGCGCCGCCAGCGCGGCCAGCGAAGCGGGCAGCAAAGTCTGCGCGCTGATGTCGGGCAGCACGCCGGACAGGTCGCGTATCCGGCCCTGTGCATCGACCAATGCCGGCTTTTCCTGACCGACGGCCCCGTGGCGCATCAATTTCATTTTGCACTCTCCTGATTTCTATTTTTGGCAGGCGGTGGGCACACCCGCCCGGCCTTGCGGCAAGGCGTATTGTGCCTGCCCTGGACGGGTTGATGCCAGCGCTGCTCTTCAGCCGGCGACGATTCTTTCGACATGCACTGCGCGGCAATCCATTTCGTAATCCAGGTCCTGCACCGGTGGCCGGTTGAAATGCCAGGTCAGGCCGGCGGGCATCACGCCGCGCCGCACCAGTTCCTCGGCGATGAAGGGATGGATGTCGTGCACCGTATAGAGCTGGGCCGCGGTGCAATCCTGCCAGCCAAAACCCAGGGCCGCCATGCGCCTTTCCATTTCACCCAGCACCCAGCGCGCCTTGGTGCGCAAGCCGGTGGCGGAGGTGTCGTTGCGGGCGATGATGTGATCGCTGTAATTGCCGCGGCCTTCCGGCGCTTCGCCGCTGCCGGCAACGGCGAAAGAGGGGGCGGCAGCTGCATCGGCCACGGTATAGCAAAAGGCATGGAAGGCAGGCTCGGGTGGCGGCGCGATTTCAGGGCAGACATTGCTGCGCGCGACTGGATTGGTCGCGCCATCGAACAAGCCCCATTGCTGCAGCGTGCCGACATAGACCCGGTTGAAAGCTTCAAAACCGGCTTCGTCAAATGGCGCTGGCGAGCGCAACTCGCAAGCGCAGAAAGCCGTCAGCGGACGGCCGGCGGCGGTGATGATGGCGGCTATGCGCTCAAAGCCTTGCGCCAGCGGCACCGGCCGCTGGAAGCGCACGCGCTCGATGCGATAGCCAGCATCGGCGGCAACGCCGGCGGAGTACTGGAATACGCCAGGCACGAAACGGTAATTGCCGGCGGCGAAAGCCTTGGTTGAAGACATCGGTATGTTTTCCTTTCCGGTTATGCAAAGGTCTGCTTGCAGCAATCTAGTTGCAGCAAGCAGGGCTGCGAGGGGAATCAAGCCAGCAGGGCGCCGGCGCGTGCTTGGGGCCGCCGCGGCGGGTCGCAAAAGCCGGGCAGCGGCGCATCATGCGCCTGCCGCCGTGGCCAGTACGCCCAGATAGGCCTGGCGTATGGCCGGATCGCGCAGCAGCGTGCTGCTTTCGCCGCTGTGCACCACCCGCCCCATGTCCATCGCATAAGCATGCGAAGACAATTCCAGCGCCGTCACCACGTCCTGTTCCACCACCAGGATCGAAAGCCCGTCGCGGTTGAGTGCCTGCAAGGCAGCCACCAATTGCTCCACCAGCAGCGGCGACAGGCCCAGCGAGAGTTCATCGATCATCAGCAGGCGCGGCGCGCTCATCATGCCGCGGCCGATTGCACACATTTGCTGTTCGCCACCCGACATGGTGCCGGCCGCCTGGCGCCGCCGTTCGTACAGGCGCGGGAAAGTCGCATACACCTGGTCCAGGCTGCGCGCAATCGCAGCGCGCGGCTCACGCCGGGCATAGGCACCCATCATCAGGTTGTCTTCCACATTCATCGGGCCGAACAGGCGCCGGCCTTCCGGCACATGCGCAATGCCATGCGCCAGGATTTGCTTCGGGCTCTGGCCACACAGGTCGATGCCATTCCACAGCATTTGCCCGGCGCGCGGCGCCACCAGCCCGGACAGCGTGCGCATCAGCGTCGATTTGCCAGCGCCGTTGGAACCGATCAGGGCTGTGATCGCGCCGGCTTGCAGGCTCAGGTCGACGCCCCACAACCCGGTCACTTCGCCATAACCGGCTTGCAAGCCGCGGATTTCAAGCAGCGGCGAGGGCTTCGTCTCGGCTTGCAGGTTCATGCCGCCCCCTCCCGCGCCGCCAGCTGCGCGTATTTCTTACCCAGGTAAGCTTCCACCACACGCGGGTTGTTCACGACTTCTTGCGGCGAGCCATCGGCGACCAGGGCGCCGTTTTGCAGCACGACGACGCGGCTGCACACATTCATCACCACTTTCATCAGATGCTCGATCAGCACGATCGTGATGCCGCGTTCGGCCAGCTGGCGGATCAGCAGCATCGCATGTTCGATCTCGGCCGAATTCAGGCCCGCATTCACTTCATCCAGAAACAACAGGCGCGGCTGCATCGCCATTGCTTTGGCCAGTTCGAGCCGCTTGCGCATGGCCAGCGTCAGGCTGGCTGCCGGCTGGCTCGCCTGCTTTTCCAGCCCGACGAACTGCAGGTGGGCGGCAGCAGCGTCGCGCGCCTGCGCCGGGCTGGTGCCGGATTTTGAAAACAGCGCGGCGGCGGCGACATTGTCGAGCACGCTCAGCTCAGGAAACGGTTGCACGATCTGGAAAGTGCGCGCCAGCCCGATGCGCGCAGTCTGGTAGGGCGCCAGGCGTGTGATGTCGCGGCCTTCGAACAGCACGCGCCCGGCGCTGGCCCGGTGCACGCCGGTGATGACGTTGACGAGCGTGGTCTTGCCTGCGCCGTTGGGCCCGATCAGGCCGAGGATTTCGCCGCTGCCGACCGACAGGCTGACATCCTGCAGCGCCTGCAAGCCACCGAAACGGCGCGACACGCCTTCCAGTTGCAGCACTTTATCCATGGCGCGCTCCGGCTGGGCGCAAGCGCCGCGCCAGCGACATCAAGCCATTGGGCAGGAACAGCAACAACAACACCACCATCAGGCCGAGCACGCCGGTATGGATTTCCAGGTAGTTGCGCCACACCGTTTCCTCAATCGCCAGGAAAGCGAAGGCGCCCAGCACTGCGCCGGCCGGTGAGCCGAGGCCGCCGAGCAAGGCCATGACAATCGGCTTGACCGCGAACAGCACATCGAATACATCGGGCGGTTCGATGTAATGCACCCAGGCGGCATACAGCACGCCAGCCATGGCCACGAACACGCCAGAGAGCGCGAAAGCCGTGCTTTTATACAGCGTCGCATTCACGCCAATCATGTCCGCCGCCGCTTCATTCTGCTTGATGCAGGACAGCCCGAAACCCAGGCGCGAGACTTGTATGCGCGCCACCGCGACAAAGCTGACGACCAGCAGCAGCCACATGGCCCAGAAAAAGAAAGACGCTTCAGCCATCACGCCGCCCGAACCGGTGACAGCCAGCGGAATGTTCAAGCCCATGCCGCCGCCAGTCAGGTCAGTGGCGGTATTGGTCAATTCGCGCAAGACTTCCGCCACGGCCAGGCTGGCAATGGCGAAATAATGGCCGCGCAGGCGCAGCAGCACGATGCCCAGCAGCAGCGCGCCGGCGAAGGCCAGGCCACCGGCGGCGCCCACCGTCGCCAGCAAGGGCCAACCCTTGGCCAGCAGCACGCCGCCGCAATAGGCGCCAAAGCCAAAGAAGGCGGCGGTTGCGAAAGACGGGTAACCGGCGAAGCCGCCAATGACGGTCCATGACACCGACATGATGGCGTACATGCAGGCGAAAGTGCCGATGCGCAGCGCATATGCACTGTTGGCAAGCGGCAGCGCGCCCAGCGCCAGCAGGCACAGCAGCGCGACCAGGAATACCGAACGCTTCATTCGTAACCCCGCTGTCCGAGCAAGCCTTGTGGCCGGAACACCAGGAACAGGATCAGCAAGCCGAATGACAGCGTGACCGCATGTTCCGGGCCGAAGGCGAGTGAGCCGAAGCTTTCCACCATGCCCAGGAACAGCCCGCCGACCACGGCGCCCGGCACACTGCCCAGTCCACCCAGCACGCACACCACGAAAGCCTTGCCCAGGTAGGAACCGGAGGCGATTGGTGAAATCGGGAAGATCATTGCCAGCAGCACGCCGGCGCAGCCGGCCATGGCCGCGCCCAGCCCGAAAGCCGTGGCATAGATGGAAGGCACATCCACCCCCATCAGGCGCGAAGCGTCGCGGTCCATGCGCACCGCAACGATGGCGCGGCCGATGCGCGAGCGGCGCAGCACCAGCCATAGCGCCAGCGTCAGCAGGAGGGCGAAGGCGGTGGCGACCAGGCGGTCCACCGGCACCACCAGCGAGCCGAGCGAAAGCGAGCCCAGCGGCGGCTCCAGCACCAGGCGGCGGTAATCAGCCCGGAAGGCGTAGAGCATCGCATTGTTGAGCATGAGGTCCAGGCCGAAGGTCAGCGTCAGCGTGACCAGAACGGGCGCTGCAATCACCCGGTTCAGCACGCCGCGCTGTATCCCGTAGCCAAGCGCAAAACCGAGCGGCGCCGCAACCAGCAGGGTGGTCCACGGCGCCAGGCCCAGTGCATGCCAGGCGGCCCATGCAAGATAGGACCCGAGCACGATGAAAGAGCCGTGCATCAGGTTGATCACGTTGAGCACGCCCCAGACCAGCGAGAAGCCAGTCGCAATGCAGGCGTACAGGCTGCCCAGCACGATGCCATTCAGTATGACCTGCAGGACCAGCATGCCCGCTCCTGGTTTATTTCACGCCAAGCTTGAAATCAGCTTGCTTGATCGGCGCGGGATGGACAACCAGGGTCTTGCCGTTCTGGATTTGCAGCACCGGCGGTTCCAGCGAATTGATCTGGCCATTGGCGCCGAACTTGACTGGCCCCCAGAACGTCAGCACGTCCATTTTCGCCAGTTCATCCCGCACTTTTGTTTTGTCGAGCGAGCCGGCTTTTTCAATCGCTATCTGGAACAGGGCACCCGAAACGGAAGCCGAGGCTTGCGCGTAATCAGGTTCGGATTTGTACTTGTCGCGGAACAGTTTGGTGTAATTGTCGGCGGTGCCAAAGATATCCACGCCCTTGTAGCGCACCGCGTTGTGCCACCAGGCGGCGCTGCTGATGTTTTCAGCGCCTTTGCCGGCGGCATCGATGAATTCCTTGTAGGCCGGGCCCGCGATCATGGTGACCACTGGCGCTTCCATCTTCTGGTCCGTCATCTGCTTCTTGATCAGCACCAGGTCATTGATATAGCCGGTGGCAAAGATCCAGTGCGGAGCCTGGGCCTTGATCTGCGACAGCGCAGATGAATGGTCCATCGTGTTGATGGCGTATTTCTCGAAGAAGATCACTTCCAGGCCGCTGGCCTTGGCCGCTTTCTCCATCTCTTGCGCGATCGCCAGCGGGAACAAGTCGTTGCGCGCCAGGATGGCGACCCGTCTTACGCCCGGCGCCTTGTCGCGCACGATCTTCACCAGTGGCGTGGTCAGCGTATCGTTTGGCGTGAAGGTGCCGAACAGGTATTTGTAGCCCTGGTCATAAACCTGGGGCGAGGAGGCGGTAGAGGCGATGGTCGGCATCTGGTACTTTTCCGACACCGTGCTGGCCGCCTTGGCGGCGCCCGAACCGAAGGGGCTGAACAGGAAATGCACCTTTTCCTGGGTGATCAGCTTTTCCGCTGCCTGCACTGCGCGCGGCGTGTTGGACTGGTAGTCGGTATAGACGATCTCCACCTTCATCTTTTTCGCGCCGACCTTGATGCCGCCAGCCTTGTTGACTTGCTCGGCCCACAGGTCATAGCCCTGTTGCTGCTTGAGCGCCTCTGGCGCAAGCGCACCGGTCTGGGGTAGCGGCGCGCCAAAGCGGATGGTTTCCTGGGCCTGCGCCTGGACTTGGGCCGCCAGCGGCAGCAAGGCCAGGCTAGCCAGCAAGCGCCAACGGGGCAGGGCAGGTGAACGGAGGGGGTTCAGGCGGGAGAGTAAGCCAGGCATGCGTGTTCCCTTTCAAAGGTGCGACGGAGATGACGGCAACGGCTGAGGTGAAGCGGGCGGCAACGGCAACGGCAACGGTCGTGACGGCGCTTGCGCAACGATTCTAGCTTGCGGGCGTGTGATTGAGGCCAACAGTTTTTCGAGCGCAGCGTTCTGATTTTGAGAACGCTCGCGCCGCCGCGGTTCGCCGTGGCGGCAGGCCTGGTCGCGGTTGACCTTGGCTGCCAGCGGGGGTCAGCGGCTGCGTGGCCGGCGCTGGGCTTTCATGCGTTCAGCCAGGCAGGCGGCAAGATGCCGGGCGGCTTGCGACAGTTTGCGGGTGCGGCTGGCAACCAGGGTCACATGGCGCGCCTGCAGCGAGCGCTCATCCATCGCAAGTCCGACCAGGCTGCCGCGCTCGATGCAAGGCTGCAGCAAGTCCGAGGGCAGGAAAGTCACATGCGCATCGCTGCCGCTGACGAGCTCCTGGGCGAAGGCAAGCGTATTGCTCTCCACCATGCGTGACAGGGTCAGCTTGCGCGAGGCGCAGGCGCGGTCGATCAACTGGCGGATCAGGAACGAGCGGTCGGGCAGCACCACTGGATAGGGCGCCAGGTCCGCCAGCGTGCAGCGAGTGCGCGATGCCAGCGGATGGCGCAGCGAGACCGCCGCAAACAAGGGCTGGGGCATGCGCGCCAGTTCCACCAGGTCGGTGCGTGGGCAAGTGCCGAACACGATGCCCAGGTCGAAGCGATGCTCAGCCACGGCCTCGGCCACCGCTTGCGAGCCAAGCGAGGCGACACCAAGTGAGATTGCGGGATTGGCCAGGCTGAATTCGCGCAGGGCGGCGGGCATGAAACTGGTCAGCAAGCCTTCGACGCAGGCGATCTCGGCATGGCCACGGCGCAGGGTTTCATATTCCTGTATCACGCCGCGCAGTTCATCGAAGCGGCTGCGCATGTCATTAGAATACGCCAGCAACAACTGGCCGGCTTCAGTCAGCGCCATGCCGCGCGCATGGCGCTCGAACAAGGGCACGCCGAGCTCGCTTTCCAGTTGCGCCACCTGGCGACTGACCGCGCTTTGCGCCACGAACATGCGCTCCGCCGCATGCCGCACCGAACCATGCGCAGCCACCTCGCGAAAATATCGCAGCGCGATCGGTTCCATCACAGCCTCCCCGGTTACTTGATGTCGTCTTGGCCGCCCTCCGGCCGCGCGCCCCGCGGGCTGATGAAGTGTAAAGGAAAGCGGCATCATGCAGCAGGCTACGGTATCCCCTCCCTTTCAAGGGTCGGTCAGGCTACGGTATCCCCTCCCTTTCAAGGGGAGGGCTAGGGTGGGGATGGGGTCAACGCACGTTTGCACGGCCGTTAAGCAATGCTGCTGCTTCAATCGCGCCCCGGACCAACTTCCGCTTCACCCCGCCAGCGACTGACCCTTCGTTCCAGCCAGTCAAACATCCACTGCGCCAGCAGGGCCAGCGCCGCGGCGGGCAGGGCGCCGGCGAGCAGCAGGCTGCTGTCGTTGAGCGCCAGGCCGGTCGCGATCCGTTCGCCAAAACCGCCGGCGCCAATGAAGGCGGCGATGGTCGCGGTGCCGACGTTAATCACAGTCGCCGTACGGATGCCACTGACGATGGTTGGGGCGCACAAGGGCAGGTCGATATGCAGGATGCGGTCGCGCCGGGCGAGCCCCAGCGCCAGCGCAGCCTGGCGCAAGCCGGGGGGCAACTGCATCAGGCCGGACGCAGTATTGGCAACGATCGGCAGCAACGCATACAACAGCAGCGCAATCACCGCCGGCAAGGTGCCGATGGTCCCCAAAAGCGGAATCAGCATCGCCAGCAGCGCCAGCGAGGGCACGGTCTGCAACAAGCCGACGACACTCAGCACGACTTTCCCCAGCCGCGGAAGCTGGGCCGCGGCCACGCCGAGCGGCACGCCTATCGCCGTCGCCAGCAAGACTGAACTCGCAACCAGGAAAACATGTTGCCCTGCCAGGCGCCAGAAGTCGGCGCCAAACAGCTTGTCGCGCCAGGCGGCGCCAGCCGCACCTGTCTTCCGGGAGGGTTGCAGGAAATCCTGCGCGATGCGCGGGAAATCATGGCCTTCGATCTCGGCGGCTGCATTCATGCCGATCATCACGGCGTCGGATATGCGGCCCTCCAGCGCCTGCAATCTCTGCCAGGCGGCGGGAAACTTTTGCGGCACGTCGAGCCGGTAAACCACGACCGCGTCATAACGCGGAAAATACTGGCGGTCGTCTTCCAGCAGCCGCAAGCCAAGTGCCGCGATGCGGGCATCGGTGCTGTAGATATCGACCAGGTCGATCTTGTGCTGTTGCAGCGCCTGGTAAGCCATGCCATGGTCCAGCCCGGCGGGTCGTTGCGGCAAGCCGTAACGGGCAGCCAATCCGCGCCAGCCATCGGCGCGCCCCAGGAATTCATGCGACAGGCCCAGCCTCAGTTCGGGATGGCGCGCCAGGTCGCCGATGCTGCGTATGCCAGCGCGCTCGGCATCGCTGGCGCGCATGGCCAGCGCATAACCATTATTGAAGCCGAAACGGATTCCGAGGCCAAGGCCGAGTTGCGCCAGCTCCGCGCGCAAGATTTCAGGCGTGACGGCAGACGAGTGCTTCAGCAGTTCACGCTCGATCGTGCCAAGGTATTCCGGGTACAGGTCGATCTCGCCGGCGCGCAAAGCTTCGAAAACAATCGCGGTGTTGCCCAGGCCCTGGCGGTGCACCACGGGCCCGGCCGGCGCCGCCGTTGCGCGCATGATCTCGGCGAGGATGTAAGACTCGGTGAAGCGCTTGGAACCGATCTTGAGCGCTGGCCCGTCAGCTGCCTGTGCCAGGGGCGCGAGCAGCAAGGCCAGCGCAAGCAGCCACAGGCCCCGGCCGCAGGCGGGCAGCGCCCGCGTCAGCCGCGCCAGCATCGAATCCAGTCACAAGTTGCAAGTCGGGTCACGCGCTCTCCTGGTTATTGTTGATTGTTGCGATTGCCGGCGCGACTACTGTCGTCGAGCGTGCGCCACGGCGTGTGCCCCGCCAGCATCAGCCCGGGCGGCTCGCGACACTGCCAGCGCCGATCATAATCCATGCACTGAGCGCGCCGGCCAGGCACATGGCGGCAGCCAGCCACATGACAATCCGGAATCCAGCGACGAAGGACAGGCCCACCGCCTCGCGTATTGCAGTCGCGGCGCCGGGGCTGGCGGCGGCGGGCGGTGCAATTGCACCCATCTTGCCGCGTTGCGCCAGCACCTCTTGCTGCAGTTGCGGCGAGAGCGACAGGCCTGCGATGCGCGCATCCAGCGCCCGTCCGAAGCCGGCGTTCATCGCCAGGCCCAGCAGCGCAATCGCCAGCGCCGCAGCCACCCGCGACACGGCATTGTTCACGCCGGATGCCGTGCCTGCCTGCTGCTCGCCGTGGGCATTCATCACTGTCGTTGTCAGCGGCGCAACCGTGATCGCCATACCCAGGCCCAGCACCAGCACGGCTGGAAACCAGTCGCGCCAGTAACTGCCGCCAGCACCGGGCAGGCTGAACAGGAAGAAGCCAATTGCAGCCACCACCGGGCCGACCGTGAGCGGCAGCCGTGCGCCACGGGCGGCGACCAGGCCGCCGCTCCAGCGCGACAATGAAAACATCAGGACCACAAAGGGCAGCGTGGCCGCGCCAGCGGCGGTGGCGGAATACCCCTGCACCTGGATCAGGTTCAACGGCAGGAAATAAAGCGCGCCACCCAGGCCGGCGTACACCAGCAGGGTCAGCAGGTTGGCGCCGCTGAAGTCACGCGAGCGAAACAACCAGAACGGCAGCAAGGGCGCCGGATGCCGGCGTTCGAGCACGATGAAGCCCGCGCCGCTGGCCAGGGCCAGGGCGGCGGCGCCCAGCATCGTGGCGCTGCCCCAGCCCTGGCCCGGACCTTCAATCAAAAAGAACACCAGGCCGCCCAGGCACAGGCTGGCCAATAGCGCGCCGCCCCAGTCAAAGCGGGTGCCGGCGTCGCGGTTGCGGCTTTCCGGCACGAATTTGAGCAACAGCGCCAGCACCAGTGCGCCCAGCGGCACGTTCAGCAAAAAAGCGTAGCGCCAGGAGAAATGGCTGATGAGGAAACCGCCCACCACCGGGCCGATCGCGGCCGTGATCGCTGAATAGCCGGACCAGGTGCCGATTGCCTTGCCCCGCAATTCAGGCGGGAAGGATGCGCTGATGATGGCCAGGCTGCCCGGCACCAGCAGCGCACCACCGATGCCTTGCACGGCGCGCGCAACAATCAGTTGTTCAATCGAGCCGACCAAGCCGCAAACCAGCGATGCCAGCGAAAACAGCACCACGCCCAGCGCGAACACCAGGCGCCGTCCGAAGCGATCGCCGGCCGCGCCGCCGGCCAGCAACAGCGCCGCCAGCAGCAAGGCATAAGCCTCGATTACCCATTGCACCTGGGCCGCGCTGGCGCCGAACTCGCGCTGCAAGGCTGGCAGCGCAACATTGGCGACAGTGCCATCCATGAACACCATGCCGGAAGCGAGGATGGTGCAAGCCAGCACCCAGGGGCGCTGGGCCGGGGCACAAAGGTGCAGGCGGGATGCCGACGGCAATGCCGCTTCATTGGCGCGCGGGGCAGGCAAGTCGTGCATGGCTCGTGTTTTCCTCTCGTCCGCATGCCAGCTTTCCAGCCGGCCAACATGACATAACCGGTAGTTGCGCCGTCAGAGCGTACTGCAAGCGGGCGAGCGCCGCTGCGGCAGGCCGGGGCGGCGCCGGCAAGCGCAGGCCGGCGAGCGTTTCGCTCAATAGCGCGGTCCGGCTTCGGGTGTATCATCGGCCACTTTGCGCCGTGCGCTGCTCGCGCTTCTTCTGGGCACATTTCCCGGGCCGGGCGGCTTCCTTTCCAGGCTGAGGCAGTAGCTGACATTGCCCGTTCCAGCATTTTCCTTTGGTGTGAGCATCAATGAATCGTCCGCACGACTCAACAGACAACGCGCGCGCTGCGTCGCTTCGGGCCCAGGCTGAAAAATACCAGGACTTGCTTCGCCTTTTCGAACAGGCGCCCGGCTTCGTCACTTTTTTCCGCGGCCCCGAACATGTCTACGAACTGCAAAACGAAGCCCATGCCCGCCTGGCGGAATACAAGGACATCATAGGCAAGCCGGTACGCGAAGCGTTGCCCGAGCTCGAAGGCCAGGGCTTTTTCGAGCTGCTGGACCAGGTCTATGCCACTGGCGAACCTTATGTAGGCCGTGCACTGCCGCTGCAGGTGCGGGCCCGCGACGGTTCAGTGGAAGACCGGTTCATCGACCTGGTCTACCAGCCCATCGTTGGCGACGATGGCCGTGTCATCGGCATCATTTCGCAAGGCAACGACGTCACCGAGCAGGTGCAGGCGCAGGACGCAGTCAGGCGCAAGCAGGCGGAACAGGAATCGCTGATAGCCGAGCGCACCCAGGCACTGGAAGACACCCGCAATGCCTTGACGCTGGCGCGCCAGTTGCAGGTCGACAAAGCCTACCTGCTGCAATTGTTCGACCAGGCGCCGGGATTCATCGCCGTGATGAAGGAACCCAGCCACGTATTCGAGTTGGCCAACAAGGCTTACTACCAACTCGTGGGCCAGCGCGAGCTAGTGGGCAAAACCTTGCGCGAAGCCTTGCCGGAACTGGCCGGCCAGGGTCTGTATGAAGTCCTGGACCAGGTCTATGCCAGCGGCGAACCCTTCCTTGGCTTTGACGTGCCGGTCACGATACGGATGCACGAGGGCGCACCGCTGCAAACCATCTTCCTCGATTTCATCTACCAGCCGATTTTCGATGCGCAAGGCAAGCCCAGTGGCATTTTCGTGCAGGGCAATAATGTCACCGAACGCAAACTGGCCCAGGACGAGGTCAAGCGTTACCAGACCGAACTGGAAGACGTGGTGCGCGAACGCACCCAGGCCCTGGAAGAAACCCGGGCGGCATTGCAACAGGCGCAGAAGCTGGAATCCATCGGCCGCCTGACCGGCGGCGTCGCGCACGATTTCAACAATGTGTTGCAGATCGTGGGCGGCAACCTGCAATTGCTGCAGCCCCATGTCGGCACGGATGAACAGGCGGCCAGGCGCCTTGAGGCGGCCATCTCGGCGGTCGAGCGCGGCGCGCGGCTGTCTTCGCAACTGCTGGCCTTTGCCCGCCGCCAACCGCTGCAACCGGCCGTCATCAACCTGCGCCGCACGCTGCATGGCATGGAAGGCTTGTTGCAGCAGGCGCTGGGTGAGGGCGTCGAGATAGAAACAGTCGCTGCAGCCGGCTTGTGGAATACCCTGGTCGATCCGCACCTGCTGGAAAACGCGATACTGAACCTGGCCATCAACGCCGCCGATGCCATGGAGGCGCAGGGCAGGTTGACGATTGAAGTCAGCAATGCGGTGCTGGATGACGACTACGTGAAGTTCGAGCCGGATGTTGCGGTGGGCCAGTATGTGCTGCTGGCCATCACCGACACCGGCTGCGGCATGACGCCCGAGGTGATGGAACACGCGATCGAACCCTTCTTCACCACCAAGCCGGAAGAGAAGGGCACCGGCCTGGGCTTGAGCATGGTGTATGGCTTCGTCAAGCAAAGCGGCGGCCACTTCAAGCTCTACAGTGAAGTCGGGCATGGCACGACGGTGCGGCTGTACTTCCCGCGCTCGTTCGACATCGAAGTCGACTTGCCGCTGGCGCCCAGCGGTCCCCTGGAAGGCGGCAGCGAAACCATCCTGGTGGTGGAAGACGACCTGGCGGTGCAGGCGACCGCAGTGGAGATGCTGTCTGAACTGGGTTACCGGGTGCTGAAGGCTGACAATGCGGAAGCCGCGCTCACCATCCTGAAAAGCGGCGTGACGGTGGAATTGCTGTTCACCGATATCGTCATGCCCGGCCGTTTGCGCAGCCCGGAACTGGCGCGCCAGGCGCGGCAACTGATTCCCGGCATTGAAGTGCTGTTCACATCGGGCTATACGCAGAATGCAATCGTGCACGGCGGCCGGCTTGACCCCGGCGTGCACTTGTTGAGCAAACCTTACCGGCGCGAGCAACTGGCGCGCAAGCTGCGGCACTTGCTGGCCAATCGCCAGCAAGTGATGCTGGCCCGGCAACTGGCGTCCGGGCCCACGCCTGAGACGGTCCTGGCGCAAGCACCAGCACCAGCGCCAGCCGGCGGCAAGCGGGTCCTGGTGGTGGAAGACAACCTCGACGCCCAGCAGATGGTGTGCGAACTGCTGAGCCTGCTGGGCTACGAGCCCCGTGGCCTGGGCTCAGGCGAGGCAGCGCTGGAAATGCTGGCCGGCCAGTCATTCGACATCCTGTTTGCAGACTTCTCCCTGCCCGGCATCAATGGCGTGGAGCTGGCGAAAATCGCGAAACAGCGCCATCCGGGGATGAAAGTGATTTTCGCTTCCGGCTATGGCGAGGCGCTGCAGGACTTGCCGGGTTTCCCGTTCATCCTGCTGCCCAAGCCCTATGACCTGACTGGCCTGCAAAAGGCGCTCCAAGACGCCTGAGCCCGGCCTGCTTTACGCCGCCAGAGGCGGCGGGGTGGGGCGCGCCTCGGTGCGGGTTGCGGCAATCATGTGCGGCGCGCCGGCGCGCACCTGCATCGCCTGCCCGAACACATGGCCCGTGCTTGGCTGCAGCACAGTGTCGACATACCACCATTCCCCCACGACGCGATCGGCATCGATATCGAGCAGCAGATAGCCACGCCGGTCCAGTTCCACATACTTGACGTGCGGGTTCGCCACCTGCGCTGCCGATAAGGGAATGCGCGGGAAATCCTCCAGCGCTGGCGACGTGATCGAAGTCGCGACGAATTCCACCGCGCGCGAACCGGCGCCGCTGGCGGCGTCATAGCCGCCGCTGGCCACGTCCGGATTGTTTGGATCGGGCGTCAGGTCTGCGGCCCAGGCGCTGTGCAAGTCGCCAGTCAGGAATACGACATTGCTGAGCGCAGCCCCGCCGCCGCCATTGGCCAGCATGCTGTAGACACGCTCGCGCGCCGGCTGGTAGCCATCCCACTGGTCGGGATTGACGAAGGCGCCGCCGCCATCCGCATTGCGGCCGGGAGTCAGCTTCAGTTGCGCGAACATCACGCCCTGGCCGACCAGCTTCCACTTCGCGGTGG
>JAQGMC010000049.1 GCA_028292545.1 Paucimonas sp.
GCAGCAATCGGTGGAAATGGCGCGTGAACCGGGCCGCATCTGCAGCAGCGCGAAATAGGCATTGTGCCGCGCCTGCCACAGGCGCGAGCGGTCTTCCGGCCGGGTCGCCCATTCAAAGCCGATGGCGCCGTGCTCACCAGCGATTGCCTGCACCTGCTCCGCCTGTTCCTGCACGCCGCTAGCGCTGCCGTGGAATTCAAACAGTAGCAAAGGTTTTTCCGGCAGCGCCAGCTTGTCATGCTTGTTGATTGCCTTGACGCCGTTCTCATCCAGGAACTCAACCCGCGCCAGCGGAATGCCGGCCTGGATTGCGACGATGACGGTATTGACTGCGCTGGCAATGTCGGGGAAAGAGCAGACGGCGGCGGAAATCGATTCCGGCTGCGGATACAGCTTGAGCGTGATTTCAGTGATCACGCCGAGCGTGCCTTCGCTGCCGACGAACAAGCGCGTCAAGTCATAGCCGGCGGCTGATTTCTTGGCCCGGGTGCCAGTCTTGATCACGCGGCCGCTGCTGGTGACGACTGTCAGGCCAAGCACGTTTTCACGCATGGTGCCGTAGCGTACTGCATTGGTGCCCGAAGCGCGGGTTGCGCTCATGCCGCCCAGCGATGCATCCGCGCCCGGGTCGATCGGAAAGAACAAGCCCGTGTCCTTGATTTCCTGGTTCAGCTGCTTGCGGGTTACACCTGGCTGCACGGTCACCGTCAAGTCTTGTGGATGGACTGCGACGATGCGGTTCATTTGCGACAGGTCGATCGAAATGCCGCCCGACAGCGCCAGGATATGACCTTCAAGCGAAGTGCCCGTGCCATAGGGAATGACTGGCACCAGGTGGCGCTCGCATAGCGCGACAGTGGCGGCAACTTCTTCAGTGGAATGGGCGAATACGACGGCGTCGGGCAGCATCGGGTCATAGGACGATTCATCCTTGCCATGATGCTCGCGCATGGCAAGCGAAGTCGACAGCCGATCGCCGTACAGCGCGCGCAGGGCATGCAGGAATTCGTCGGATAACTGGCGGCGCGCAGCGGCCAGCGGGGCGGGGTGGTTCATTGCTTTCTCCGGATCGTCGCCGGGCGCGTCGTCCATCCATGGCGACAGGCAATCCAGCGAATACCGGAATTTTGCCTTATTCTCGCCCGGTCCCGCTGTATTCCTTTTTGCACGCATGGCGGCCCGTCAATCGTTTCTCTTTCTTTGCACTTCCAACATCATGGGCAAGCGACTTTCGAAAATCGCCACGCGCACCGGCGACGATGGCACCACCGGCCTGGGCGATGGCAGCCGCACAGCCAAGGATGCGCTGCGGGTGCAGGCCATGGGCGATGTGGATGAACTGAACTCGCATCTTGGCGTGCTGCTGTGCGAAGACATGCCGCAAGACTTGCAGGCTGAGCTGCGCGCCATACAGCATGACTTGTTTGACCTTGGCGGGGAGCTATGCATACCGGGCTACAGCTTGCTTACCAGTGCGCAAGTGGCACGGCTGGATGAATTGCTGGCCAAATACAATGCCAGCCTGCCGGCGCTGGAAGAATTCATACTGCCCGGCGGCGCGCGAGCTGCGGCATTGGCACATGTATGCCGCACGGTTTGCCGGAGGGCAGAGCGAGCGATGGTCGCCATGAGTCATGCAGAGACCTTAAATGCGGCGCCCTTGCAATACGTGAATCGGTTATCGGATTTGTTGTTCGTACTTGCCAGGACGCTGAACCGGCATGCGGGTGGCGCAGATGTGCTTTGGCTGAGGCGGGAGTGAAGTTCGCACTAGTGTCGATAAAGCGGCACCCATAAACACCTTGCAAACACCCTGCCAGATCGCTATAGGAACCGTCATGGAATGCGGGTTACGAAGACGCCTCTTGTCAACGTCGCCCCATCATGACCTCACCCGCCAGCTCTGAACTTCCAAGGCCCACCGCACCGCTCGCTATAAACGACCCGGATCCGGGAATCTCCCGCGCCGGGGCGGATCGCTATGAAGCGCCGATGGGCCTCACGCATGACATCTGCATCCGGGTCGTCCAAAAACTCCGGGATAAGGACGTCATGCCGCTGGCCGGCACCTCAAAATTTTTCCACGCCCTGATGGCGCCGGAACGCCGCATCAGGTGGCGGGCCGCAGCGGTCAAGCATTCCGCTATCAAGCTAGTCGAGTTCTACCAGCGGTTGCGTAACTTGCACATGTACCCCCAGGACCTGCAGCTACAGGTGCTCGACAGCCTGCTCCAGCGCGCCCGGCACTTCGGCCCCAATGCCCAGGCCAATGCCATTTTGCAGATCGCGGAGGCGGCGGTCGAGCTGCCTGTACCCGGCGCGCCCTCAACTCACACATCCAGCGGACTGTGCAATCGCGTCAGCCTCTTTTACAGGCTGTCACACCTGGTAGCCGATCAGATGGGATCGCGTGATGAAGTGGAAACGTCTCACCTGGAGGAGCGATTCGGAAAGTTACTGCTTCAGCTTCCGCCTGTAGAGCAATTCGACTTGCATATCCTGATGCTGACCATCAGGTCGGCCGTTCTGTTTGCAAGGTTTGACGGGCAAGGCATGGCCAGGGCGCTGCGCATGCAGTTGCGGCGGGCTGCTGCCTATCTCGCCCCAAAAGGCAGCGATCGTATGTTGGCGCTGAAGCCGCCGGCCCGGAAAATAGCAAAGCCCGGGTTGGCATATTGGCGGCTTGGCATGAAAACGATCCTGTCACTGGCAAGCCGCGTCAGCTGCGAAATAGCTGGCACCCTGGTCAATGCGATGCGGTCCAGCCTGATGACCCGGGTACCGGAAAAGTATCGCGCCGCATTGTGGCGCGAGGCACAGCCGCAGCTTTTGCAAGTGATCCGTCATACCGGTGACAACTCGCTCCTGCCTGGATACCTCAATTCCACGATTGGCCTCCTGGCCAAGGACGAGGTGGCGCAAGCATTTGCCCGGCTGGCTGAACATGGCGGCTGGCGTTACCTTGAGGTAAAGAAAGAAACCACTATTTTTGCGAATGAAGCACGGGTGCGCGCGACGGTGCTTTTTGGAGAGGCATTACACGACCCGGCACCGCTCAGCGTACTGAACGACCCGGATGGGGCCCGGAGACAAATGGTTGTCCGTGCTTTGTCCAGCGCCCTGCCTTCCATGGAGGATGCCGATAGGGTAAATGCCCTTATCTGGTTACTTGAAGTTGCCCTGCCAGCGATACGTCGCTACCGGGATAGCACAGCCGCACTCCACGTGCTGCTGGGCGAGGCGCGCGGGATGACTGCGCCCTACCTGGCGCGCCTGGAAGCAAAGTTATTGGAAAAAGTCCTGCGGGGTCCGGAGCACTTCAACTTATGGAACTGGCTTCGCATACTGCGTGCAATGGAACCGGTGCAATTGCACCCGGAACTGACTGCAATATCGACACGCCTGCTGGCAACGGCGTTCCGCTACCAGCACGCGCGCGCCAATTTCGCGCCTCCTACGTGGGGTTTTTATGATTCGCTGCTGCAATCCCTGCCCAAGCTGCTGGCGCAGGCAGGGGACGAGCAAAGTTTTCTCGTTGACCTTGCCGCTGGTACGGTCAACCATCCCACCCCCGCGAGTGCGCTGGTCGCGACTTTTGTCGTGCTGTCGTATGCGCCCGCGGCTCAAGCCTTCGCACAAGCAGTTCAATCGCTCAAGCGGCAAATGACAGCCGAGCCCGCGGACCAGTCCTTCATCCAGGGGTTCAACCACCTGTTTGCAGCCTTCGAGTCGCTGGACGCGCCGTTCCGCCCGGCTGGTTTCGCCGTGGCCTGTTATTGCCTTTCCCTCGCGAAGTCTGCGGCTGCGTTGCCGGGCCCAGTCCTTGACCTGGTCGTATGGCTGTCGCGCTACGGTGACCAAGTCAAAATCTCGCCTGATTCCAGTTTGGCGATGTACCAGGAACTATCCAATTTCAAATCGAGGCTGTACCGCGCCGTTGAACAGATCCTGGCGCAGCAACCGGCTGGGGCCGAGCTTGATTTCCTGGATAGTTTGCTGAAGCGCGCCGACGGCAGCAGCGGGCAGGCACCGGTCAGCCGGCAGGCGTCGAAGTGGGCCAGAGGTTGGCTGAAGCACTGGGGCGACGACACGAAGTCCGCGGGCCACCTGTTGTTGCTGAAGCAAACCCGCGATCTGAACGCTATAGACACCGGCATGTTTGACGGCCTGGCTTACCGCTTCCACCGCGACGACCTGGCCAAAGCCGCCAAGGCGCTGGTAGAACTGCTGGGCCACCATCCGGCGCGCCAACAGGAATGGCTAGGCCGGACGCTTGCAACCAACAAGGGATACAAGCCGTGGAAGTTTCAGCCTGGGAGTTTCAAAGACGCGCTGGCATTTTGCAGCCACTTCAGCAAGCAAGCCCGCAGGGATCTGGTGAAGGTGCTGTGCGAGGGCGCTTTGCGCAGCATCGCCCACCTACCCGACATGTTTGAGTTAATCGCACAGGCAGGTAGCCGGGTGCTGCGTTTCCAGCTCTTGAAAGGACTGGCGCTGAGGATCAGCCAGATCCGTGCAAAGGATTCGTCCGGCATTCCTCCAGTCGCCCTGGAATTTGCGCTGAAGCTGATGAACTGTGCCACTGGCGACGCCCGGCTCATGGCCAAGCAACAGCGCACGGTGCTCGCCGCCTTGCGGGAAGAGGCTGCTAACCTGCCTTCGACACTGGAGGTGCAGCTGCTGCAAGAACTGGATGCGCGCTTGTTCCAATAGCGGATGAAGTCCAAGCGCGGCAGGCTTGTCCGCGCTTGTTAGCCTCGATCAGCGCTTGTCCGCCTCAATCAGCGCATACGCCGAATGATTATGGATGGACTCAAAGTTTTCCGCTTCCAGCACATACGCCGCGATGCGCGAATCGGCATTGAGCATGCCGGCGACATCGCGCACCAGGTCTTCGACAAACTTGGGGTTTTCGTAAGCGCGCTCGGTGACGTATTTTTCATCCGGCCGCTTGAGCAAGCCATACAGTTCGCACGAAGCCTGGGCTTCTATGCCGGCAATCAGTGCATCGATCGACACTTCTTCTGCCAACACCGCATTTACGGTGATATGGGAGCGCTGGTTGTGGGCGCCGTAAGCTGAAATCTTTTTCGAGCAGGGGCACAGGCTGGTCACGGGCACCAGCACCTTCAAGGTCACCTCAACGTGGTCGTTGCGGATTTCGCCACTCATGCCGACTTCATAATCCATCAGGCTTTGCACGCCAGAGACGGGCGCGGTCTTGTTGATGAAATACGGGAAGCTGACTTCAATGCGGCCGCTTTCGGCATTAAGCAAGGCCAACATGCGCCGCAGCAGCGCGCTGAAGTAAGCCAGGTCGAGCGGCGCGCGGTTTTCTTCCAGCAGCGCGAGGAAACGCGACATGTGCGTCCCCTTCTGGTCTTCGGGCAGGTGGACGTAAAGGTTCCAGGTGGCGACTGACTGGTGGATTTGCTCCCCCGACCGGATCGATACCGGATAGCGCACGCCCTTGACGCCAACACGCTGGATCGCAATGCGGCGCGTATCGACGGTGCTTTGCACGTCCGGAATGGCAGTCAGGCCGAGGTCGCGGGTATTCATGGATTGCCCTGTAAGTTGTGGCGGGCCAGCGGCCCAAAACATTGGAACCGGCGCGCCACCAGGCGCTGCGCCGATCCGAGGAAATTATTTTTCGTTAGTTGTTCACGACCAGGCGCGGCTCACCCTTGCCAAAGCGCTGCTTGATCGACCGCGCAATGCCGGGTGCATCCAATCCGCAAAGGCCAAGCAGGGCCGCGGCATCGCCGTGGTCAATAAATTTGTCCGGCAAGCCCAAATGCAAGACCGGTTTCACGATGCCGGCTTCGGCCAGCGCTTCGGCCACGGCCGAACCGGCGCCGCCGGGCAGGCAGCCTTCTTCAACCGTCACGATGGCAGCATGGCTTTGCGCCAGTTCGCGCACCAAAGCGATGTCGAGCGGCTTCACGAAACGCATGTTGACAACAGTGGCGCCCAGTTCGTCGCCCGCGGCCAGGGCCGGCGCCAGCATGGTGCCAAAAGCCAGGATCGCAATATCCTTGCCCTGGCGCCGCACTTCGCCGGTTCCCAGCGCAATCGTTGCCAGGCCAGGCTGCACCGCCGCGCCCACGCCGGTGCCGCGCGGATAGCGCACCGCAGCGGGGCCGGGATAGTCGAAGGCGGTCGACAGCATTTGCCGGCACTCGTTTTCATCTGAGGCCGCCATCACCACCATGTTGGGTATGCAGCGCAAGTAAGCCAGGTCGTAATTGCCGGCATGCGTGGCGCCATCTGCGCCGACCAGGCCGGCGCGGTCGAGCGCGAAGGTCACGTCCAGGTTTTGCAGCGCCACGTCATGTATCAACTGGTCGTAGGCGCGCTGCAGGAAGGTGGAATAAATCGCCACCACCGGCTTCATGCCCTCGCAAGCCATGCCGGCCGCGAAAGTCACCGCATGCTGCTCCGCGATGCCTACGTCGTAATACCGTTCCGGGAAGCGCTGCTCGAATTGCACCATGCCCGAACCCTCGCGCATGGCTGGCGTAATACCGACCAGCCGCTGGTCATGCGCAGCCATGTCGCACAACCAGTTGCCAAATACCTGGGTGTAAGTCAGCTTGCCGGGCTTGCCCGGCTTGATGCCTTCGTCGGGATTGAATTTGCCGGGACCGTGATACAGCACCGGGTCAGCCTCGGCCAGCTTGTAGCCCTGGCCTTTGCGCGTCACCACATGCAGGAATTGCGGCCCCTTCAGGTTGCGCAGGTTTTGCAGCGTCGGCACCAGTGCATCGAGGTCATGGCCATCGATCGGCCCGATGTAATTGAAGCCGAATTCCTCGAACAGCGTGGCTGGCATGACCATGCCTTTGGCATGTTCTTCAAGCCGCTTGGCCAGTTCCAGCATCGGCCCCGGCAGCACGGATTTGCCGACGTTGCGCGCGGTGGCGTAAAACTTGCCCGACATCAGGCGCGCCAGGTAGCGGTTCAACGCACCCACTGGCGGCGAGATCGACATGTCGTTGTCGTTCAGGATCACCAGCAGCTTCACGTCTTCATGCACGCCGGCATTATTGAGCGCTTCGAAAGCCATGCCGGCTGTCATGGCGCCATCGCCAATCACGGCCACTGCATGCCGTTGATGCCCCTGGCTGCGCGCAGCCAGCGCCATGCCCAGGGCTGCGGAGATCGAGGTTGACGAATGCGCGGTGCCAAAGGTGTCGAACGGGCTTTCCGCGCGCCGCGGGAAACCGGAGATGCCATCCATCTGGCGCAGCGTATGCATCTGGTCGCGGCGACCGGTCAGGATCTTGTGCGGATAGGTCTGGTGGCCCACGTCCCAGACGATGCGGTCTTCGGGCGTGTTGAAAACATAGTGCAGCGCAATCGTCAGCTCGACCGTGCCCAGGTTGGACGACAAATGGCCGCCAGTCTTGGAAACGGAATCCAGCACGAAGGCGCGCAACTCGTCGGCCAGCGGTTTCAACTGGCTGCGGTTCAGGCGCCGCAAATCGGCCGGGCTATCAATGTTTTTGAGGAGATCCATAATTCCTGGCTAAGCCTTGCGCTGCACGATCAGGTCTGCGAGCTGGCGCAGCCGCATGGCATCATCGCCCCACAGGCCAAGCGCCTGGTGGGCTTCATTACTCAACTTTTTCGCCAGCGCCTGCGACGCGTCCAGCCCCAGGATCGAGACATAAGTGGGCTTGTTGTCCTGCGCATCCTTGCCGGCGGTCTTGCCCAGAGTCTGCGAATCGGCAGTCGCGTCGAGCACGTCATCCACCACCTGGAAAGCCAGGCCAACGGCCTGTGAATACGCTTCCAGCGCGGCGCGCCCGGCGCTATTGAGCGGCTCATCGCCACAGAGCGCGCCCAGCAAAACCGAGGCCCGCAACAAGGCGCCGGTTTTCAGCCTGTGCATCTGTTCCAGTTCCTGCAGCGTCAAGGGCATCCCCACGCTTTCCAGGTCGATCGCCTGGCCGCCGCACATGCCGCCCGAGCCTGAAGCCGATGCCAGCAGCGACAGCATTGCCACCCGGCTGGAGGGGCTGCAGTTGCTGTCGGCCAGGATGCCAAAAGCTTGCGCTTGCAAGGCATCACCTACCAGCAGCGCCGTCGCCTCGTCATATTTGACATGCACGGTTGGCTTGCCCCGGCGCAGCGCGTCGTCATCCATGCAAGGCATGTCGTCATGCACCAGCGAATAAGCGTGAATCATTTCCACGGCCGCGGCAGCCCGCGCCAACAGTGCAACGGGCGCCCGCACCAATTCGCCAGCCGCAAATACCAGCAAGGGCCGCACGCGCTTGCCACCATCCAGTACCGCATAGCGCATCGCCTGGTGCAGGCGCGCCGGCACCGCTTCCGGTGCCGGAAGCAAGGCGTCCAACGTATCTTCCATCTGCACCTGGACTTGACGGCTCCAGGCGGCGAAATCATCCGGCCTCATTCGTCGCTTCCAGCCTGCGCATCCTCGGCGGCGAAGGGTTTCAGCATATCCCCCTCCAGCAGCTTGACCTGGTTTTCCACCCGGTCCAGCTGGGCAGCGCAAAATTTGACCAGCTCAGACCCGCGTTGGTAAGCAGCAATCGAGGCTTCCAGTGGCAACTGGCCCGACTCCATCTGTCCGACGAGCTTGTCCAGTTCAGCCATGGCTTCTTCAAAAGAAGCCGGCGCGGGACCGGTGACAGGAGCTTGTGCCATATATGCGATCTGGGTAAGGAACTCGCTATTTTAGTGCAAACCCCCGCCGCGGGTTCGCTGGCGGCAAGTGCCGGTGGCATCCGGCGACGGAATCGCCGCACTGTTGCAGATCAATACAGGTCAAAGTTGCCGTGCAGGCAGCTTCCGGGCGAAATTCGGCGCCGTGGACTCGGGTATAATTTCGGGCTCTGTCCAAAATCTCCTCTTCTTCTCGTTTGAAAACAGGTTTTTGCGGATTCTTTCTCTCTTAGGTTGGTGCAAATTAATTTGGGGGTGGGGATGTCCGATTTGGCCTCGATTGCCAAACTCGCGCGCTCGAACGCGCAACTTCCGGTCAACGTCTATTTCGACGACAAATTGCTGCAGCAGGAAGCGCAATTGCTTTTCCAGCGCGGGCCGCGCTATGTCGGCCATGAACTCATGGTGCCCAATAACGGCGACTTCGCGACTCTTCCATGGGAAAACGAGGGCCGCATGCTCGTGCGCGACCCGCAGGGCATCCAGCTGTTGTCCAATGTCTGCCGCCACCGGCAAGCCAAGATGCTCGATGGCCGCGGCAATGCGCGCAATATCGTTTGCCCGCTGCATCGCTGGACCTACGATCTCAAAGGTGAATTGATCGGCGCGCCGCATTTTGGCGAGACGCCCTGCCTGAACCTGTCGCGCACGCCGCTACAGTCCTGGAACGGCATGCTGTTCGAACAGAATGGGGTGGACGTTGCAGGCATCCTGTCAAAACTGGGTGTGACGCGCGACCTGGACTTTTCAGGTTACATGCTGGACCACGTCGAATCGAATGTGGTCGATTACAACTGGAAGACTTTCATCGAGGTCTATCTCGAGGATTACCACGTCGAACCCTTCCATCCGGGGCTGGGCAATTTCGTCACCTGCTCCGACCTGAAATGGGAATTCGGCGAACAGTACAGCGTGCAGACGGTGGGCGTGAACCAGTCGCTGCGCAAGTCCGGTTCAGAGAAATACCGCCGCTGGCAGGAACAGGTGCTGCAGTTCCGCAATGGCGAGGCGCCGCCGTTCGGCGCGATCTGGCTGACGCTGTACCCGAACATCATGGTCGAGTGGTATCCGCATGTGCTGGTGATCTCGACCTTGTGGCCGCAAGGTCCGCAAAAGACGTTGAATGTGGTCGAGTTTTACTATCCCGAGGAAATCGTGCATTTCGAGCGCGAATTCGTCGAAGCCGAGCGCGAGGCTTATATGGAAACCTGCGTCGAGGATGACGAAATCGCGCTGCGCATGGATGCCGGCCGCAAGATCCTGCTCGATCGCGGCGTGAATGAAGTCGGCCCCTATCAATCGCCGATGGAAGACGGCATGCAGCATTTCCATGAATGGTATCGCTCGCGCATCGCGGTGCAGCCATGAATATTGGCCCGCTGGTCGATGCCGCCACGCTGGCCGCGCACCTTGGCGACCCAGGCTGGATCGTGCTTGATTGCCGCCATGACCTGGCCGCGCCTGCGGCCGGTCGCGCCGCTTATGAGTCCGGCCACATACCGGGCGCCCAATTCGCCGACCTGGACCGCGACTTGTCCGACAAATCGCCGGCGCCCGATGGCGCCTTTCGGGGCCGCCATCCGCTGCCCGCCAAAGAGGCATTCGTTGCGACCCTGCGGCGCTGGGGCGTGAACCCGCAATCGCAGGTCGTGGCCTACGATGCGCACGGTGGCATGTATGCCGCCCGGGTGTGGTGGATGTTGCGCTGGGTCGGGCATGAAGCCGTCGCGGTGCTTGATGGCGGCTTGCCGGCCTGGACCGCTGCTGGCCAGGCCCTCTCCACTGAAACTGCGGCGCGCCCGCCCGGCCAGTTCATGGCGCGCGCATCGCTGGCGCGCAGCGTCGCTGCTGCCGACTTGCTCGGCAATGCCGCGCCGCTCATCGTTGATGCGCGCGCGCCGGACCGCTTCCGCGGCGAGAATGAAACGCTGGATCCGGTCGGCGGCCATATTCCCGGCGCACGCAACCGCTTCTTCAAGGACAACCTGGATGCAAGCGGCCGCTTCAAGCCGGCCGCTGAATTGCGGGCGGCGTTTTCGGCGCTGGTGCCGGACCCGGCCCGCGCCGTCATGCAATGCGGCTCGGGCGTGAGCGCTTGCCATAACCTGCTGGCGCTGGAAGTGGCCGGCATGCCGGGCGCGGCGCTGTATCCGGGTTCGTGGAGCGAATGGTGCGCCGACCCGGCGCGACCAGTGGCGACCGGCCCGGCCTGAAGGTCGGCCTGAAGGTCGGCCTGGCGGCTTAAGGCAGGTGGCTGGTCAGCTGCGTCAGCAGCAGCACCACCGCCACGCCGGTTGCAATCAATAGCACCTGGGGCACCGTATTGCGCAAGGTTGCACGCCGCTGCATCTGCGGCATCAAGTCGCTGACGGCGATATAGATGAAGCCCGACGATGCCAGCACCAGCACATAGGGAATCCAGTGCGTGCCGTGGCCCAGGGTTGCGTATCCCAGCAAGCCGCCCAGCACTGCCATCGCGCTCGATACAAGGTTGTAGACATAGGCGCGGGTGCGGCTGAAACCGGCATTCATCAGCACGATGAAGTCGCCCACTTCCTGCGGTATTTCATGTGCAGTGATAGCCAGGGCCGTAACCAGCCCCAGCCGCGGGTCGGCCAGGAAAGCGGCTGCGATCAGGATGCCGTCGGTGAAATTGTGCAGGCCGTCGCCAATCAGGATCATCCATCCCGAACGCCCGGCTTCATGCCGGTCATGGCCATGTTCATGGCCGTGGCCATCGCCCTCGTGATGATGCGAGTGGCGCAGCACTGCCATCTTTTCGAGCAGGAAGAATGCAAACAAGCCGGCCAGCAGCGTCGCAAACAGCGAACGTGGGTCCGCTTTCGATTCAAAGGCTTCGGGCAGCGAATGCAAAAGTGAAGTCGACAGCAGGATGCCGACCGACAGGCTCACCATCCGTTCCACCATGCGCGACAGCAGCGAAAACGAAAACAGCGCCGCTGCGCTGATGCTCAGCAAGCCGGCAACGCCGGTGGCCAGCAAGATATAAAGCAGCGTGGTGTTAATGGGAACCTCGAGGGAAAATGAAGCGGCAGATTAAAGCACGGCATGCGGCTTTTGCGCAAACCGCGCAAAAGCCGCATGCCGGTTATTTGTCACTGCCTGCCGGACCGGCCAGCGTTACCGGCCCATGCTGCAGCCGGGCTTGCCCGGCTCAGGCCACGCCGTGCTTGTGGAACCAGTCGAGCGCCTTGTTCCAGCCATCCTTGGCATCCGCCTCGACATAGCTGGGGCGGTAATCTGCATGGAAGGCATGCGGCGAATTCGGATAGACGACGAATTGCGATTTGCTGCTGCCCTGGGCAAGCGCGGTTTCCATTTGCTCGACGCTGGCCAGCGGTATGCCGGCATCCTTGGCGCCATACAGGCCCAGCACGGGCACCTTCAGCGTGGGCGCGATATCCACCGGATGGCGCGGCGCAAGGGCGGTTTTGTCGCCCACCAGGCGGCCATACCAGGCAACACCGGCTTTCATCTGTGGATTGTGCGCGCTGTACAGCCAGGTGATGCGCCCGCCCCAGCAGAAACCGGTGATGCCAGCCTTCTGGATATTGCCGCCATTCTGGCCGGCCCAGGCTATGACTGCATCGAGGTCGCCCATGACCTGCTCATCGGGCACCTTGGCAATGACTTCGCGCATCAGGTCGGCCATGGTGCCGTAGGAAGTCGGGTCGCCCTGGCGCACGAACAATTCCGGCGCCAGCGCCAGGTAGCCCTGCTTGGCGAAGCGGCGCGCAACGTCGGCGATATGCTCATGCACGCCAAAGATTTCAGAGATCACCAGGATCACCGGCAAGCCAGTCTTGCCAGCGGGCTGGGCGCGATAGACCGGCACGTCCTGGCCATTCACATTGACCGTGATTTCGCCTGCGGTCAGGCCGGCGGCATCGGTCTTCACCACGTTTTGCGCGACTACCGGCAGCGCCGCGGCGGCAAAGCCCGTGCCCAGCGCGGCCTTGATGAAGCCGCGCCGGTCGGTGCCGGCGCGCAGGCTCGTTGCGGGCGCCAGGCTGTCGATATCGTCCTGCATACTGCTCATGCATTTCTCCTGTCGTTCTGTGGGCTTGTCTTTGTCGTTCCGCCGGGTGCCCGACGGATGATAGCGAAGAATGCCGGCGTGCACCCGGCCGCCGGCACGGATGCGACTCAGTGCGCCTGGTCCCAGTTGCTGCCCAGGCCGACTTCCGCCACCAGCGGCACCCGCAACGTGGCCACGCTTGCCATCAGTTCCGGGATCTTGCGCTTGATGGTGTCGAGCTCGTCATCCGGCACTTCAAGCACCAGCTCGTCATGCACCTGCATTACCAGCAGCGTCTTCATGCCGGCCTGTTCCAGCCAATCCTGCACTGCGATCATCGACAGCTTGATCAGGTCGGCCGCCGTACCCTGCATCGGCGCATTGATGGCGGCACGCTCGGCACCCTGGCGGCGCGGGCCGTTGGGGGAATTGATTTCCGGCAGCCACAAGCGCCGTCCGAACACGGTTTCGACGAAGCCGCTGGATTTAGCCTGGGCGCGCGTGGAATCCATGAAGCGTCTGACGCCGGCAAAACGCATGAAGTACTTGTCGATGTACATTTGCGCGGCGCTGCGCTCCAGGCCAAGATTGCTGGCCAGGCCAAATGCGCTCATGCCATAGATGAGGCCGAAATTGATCACCTTTGCATAGCGCCGCTGCTCGCTGCTGACATCGGCCGGCGCGGCGCCAAAGATTTCAGCCGCGGTGGCGCGATGGATATCCTCGCCTTCGGAAAAGGCGCGCAACATATTTTCGTCGCCCGACAGGTGGGCCATGATGCGCAATTCGATTTGCGAATAGTCGGCCGACAAAATCACGCTGCCCGGCGGCGCAATGAAGGCCTGGCGGATGCGGCGGCCTTCGGCTGTGCGGATCGGAATGTTCTGCAGGTTCGGATCGTTCGAAGCGAGGCGACCGGTCACGGCCGTCGCCTGGCCGTAATTGGTATGCACGCGGCCGGTGCGCTGGTTCACCATGCGCGGCAACTTGTCGGTGTAGGTGGACTTCAGCTTGGACAAACTTCGGTAGTCCAGCAGCACGCGTGGCAGCGGATAGTCCTCGGCCAGCTTTTGCAGCACTTCTTCATCCGTCGAAGGCGAGCCGGACGGCGTTTTCTTCAGCACTGGCAACTGCAGCTTGTCGAAGAAAATCTCGCAAATCTGCTTGGGCGAACCGAGGTTGAAAGGCTGGCCCGCGAGTTCATACGCTTGCTGCTCGATTTCCATCAACCGGCGGCCCAGTTCACCCGACTGCGCTTCCAGCAGCGGCGCATCCAGCAGCACGCCATTGCGCTCCATCTTCTGCAACACGACGGCGGTGGGCATCTCTATCTTTTCATAGACGTAGCGCAGCTTGTCGCTCTTTTCTATGCGCGGCCACATCGCATGATGCAACTGCAGCGTGACGTCGGCATCCTCGGCCGCGTATTCGGTGGCGCGGCCCAGTTCGACCTGGTCGAAGCAAATCTGCGAACTGCCCTTGCCGCACACATCCTGGAAGCTGATGGTCTTGCGTTCCAGGTGGCGCAGCGCCAGGCTATCCATGTCATGCGGCCGGTGCGCCTCGAATACATAGGATTCGAGCAGCGTGTCATGCACGACGCCGCGCAGCCTGATGCCGTGGTTGGCCAGCACATGGCTATCGTATTTGAGGTTCTGGCCGAGCTTGGGCTTGCTGGCATCTTCCAGCCAGGGCTTCATGCGCGCCAGCACCAGTTCACGCGACAACTGTGCCGGCGCGCCCGGGTAGCGATGGGCCACCGGTATATACGCCGCTACGCCCGGCTCGCAACTGAGGGAAATGCCGACCAGTTCGGCTTCCATCGGCTCCAGGCACGTGGTTTCGGTATCGAAAGAAGTCAGGGTGGCGGCGTCGATGCGTTGCAGCCATTCGTTGAGCGCTTCTTCAGTCAGCACGGTTTCGTGGGAAATCACCGGTGCAGCGGCTGGCGCCGCGGGCGCATCGAACAGGCCACCCTGGCCACCGCCAGCCTGCGCCGGTGCGTCGGTCGCGGTCACGCCAAGCTCGGTATTCAATTCACGCAGCCAGGTCTTGAAGCCATTGCGGGCAAAGAAGTCGCGCAGTGCCTGGCGGTCTTCCGGCTTTTGCGCCAGCGACTCGGGGATCGACACCATGTGCCGGGTCAGGTCGCAATCGGTCTTGACGGTCACCAGCACGCGCGCCTGTGGCAGCCAGTCGAGCGCGCGGCGCAGGTTTTCGCCGACTGCGCCCGTGATCTTTGGCGCATTCTCGATGATGGCGTCCAGCGAGCCATATTGCGCAATCCACTTGGCCGCAGTCTTGGGCCCGACCTTGTCCACGCCGGGCACGTTATCCACCGTATCGCCCACTAGCGACAGGTAGTCGACGATGCGCTCGGGCGGCACGCCGAACTTGGCAATCACGCCTTCGCGGTCGAAGCGCTCGTTGCTCATGGTATTCACCAGCGTCACATGCTCGTTTACCAGCTGCGCCAGGTCCTTGTCGCCAGTGGAGACGACGGTGCGCATGCCATGCTTGACCGCTTCCACGGCCAGGGTGCCGATCACGTCGTCGGCTTCAATGCCTTCGACTTCGATGATGGGCCAGCCCATGGCACGCACGGCTTCATGTATCGGCACGATCTGGCGCGCCAGGTCCTCGGGCATGGAGGCGCGGTTTGCCTTGTAGTCGGCATAGAGATCGTCGCGGAAAGTTTTGCCCTTGGCATCGAAGACGCACGCGATGTAGGCAGCCGGATAGTCGCTGCGCAGCTTGCGCAGCATGTTGATCATTCCATAGATTGCGCCAGTCGGCGCGCCATCGGCATTGCGCAAGTCGGGCAGTGCATGGAAGGCGCGGTACAGGTAGCTGGAACCATCGACGAGCAGCAGGGTTTTATCCATCGAAATCGGCAGGAAGATCGTGCCGCGGTGGCGGCAGGTGAAAAAAGAGGGCAGGCCAGCTTTCAAGGGCCAGCCAGGCGGGGCAAATGGAGACGATTATCGCAGAGTTTGCCGATCGGGCCGGATGGCCGGCCGCGCCTGGCCCGGAGGCAAACAACCCGGCCGCGCCGGTGCGCCGCGCCCCAGCCGCGGCCGTGCGGCCGTTGGGTGTGGAAGCGCTCGCATGCGCTTAAAGAACATTCGGCCAATAGATTTTTGACAGTTTTCCGGCGTCCTGGCTCGGGCCGATGGCCGCGCTGCGTTACAATCCTGCTTAGCCCTGGCCCGCACGATAGCCAGTTGCGAACGACCGTCAATATCGAACCAGCCATGCCTATCCTGCGCGCACCGTCTGCCGTCCAAAACCTGATCGCTGCTTACGCGCTGCTTGCGATCTTGCTGGTTGCAGCGCCCGTCGTGCAGGCGCAGGCTCCGGCCCGGGCTGAGGCGCCGCCCCCGCCGCGACTGGAAAAGCTGGAGGAAGGGGAACTGCCGGCGGTCACCATTCCGTCGCGCCCGACAGAGAACCAGATCCAGGAAAAACGCGAGGATGGCCGCGTGACCTCGGTACGCGTCACCAGCGGCGGCAATACCTATACCGTGGTTCCCAACATCGTTCCCGAGAGCCGTGCCAATTCAGGTGACTGGCGCGCCAGCGTCAATCGCCCGCCGCAATGGCAAGTGCATGAATTCAATACCGAGCGCCGCAAAGAGCCGGATGCGAACGCCGCAGCGACCATGCCGCAGCCGCCCGCGCCACCTGCTGCGCCCGCTGCCACCAGGCCCTGACAAGGCGTCGTCCGGGCAGCGCCGCCGGGCAACGCCGACAATACTCCAACCGGATTCTTTTCCCTTCCTACATGGCTGTCTTTACTCCCGTCACCCTTGATGAATTCCGTGCCTGGTCGGCGCAATTTCCGGTCGGCGCGGCCACAGCCATCAAGGGCATCGCTTCGGGCATAGAGAACAGCAATTTTTTCGTCAGCACCGAAAGCGGCGAATTCGTATTGACAGTCTTCGAGAAACTGAGCTTCGCGCAACTGCCCTTTTACTTGAACCTGATGCGGCACCTGGCCGATCGCGGCGTGCTGGTGCCGGCGCCATTACCCAACCATCAGGGCGAGCTGGTGGCAACGCTCAAGAGCAAGCCGGCATCGCTGGTCACGCGCCTTGAAGGCGCACACCAGATGTCGCCGGCGCCGGTGCATTGCGCAGCCGTGGGCGACATGCTGGCGCGCATGCATGTGGCCGCGCGCGACTTCCCGCTGCAGCAACCCAACTTGCGTAGCCTGTCATGGTGGAATGAAACCACCCCGGTCGTGCTGCCCTTCCTCGATGAGTCCGGCCAGCATCTGCTGCGGGCCGAAATGCATTTCCAGGAAGCTTTCGCCGGCACGCCCGCTTATCGCCGCTTGCCGCGCGGCCCCATTCATGCCGACCTGTTCCGCAATAACGTGATGTTCGACGGCGAGCGGCTGACCGGTTTCTTCGACTTTTACTTCGCCGGCTGTGACCACTGGCTGTTTGACGTCGCCGTCACTGTCAACGACTGGTGCATCAACCTGGACGATGGCAGCTTCGACACGCCGCGCGCGCGGGCGATGCTGGACGCGTATCATGCTGTACGCCCGTTCACGGCGGATGAGCAGGCAGCATGGGAACCGATGCTGCGCGCTGCCGCACTGCGCTTCTGGCTGTCGCGCCTGTATGACCTGCACTTGCCGCGCGACGCCGAAATGCTGACGCCGCATGACCCCACCCATTTCGAGCGCATCCTGCAGCAGCGCATCGCCCATGCGGCGCCGGCGCTGGTTTGACCGTCCGCTCGAACCTACAAAACTTCGCTCACATCGCATGGACAAGATTCCCCCCCGCACCGGTTGGCTCTGGATCAAGGAAGGCTTTGCCTTGTTCCGCCGCCGGGCCGGCGAGATGTCGACCCTGTTCCTGGCTTACATGCTGCTGGTAATGTTAGTGGGCAGCATGCCGGTGCTGGGGCAGGTGCTGCCGGTGGTGCTGATACCGGTTTTCTCGGTCGGCTTCATGATGGCTTGCGCCCGCATCGAAGCCGGGCAACGGGTCACGCCGCGGGTGCTGGCCGCCGGCTTTGCGATGCCGGGGCTGCGTCCACTGCTGCTCCTGGGCTTGTTGTATGTGACGGCGATTTCGCTGGCGATTGGCGCTTCCAGCCTGTTTGACGACGGTGCTTTCCTGGGTGTCATGTCTGGCCGCGGCAGCAAGGACCTGAAGGATGTCGACATGATGCCCGGCATGCTGGTGGCGGCCCTGCTCTACATACCGGCTGCCATGGCATTCTGGTATGCGGCGCCCCTGATCGCATGGCACCGGATGGGCGTGGGCAAGGCCGTGTTCTACAGCTTCTTCGCAGTCTGGCGCGCCGGCCGCGCCTTCCTGGTTTACGTGCTGGGCTGGGTCGTGATCGGCGTTTTGCTGCCCGTCGTAGTCAGTTCCGTCATCGGACTGGTCCTTGGCAACCGGATGGTGAGCATGCTGATCCTGCTGCCGCTATCCATACTGCTGACAGTCGTGATGTACTGCTCTTTCTACCCGACCTATACCAGCGTATTCGGCCGCGACCATATTCCGCCGCCCTCGCCCCCGCCTGCGGCTTGACAACACAGGGGGACGGCACCCGGCCTTCCGGCCCGTGTTGGCATGCTCGCCAAGCACCGACGTAACGTAATTTTGTCGTGCGCAATCGCTCGAATGAAAATCCGGGGCATCTCGCGCAAACCGCCGCAGACTATGTCGAGTGGGCAAAAGCCTCGCCCGGGAAAGCTCTCCGGCAGCAAGAAGCAAACGGGCCCGTGGCCAGCAAGGATGAATTATTCAAAGTGCTTGGCCATGCCTGGGCACATGCGAGCAATAAAAACGAACAAGCAATTCTGGAACGAGCGTTGAAACTGGTCCACCCCAGGACCGCGAGCCCGTCCAACCCAATTTCCCGCGGCGAATTGTCCCCTGCACTCCGGGTCGCCAGCCAGGTTCTCTCTGACCTGGCTGCACAGCGGGCTTGAGGCCCGCGCGCATTCAAGCCGGCGCCGGCGGATTCCTGTCCAGCTTGGCAATCGACAGGTCCAGGAGCTTCATGCCGTGGCGGCCAAAGTTGATCTGGGCCCGGGCATTGGTGCCGCCGCCTTCAATCTGCACGATCACGCCTTCGCCAAACCTGGCGTGATAAACCGTTTCGCCGGCGCGCCAACCGACGTCGCGCCGGCTGATGTTTTGCGCGATCGCGTTGGCACCGCTTTCCGGCGCATCGGCCCAGGCGTTGGCGCCCGGCCGCGCGAACCAGTGCGCTTGCTGCTGCACGCGCGGCGACAGCCATTTGACCGCTTCTTCCGGCAATTCAGCCAGGAAGCGCGACTTCACGTTGTAACGGGTCTGGCCATGCAGCATGCGCGTCTGGGCAAAGCTGACGAAGAGCCGGCGCCGCGCGCGCGTGATTGCCACATACATCAGGCGCCGTTCTTCTTCCAGCCCATCCTGCGCCTGCTCGCTATTCTCGTGCGGGAACAAGCCCTCTTCCAGCCCGGTGATGAAGACGGCGTCGAATTCCAGTCCCTTGGATGAGTGCACCGTCATCAGTTGCAGCGCATCCTGGCCAGCCTGGGCCTGGTTGTCGCCAGCTTCAAGCGAAGCATGCGACAGGAAGGCTGACAGCGGCGACAGCACGGTGGCCAGCGGCGCATCGGCATCGAGCACTTCAATGCCATCGCCCTGCACCAGCGCCGGCGCATCCAGGGCCGCGCTTTCCGGCCCCAGGAGCGCGGCCGCGTCCATGCGGAAACCTTCTTCGGACAAAAAAAGCGTGGCGGCGCTGACCAGCTGTTCCAGGTTTTCTATGCGGTCCGCGCCCTCTTTCTCAGTCTGGTAATGCGCCAGCAAACCGCTCACTTCGAGCACGATGCGCACCATTTCCGGCAGCGACAGGCGCTGGGTTTCGAAGCGCGCGCCCTCGATCAGCTTGACGAAAGCGCCGAGCGCGCTGCCCGCCTTGCCCATCACATACGGCACGGCGGCGTAGAGTGAAATGCCGTATTGGCGCGCCGCATCCTGCAATTGCTCGATCGATTTGGCGCCAATGCCACGGGTGGGAAAATTCACTACCCGCAGGAAGGCAGAATCATTGCCCGGATTGTCCATCAGCTGCAGGTAGGCGATCGCGTGCTTGATCTCTGCCCGTTCGAAAAAGCGCTGGCCGCCATACACGCGGTAAGGCATGCCGGCGCTGAACAACGCATGTTCCAGCACCCGCGACTGGGCATTGGAGCGGTACAGGATCGCAATCTCGCTGCGCGCGGACCCTTCGGCGATCAAGCTCTTGGACTGTTCGACTATCCACTGCGCCTCTTGCAGGTCGGTGCTGGCTTCATAGATGCGCAGTTGCTCGCCATGGCCGGCATCGGTGCGCAGGTTCTTGCCCAGGCGCTTGCTGTTGTTGGCGATCAGCGTGTTGGCGGAATCGAGGATATGGCCATGCGAGCGGTAGTTCTGCTCCAGCTTGATCAGGTTTTCGACCCGGAACTCGCGTTCGAAGGCGGCCATGTTGCCCACATTGGCGCCGCGGAATGCATAGATGCTCTGGTCATCGTCGCCCACGGCGAACACTGCATTGTTCGGCCCGGCCATCAGCTTCAGCCATTTGTATTGCAAGTCATTGGTGTCCTGGAATTCATCGACCAGGATATGGCGAAAGCGCGCTTGGTAATGCTCACGCAGCGGCTGGTTGCGAGACAGCAGTTCGTAGGTGCGCAACAGCAGTTCGGCGAAATCGACCACGCCTTCGCGCTGGCATTGCTCGTCATAGGCGGCATACAGCTCAACGAAACGGCGGTTGTAATCGTCGTTGGCCTCCACATCCTTCGCCCGCAAGCCCTGGTCCTTGGCGCTATTGATGAAGTACATCAGGTTGCGCGGCGGGTATTTCTCATCGTCGACATTCAAGGTCTTCAGCAGGCGCTTGATCGAGGAAAGCTGGTCGGCGCTGTCGAGGATCTGGAAAGTTTGCGGCAGCGCGGCGTCGCGGTGATGCGCCCGCAGCAAGCGGTTGCAGATGCCGTGGAAAGTGCCGATCCACATGCCGCGCGTATTGATGGGCAACATTGCCGACAGCCGCGACAGCATTTCCTTTGCCGCCTTGTTGGTGAAGGTGACCGCCAGTACGCCGGCGGGCGAGGTTTGCTGGGTCTGGATCAGCCATGCGATGCGGGTAGTCAGCACCCGTGTCTTGCCGGAGCCGGCGCCGGCCAGAATCAGGGCCGATTGGGGCGGCAGTGTGACGGCAGCGAGTTGCTCGGGATTGAGGCCGTGAAGAAGGGTTTGCATGGGTGGGATTATACGGCGGCGGCGCTGTTGGGCCGGTGAATCCGGGCTGCGCCCGCCCCGGCTAGCACTCACCGTCCAAGCGATGCGGAGGCGAGTTGGTTGAGTGGATCTATGTCCCCAAAGCGGCAATAGCATGCCGTATTGGAACAATTGTTCGCCTACCGTTACTAAGCGCACGCTTATTTTGGAGCAGCCCATGACCATATCCACGACGTCCACGCGCCGAATCTCAAGCCAGTCGCTCGGGCAGGAGCAGGTTCGGCGATTCAGCTCCGAAGAAAAAACCCCAACAGAATTCGTCGATGTTAATGGCGAGAAGGTCGACCTGCCGCAACCACTTGGCGAAAAAGTGGCGGCAACGATTAGCCTGGTTTGTGGACCGCATGAGGCTGCGACAAAAGCCCTGGCAGGGATTTCAGTAATCCATGCGCGCGGCCCGGTGGCAAAACCGTCTGCCGATCCCGCGGTTTCCATGACCTCGACCACGACGCAAACCGCCTCCACGACGCAACCGCAGCGGCTTCAGCAGGCACAAGACAATGATTCAACCGGAAGCGAATCCAGCGGGCGAGAGGATGAACCACCACCTTCGGCGGATACGGGAATTCGCTCCACGCCCAAGCGCAACATGTTGGTAGTACGCAGCGAAGCGAACAAGCTCAAACGCCATGAAGCCCGGACCGGGCTGAAACTGCAGCTGCAACGGGCGCAAAAAGAACAGCTGGAAAACGCCGCCCGCCTGGTTAAGAAATCGATCAAGGCGTTGAACGAGGAGGACCAGGAAGCCGCAAAGGAAGCGGTGTCGATCAAGTCATTATGCGCGAGCGACCATCCGCCCTCAGCCATCTTGCTACACAACACGCCGGGAATGTCGATTTCCGATTATCTCGAAAGCCAGGCTCAATATTTGAAGTCCAAGGACGACAAGGGCCAACCAAAATTTGTCATTCTTTGCGACGAGCTGCCGGCAAAGCCTGAAGAAAGGGAAATCCGGGGCGCATACGCGCTCCCGGACAGCATCCGCATGAACAGTCTGGAATATCAAGTTTCGGGCTTTGAAAATGAAAGTCTTACGAAGCAACGCAGGGGGCTGGAGGAATTCGAATCGCGCATTGCCACCTTGTGCGCACAGATCGAATTGACTGCGGCGACACACAAGGGGGTGGACAAGGCGCAGTTAAAACTGGTCAGGACGAATCTCGTTTTTGGCTTGAAAGAAGAGATCACCGCACAAATTGCCCGTCTGGAGCAGGCGCTTCCGAATTTTCTGCACGAGGGTGCGAAGCTAAAAAACATCATCGCCACGCTGAAGGAACAAATCCACGTCAAACGGCCAGTACTGGAAGAAATCAAGGGCACTGTTAGCCGTATCCTCCTTGCAGTATTTTCCGAAGAAAACGCGAAAATGAATGACCCGGAGGTCATCGACAAGCGCAAACGGGAGATCAGCAAAAAGATTGCAGAGTATGCCAACCAGGGCAAAACGGTCATCTATGTCGGTGCCACCGCAAACATTCATTCCGCCACCATCCAATTCGACAATGAGAGCCAGGACGACGACGCGCACGGGAACAGCAGCGCAACTTCCGCCCGGCCATTGCGGGACCCGCTGACGCTGACCGGCGTGAAAGCTTATCTCGACAGAAGATTGGTTGGGTACGGAAAAAATGCTTCAGTCGCGATATCCATAAGCGGGTTGCAAAATAAATTGAATCCGGGCATGGACCGCGTGCAGGTGATCTTCGACGAGACAGTGAAGGAAGTGGGCGGCAAGGGCCAAACCGAAACCGTGCACATGCGCGTGCCGGCTGCGCTTTTCCTGCAAGTGCAGGTTCCTGAGGTCGTCAAGCGAGCCCGTGCTGAAGTTGAGGCTGCGCTTGCTCAGCTCGAAACAATGGAAGCCGAACTGAGCCCGGAGCAGGCAACGACGCTATTGCAATTCCCTGAACTGTCCAAGCCATCGGCGATGATGGGCGTTGCGCAAAAAAGGCTGGCGGAGCTCAAGGCAAGGTCTGCAGATAAGAACATCGCCAATGAAGAAGTTCGCAAAGGGCTTGAGCATATCAAAATACTTTTTTCCTGACCCACCTGGTAACTGAATCGTTCAAGCACCCCCTTGGCCTACTTACCTGGACACGCGCAATGGACATCAAAACAGCACGCTATCCCACCCCGAAAGACCGCTTGGCTTATGTCGACGAGCTGATTTCATCAGCTTCCCGGCTGGATGCAAATTCAGCGGTGAAGATAAGCGGCGCAAATGTGGTTTACCTGAACGATAGTCCGGGAAAGAAATTGAAACACGCGCTGGCCGGTATCGACCATGCGGCAAAGCGCAAGCAGAAAGCCTATGAATCAGTAAAAAATGCGCTGGACCAGATGCTTTTCGGCGATAACAAGGCTTACGACCACAAGACATCCAAGCTTATCCAGGCGGCCCTTGGCCGGCTGGATAAGCGTGCGATGATTACTGCCGGAGATTTGAAACAAGAGTTGATGAATCTTCGCAGCGAACTCCCGGCAGTCGATGGCACTGGTAGTAGCCGGACGGTTTAGCGAGCCGTCTCACTGGACTGGTTCGATCCGTACCTGCTTATGTCGCCGCGCGGCATGCGCATCGCTGATGCCGCAGTTAGACACATCCACCCGAAGCGCCGGACACTTCTTCAACGCCGCCAGCAACAGGTCTGCGCCGGCATCGCCCAGGTTGTTGCCACTCAGGTCGAGCCGCTGCAGCGCCGGCAGCAACGGCAGAACCGCCAGCAAGTCCTGGAAGCCTTGCAGCGAGGCGGCACGATTGAGGAAGTTACACCGGAGCAGGTTATTGGCGAGACTTAACTCGCGCAACTGCCTTAACGCTGGCAAGCCTTTGCACAGGATGCCAAGCATGTCGCTATCCAGTACTGAATTGCTGAGCGCGAGCCGTTTGAGGTTGGTCGCCGACGCCAGTAATGTGTTCAAGGCTTCAAACACCCGAGGCGGCATCCCGAACAAATTGTTTTCGTCTGCGAGGAAGGCAAAACCGCTCAAGTTCAGGATCTGCAGGCGCGGCAGGAAATTCGCGCCGGATTCGGCCAAGGCCAGCAAATCGGCGCGGGTGATAACCCGGTTACGGCGGATGAGGTTGACCGTAAATGCCCGTCGGTCTGGCTTCTCAACCAAGGCCAATTGCCGGCAAACCAGCGAGTAACTGCGCACGCTCCCCAGAAGCGGATAGGTGATCGCTTCGTCAAAATTCTTATGTCGCCACGGATTGGTCCGATGTGACAGGTCAATCGTTACCCGCCGCAGGTTTTTGGCATGCAGTACGCGGAACAACACGACTTCCTGATGAGATGTGTTGGCAATACGGTTCAGCGGCAGCGTAACCCAGGGATTGCTGCTTGCCAGGAAGTCGACGCGAGCGGCCAGCTCTTTTTTCTTCCCGCTTTCAAAAGGCCGAAATCGCGCAAGCTTGAGGATCGCGGCGCCGGTATGGCATTCCACTGCGCGCCGGTAGCGTGGTAGCTGTTTCACGTTCTGGACATCGCTCCAGTGGCCCCGGCTGATGCCCGCGTACAGCGCAAGATTGCGGGCCGTGGCGCGGCTGTTTGGACCATCAAGGAAGCCACCGGCCAGGAAATAAGTGCGGATGTCCGCCTCTATCGGCAGGCCGGCGAACAGGTGGTGGCGGCTGGGCTGTACCATGCGCGGCGCATCGGCATCCACCGTTTCTGGTGCAGGTGCGGTTGGCGTGGGAAATTTGTTCGAACTTTGCTTGCGCTCGGTCTTGCGCAACTTGTCAGTCATGAGGTTCTCCATCCTGGCCCGGCACGGGCTTGCAGCTTGAAGCTGCCAGCACATGCCTGTCAGCCGCCGCGCCGTAGGTGGCAAACGGGCGGATGGAGTTCCGGTCTAACTGCAGGTCGGGGCATCTGCCCCGATCGGCCTGCGACGCGTAGCTGGCCCGAGCGAGAACGAGAGTAGGAAGCGCCCTACTGCGACCACAAGTCAGCAAACTGCCGGGCCGCTTCATCCGGACTGGCGGCAAAATAGACGCTGCTGATGGCGGCCACCATGTCGGCCCCGGCTGCGACCAGGGGCGCGGAATTTTCCACCGTCATGCCGCCGATCACGCACACCGGCAGTGAAATTTCCTTTTGTGACTGCGCGATGATGGAGGGCGAGGTCGTGACCGGGTATTTTTTCACCCGCGATGGATAAAAGCCGCCGTAGGCGACATAGCTGGCGCCTTCGCGCTGCGCACGACGCGCCAGTTCCAGGTCGCCATAGCAGGAAGCGCCGACGATCTTGTCCGCACCCAGTTCCTCGCGGATTTGCGCCACGGGCGCATCGGTGCCGCCCACATGCAAGCCGTCCGCATCCAGCGCCAGGCACAGGTCAAGATGGTCGTTGACGATGAAGGGCCGGCCATGGCGGCGGCACAAGGCCAGCAGCGCCTGCGCCTGCTCGCGCCGCAATTCAGGCGAAGCAGTCTTGTGGCGGTATTGCACGATGGCCGCGCCGCCGGCCAGGGCTTGCGCGGTGGCGTGGACCAGTTTGTCGGTGTCGTCCCAATCCGGGGTGACGATGTACAAGCCTTTCATGCGATTTCCTCCAGCGCGCAACGGTGCGGAATACGCTGCCCGTCGGCGATTGCATAAGACTGTTCCAGCGTGCTGTGGCACCACACCTGGGCGCGCGCGATTGCCTGTTCCATCGAGCTTCCGGTGGCCAGCAATGCTGCAATCGCCGATGCCAGCGTGCAGCCGGTGCCGTGGAAGCTGCCCGGCAACCGCGGCAAGCTCCAGCAGCGTTCGACGCCTTGCTTGAACCAGTGGTTGATGACGATTTCGCCTTCGCCGTGCCCACCCTTGATCAGCACATTCGGGCAATCCTTCAGCAACATGGCGCCCTGCTGCTGCGGATTGACAGCGCCGCCGCACAGTGCGGCGGCTTCCGGAATATTGGGCGTGATCACGGTTGCCAGGCTACGCAGCGGCTCCAGCGCCGCCACCGCATTGTCACGCGAGAGCCGGTCGCCGTGGCCGCTGGCGAGCACGGGATCGAGCACCAGTGGCAAGCCCGGGTTTTTCACTCGCAGGGCGCGCACCTGGTCCGCGATCGCTTGCGCATTTTCACGGCTGCCGACAATGCCGACCTTGACCGCGCTGATGCGCAACTTGGCCATCAGCGCCTCGGCCTGGCGCCGGATGATGTCGGCGTCCACCGGATGAACGGCATAGACGCGATCGTTGTCCTGCACCGTCAGCGTCGTGACAATGGGCAGCGCGTGCGCGCCGAAAGCGCCAATGGCGGTAATGTCGGCCTGAATGCCGGCGCCACCGCTCGGGTCCAGGCCGGCAAAGACCAGCACGCAAGCCCTGTTCATGCGATACGGCCTGCCATCGGTGAAGACGGCGAGGCGGCAAACTTGCGCCCAATGCGGCCGGCGAGGAAAGCTTCACGACCGGCTTCGATCGCCAGCTTCATCGCGCGTGCCATGCGCACCGGATCCCTGGCGCCGGCGATGGCGGTATTCATCAACACGCCGTCGCAACCAAGTTCCATTGCAATCGCCGCATCGGATGCCGTACCCACGCCGGCATCGACCAGCACCGGTACCTTGGCTTGCTCGATGATCAGCGACAGGTTCCAGGGGTTCAGTATGCCCATGCCAGAGCCGATCAACGAAGCCAGCGGCATCACTGCAACGCAGCCGATCTCTTCCAGCATGCGCGCCTGTATCGGGTCGTCGCTGCAATAGACCATCACATCAAAGCCATCCTTGACCAGGGTCTCGGCAGCTTTCAAGGTTTCCGGCATATTGGGGAACAGGGTTTTCTCGTCACCCAGCACTTCCAGCTTGACCAGCTTGTGGCCATTAAGCAGTTCGCGTGCGAGTTGCAGCGTGTAGACCGCGTCGCGGGCGTTGTAGCAGCCGGCCGTATTGGGCAGGATCGTGTATTTCGACGGCGGCACCACATCCAGCAAGCTCGGCGCCTTCGGGTCCTGGCCAATGTTCACGCGGCGGATCGCCACCGTGATGATTTCCGCACCGCTGGCTTCGGTCGCGACACGCGTCTCTTCCAGGTCCTTGTATTTGCCGCTGCCCACCAGCAGGCGGGAACGATAGGTCTTGCCGGCGATGGTCAGGCCGGGTTCGGTTTGTGGTTGCTGGTTCATCTTCACTCCTTGGGCGCCGGGCTTTTGCAAGCCCGAACGTTCATGCTTCGTTACAACGACTCCTCACCCGCCGCCGATTGCACGCACGATATCCACTTGGTCGGCCGCGCAAAAGCGCCGCGCCGGCCATTGCTGGCGCGGCACGACTTCGCGGTTGACCGCCACGGCGCACGCCTTGCCCGCCAGTTCCAGCTCGGCAACCAGGTCTTGCACCGTGCGGCTTTCATCGATGGCGCGCCGCTCGCCGTTGAGTTCGATCTCGATCATGCGCGCCTTACTGCTTGCGATAGATCTCGGCGCCAGACTTGACGAATTCGACCGCCTTGATTTCCATGCCCTTTTTCAGCGCATCGTTGTCGGTCAAGCCTTCCCTGGCTGCATAGTCGCGCACATCCTGCGTGATCTTCATCGAGCAGAAATGCGGGCCGCACATGGAGCAGAAATGCGCGACCTTGGCCGAATCCTTGGGCAGGGTCTCGTCATGGAATTCGCGCGCCTTGTCCGGGTCCAGGCCGAGGTTGAACTGGTCTTCCCAGCGGAATTCAAAACGTGCCTTCGACAAGGCGTTGTCGCGGATTTGCGCGCCGGGATGGCCCTTGGCCAGGTCGGCCGCATGCGCGGCAATCTTGTACGTGATGATGCCGTCCTTGACGTCGACCTTGTTCGGCAAGCCCAGGTGCTCTTTCGGCGTCACATAGCAAAGCATCGCGCAGCCATACCAGCCGATCTGCGCCGCACCGATGCCGGAAGTGATGTGGTCATAGCCGGGCGCGATATCGGTGGTCAAGGGTCCAAGCGTGTAGAACGGCGCTTCATGGCACTGCTCCAGCTGCAGGTCCATGTTTTCCTTGATCAGCTGCATCGGCACATGGCCCGGGCCTTCGATCATCACTTGCACATCATGCTTCCATGCGACCTGGGTCAGCTCGCCCAGGGTGCGCAGCTCGCCGAGCTGGGCTTCATCGTTGGCGTCGTAGATCGAGCCCGGGCGCAAGCCATCGCCGAGTGAGAACGACACGTCGTAAGCCTTCATGATTTCGCAAATGTCTTCGAAATGCGTGTACAGGAAGGATTCCTTGTGATGCGCCAGGCACCACTTGGCCATGATCGAGCCGCCGCGCGACACGATGCCGGTCATGCGTTTGGCTGTCATCGGCACATAGCGCAGCAACACGCCAGCGTGGATGGTGAAATAGTCGACGCCCTGCTCTGCTTGCTCGATCAGCGTGTCGCGGAAAATTTCCCAGGTCAGGTCTTCTGCCTTGCCGTTGACCTTTTCCAGCGCCTGGTAGATTGGCACGGTGCCAATGGGCACCGGCGAATTGCGCATGATCCATTCGCGGGTTTCGTGGATGTGCTTGCCGGTGGACAGGTCCATCACCGTGTCGCCGCCCCAGCGGATGGCCCAGGTCATTTTTTCCACTTCCTCGCCTATGGACGAAGTCACGGCCGAATTGCCGATATTGGCGTTGATCTTGACCAGGAAATTGCGGCCGATGATCATCGGCTCGATTTCCGGATGGTTGATGTTGGCCGGGATGATGGCGCGGCCGCGCGCCACTTCACTGCGCACGAATTCCGGCGTGATTTCGGCGGGAATCGCAGCGCCATAGGATTGGCCCGGATGCTGGCGTCCCATCAGGTCGGCCAGGCGCTGGCCGGTGGGGCCGGATGCCTTCAGGCTTTCAATGTATTGCTGGCGCTGCAGGTTTTCACGCAGCGCGATGTATTCCATCTCGGGGGTGATGATGCCCTGGCGCGCATAGTGCATTTGCGTGACGTTTTTGCCAGCCATTGCGCGGCGCGGCTTGCGGTGCAGGTTGAAGCGCAGTTCGGCCAGCTTGGGATCGTTCAAACGCTCCACGCCAAAAGCGGAGCTGGGTCCAGCCAGTTCCTCGGTGTCGCCACGCTCTGCGATCCAGCCTGCGCGCACTGGGGCCAGGCCGGAGCGGATGTCGATCTTTACTGCCGGGTCGGTATAGGGGCCGGAGGTGTCGTAGACGAAAACGGGCGGATTCTTTTCCGCGCCCATCGATGCCGGCGTATCGCTTTGCGAAACTTCGCGCATTGGCACGCGAATGTCGGGACGTGAACCTTCCACATAGATCTTGCGCGAATTGGGCAAGGGCTGGATGGCAGCCTCATCCACCTGGGCGGTGGCGGCGAGGAATTGGGGATGGGCGTTCATGGTGTTCCTTTGCTTGTGATGCTGCGAAGGAACCATGAAGCAGGCAATCGGCCGTAAAAATGATGCTCCGGCCTTGCCCTGCAATGCTTCCCTTCGCTGGCATTATCCAGATCAGGTTCAAGGGTCTCTCTCACCCGACGCGGTCATGCAAGACCGGCATCAGGACCCCTAGCGTTCAAACTGCCCTTGAGAAAGCGGCGAGCAGATTATAGCCCCGGGCGAGCGGCGGGAACGTCGGCAACAGCGGCGGCCGGATCGATTTTTTTCAAAATTGACCCGGGTCAAGCAGAACCGGCGCCAGCCGCGCCAATGCCTTGCCGTTATGGCAAGCATGCAAGGTGGCGGCAGGTGCACTTGGGCCGCCCTTGCTTTGCCACTGCGGGATTCCGGCGGGCAGCGGCCCGGCCTAACCTTATATAATCCCCGCTTTGGCATGACCACCCTCTGGAAACCATGGAATTAGCGAAGGCCTTCGAGCCGACCGAAATCGAAAAACGCTGGCGTGAAGTGTGGGAGCAGCGCGGCTACTACCAGGCTTCGATGGAGGAAGGCAAACCGGCATTCTCCATCCAGCTGCCGCCGCCCAATGTCACCGGCACGCTGCACATGGGCCATGCGTTCAACCAGACCATCATGGATGGACTGACGCGTTACCACCGCATGCGCGGCTTCAATACGGCCTGGATCCCGGGCACTGACCATGCCGGCATCGCGACCCAGATCGTGGTCGAACGCCAGCTCGACGCGCAAAAGATTTCGCGCCACAGCCTGGGCCGCGAGAAGTTCCTGGAAAAAGTATGGGAATGGAAGCAGCTGTCGGGCTCCACCATCACCAACCAGATGCGCCGCATGGGCGCTTCCACCGACTGGAAGCGCGAATACTTCACGATGGACGACAAGATGTCGAAAGCCGTCACCGAAGTCTTCGTGCGACTGTCTGAACAGGGCCTGATCTACCGCGGCAAGCGCCTCGTGAACTGGGACCCGGTGCTGGGCACGGCGGTATCCGACCTGGAAGTCGTGTCGGAGGAAGAAGACGGCAGCATGTGGTATATCCGCTATCCGCTGGCGGATGGCAGCGGCCACATCACCGTGGCCACGACGCGGCCGGAAACCATGCTGGGCGACGTCGCCGTCGCGGTCGACCCGACAGATGAGCGTTACGCCCACCTGGTGGGACGCATGCTGGAATTGCCGCTCACGGGCCGCACCATTCCACTGATTGCCGACAGCTATGTCGACAAGGAATTTGGCACCGGTTGCGTGAAGATCACGCCGGCGCATGACTTCAACGACTATGCAGTCGGCCAGCGCCATGACCTGGCGCCGATCAGCATCCTGACGCTGGATGCCAAGGTCAACGACAACGCGCCCGAAGCCTACCGCGGCCTGGACCGTTTTGCCGCGCGCAAGCAGGTCGTTGCCGACCTGGAAGCGCTGGGCTTGCTGGAACAGGTCAAGCCGCACAAGCTGATGGTGCCGCGTGGCGACCGCACGGGGGTCGTCATCGAGCCGATGCTGACGGACCAGTGGTTCGTGGCGATGAGCCAGCCGGCGCCAGAAGGCACTTACTTCCCCGGCAAATCGATCGCCGAAGTGGCGCTGGAAAAAGTGTCTTCCGGCGAAGTGAAATTCATTCCCGAAAACTGGACCACGACTTACAACCAGTGGCTCAACAACATCCAGGACTGGTGCATTTCGCGCCAGCTCTGGTGGGGCCACCAGATACCGGCCTGGTATGACGCCGAGGGCCGCGCCTTCGTCGCGCGCAATGAAGAAGAAGCGCGCGCCAAGGCAGATGCTGCTGGCTCGACCGGGCCGCTGACGCGCGACGAAGACGTGCTCGACACCTGGTTCTCGTCGGCGCTGGTGCCGTTTTCTTCGCTCGGCTGGCCGCAGCAGACGCCGGATTTGAAGATGTTCCTGCCCTCATCGGTGCTGGTGACGGGTTTCGACATCATCTTTTTCTGGGTTGCGCGCATGGTGATGATGACCGCGCATTTCACTGGCCAGGTGCCGTTCAGGAAGGTCTACGTGCATGGCCTGGTGCGCGATGCCAGCGGCCAGAAGATGTCCAAGTCCAAAGGCAATACGCTGGACCCGATCGACTTGATCGATGGCATCGACGTCGAAGCGCTGGTGGCCAAGCGCACGGCCGGCTTGATGAACCCGAAGCAGGCGCAATCGATTGCCAAGGCGACGCGCAAGGAATTCCCGGATGGCATACCGGCCTTCGGCACCGATGCGCTGCGCTTCACAATGGCGAGCTATGCCTCGCTCGGGCGCAACATCAACTTCGACCTGGGTCGCTGCGAAGGCTATCGCAATTTCTGCAACAAGCTGTGGAATGCCACCCGCTTCGTGCTGATGAACACGCAGGGGCAGGATTGCGGTTTGAACGAGCATGGCCCGGACGACTGCACGCCGGGCGGCTATCTCGATTTCTCCCAGGCCGACCGCTGGATCGTGTCGCTGCTGCAGCGCACCGAAGCCGAAGTCGCCAAGGGTTTCGAGGATTACCGCTTCGACAATATCGCATCTGCCATCTACAAATTCATCTGGGATGAATATTGCGACTGGTACCTGGAAGTCGCGAAAGTGCAATTGCAAACCGGTACGGACGCGCAACAGCGCGCCACGCGCCGCACGCTGCTGCGGGTGCTGGAGACGGTGCTGCGCCTGGCCCATCCGGTAATCCCTTTCATTACCGAGGAATTGTGGCAGACCGTGGCGCCGTTGGCGGGCCGGCGCCTGGACCCGGCGGGCGACTCCATCATGTGCCAAGCCTATCCCCTGTCGCAGCCAGAAAAGCGGGATGAAGTCGCCGAAACCTGGATGGCACAGTTGAAATCCATGACCGACGCCTGCCGCAACCTGCGCGGCGAAATGCAATTGTCGCCGGCCCAGCGCGTGCCGCTGCTGATGGAAGGCGACCAGGCCTTGCTCCAATCCTTCGCGCCCTACCTGCAGGCGCTGGCCAAGCTGTCAGAAGTGAGCGTGGTCGATGCACTGCCTGAATCGCCGGCCCCGGTCTCCATCGTTGGCGACACGAAGCTGATGCTGAAGGTGGAAATCGATATTGGCGCCGAGCGTGAACGCCTGGCGAAGGAAATCGCCCGGCTCGAAGGCGAGATTGGCCGCGCCCAGGCCAAGCTGGGCAATGAAAGTTTCGTCGCGCGCGCGCCGGCACAGGTGGTGGAACAGGAAAGGGAAAGGCTGGCCAGCTTCAGCTCATCGGCTGCCCGTTTGCGCGAACAGCTTGCCAAGCTGCCGCAGGCTTGATGCCGGCCCAAGCGCATCTAATCGTTGCTTGTCAAAGAGGAAGACCATGAAACTGGCTGCCCTGCTGTTTATGCTGCTCACCGCCGGTACCTGCCTGGCGCAAGACCTTTCGCCGGTTGGCCTGTGGCGCACAATCGACGATGAAACCGGCAAGCCCAAGGCGCTGGTGCGCATCACCGAGTCGAATGGGGAATTGTCGGGCCGGATAGAAAAACTGTTCCGCGCGCCCGACCAGGACCCGAATCCGACATGCGAGAAGTGCGAGGATGCACGCCGCAACCAACCCATGGTCGGTATGGTGATACTGAACAGCCTGAAGCGCGATGGCGACCAGTACAGCGGCGGACAGTTGCTTGATCCTGCCAGCGGCAAGATTTACCGCAGCCGCATGTCGCTGGCCGAGAACGGCCGCAAGCTGAATGTGCGCGGTTATATCGGCGTTCCGGCCCTGGGGCGCACGCAGATCTGGGTAAGAGAGTAGCCCGGGCGGCATGTCGTTGCGCGCGCTGCGTTGAATCCGCCGGCTAGTCCAGCGCCGTCAACGGCCAGGGCGGTTGACGAGTGAGTGCGCCCTGCCCAGGCGCAGGACGATGCTTGGGCAGGTCGAACCATTACTTTGAAAAATCAGACGAAGGACAGCGTCAAGCCCGGCAACAACACGCCGGAAAATGCCGAGGTCCAGGTCTGGCCGGGCTCGACCGGGTAAGCGTCGGTCCAGGTGCCGGTGCTGATGATTTCACCCGCGGCCAGCGGCGGGAATTGGGGCTGGGTTTGGAGCAGCTGGTGCAAGTGCCACAGCGCATGCACCGGGCTGTCCAGCACGTCGCTGCCGAAGCCGGCGGCGCGCAGCGCAAAATCGCCTTTTTTGCTGCAGGTGAGTGAGACGCTGCCGGTGGCCAGCACGCCGGCCAGCTTGCGGCGCGATGCCGGCGGCAAAGGCTCGGGGTCGCCTACGACCAGCACGCCGTGCAAGCCAAAAGCGGCGATCGAATCGGCGGCTTCGAATTTCCAGCCCGGGAAAGGGCAGACCACGATTTCAAAAGCGTGCGCCATCCACTCGATGCAATCGGCCACTTCCTCCAGGCTGGCGCCCGGCGCAGGCGCGCGCCCGAGCTTGAAGGCGACTTCGGGCTCGATGCGCGGTTGCAGCGCCCCGGCCAGGCTTTGCAAGCCCGCATTGTCGTGGGCATAACGGATGGTGGTGTCGAAGACGGGAGCCCAGATCGGCGCCTGGATCGGCTCTTTCTCGCCGTACTTGGGCCAGATGGTCCGGTTGGTGAAGCCGATTTTGCGGCCCACAAGCGTCTCGCCCTGGGCGGTGCGGGCGTCGAGTATGTGGCGGGCAATGTCGTAGCCCTGGGCCACGGAAAGCGGCGTATCGCAAGTCAGCGGCGGAATCAGCCGGGAAGCGGCGCGTGCGTCGAGCAATTGGTGGGCAAGGCGACTGGCGAGGGAAGCGACCCGCATGGAATGGTCCCGCAATGGAATGGTCCCCGCGATCGGGGTTGAAGGCAGGCAACAGTTTTCATTGTCGGCCACCTTTTATGCTTGCACAAGCATTCCCCTTCTCGCTTGAGTGCCATCAAGCGGGACGTGGGGCTTGTTTGATGTGCCCTGCGGCAGCGAAAGCGGCTTTGGCCCGGCTCCCGCGGCAGCCGCGTTGACGGGCAGGTATGGCGGGCCAGCGCCCGGCCTGGCGGGTCAGCCAGCCAGACCGGGCGGCGCCCACAATTCGGCCGTCAGGCCGGTGCTGGGCGCGGCTACGCCGAAATGCTGGTAAGCCGCCGGCGTGGCGATGCGCCCGCGCGGTGTGCGCTGCAGGAAGCCTTGCTGGATCAGGTAGGGTTCGAGCACATCCTCGATGGTGTCGCGCTCTTCGCCGATGGCGGCGGCCAGGTTGTCCAGGCCAACCGGGCCACCGTTGAACTTGAACAGCACCGCTTCGAGCAGCTTGCGGTCCATCAGGTCGAAGCCGACGTGGTCGACGTCGAGCATGGCCAGCGCCGCATCGGCCGTGGCCTGGGTGATGTTGCCGTCGCTGCGCACTTCGGCATAGTCGCGCACGCGCCGCAACAACCGGTTGGCGATGCGCGGCGTGCCGCGGCTGCGGCGCGCGATTTCGAATGCGCCGTCATGCTCGATCGGCGCATTGAGCAAGCCGGCGCTGCGCGTGACGATGGTGGCCAGCTGGTCGGCGGTGTAGAACTCGAGCCGACCGACGATGCCGAAGCGGTCGCGCAAGGGATTGGTCAGCATGCCGGCGCGCGTGGTGGCGCCCACCAGCGTGAACGGCTGCAAATCGAGCCGCACCGAGCGCGCCGCCGGGCCCTCGCCAATCATGATGTCGATCTGGTAGTCCTCCAGCGCCGGATACAGGATTTCTTCCACCACAGGGGAAAGGCGGTGGATTTCATCGACGAACAGCACGTCGTTAGCTTCCAGGTTGGTCAGCAGCGCGGCCAGGTCGCCGGGCCGTTCCAGCACCGGGCCGGATGTCTGGCGCAGGTTCACGCCCATTTCGCGCGCAATGATGTGGGCCAGCGTGGTCTTGCCCAAGCCTGGCGGCCCGAACAGCAGGGTATGGTCGAGCGCCTCGCCGCGCTTGCGGGCAGCCGTGATGAAAATATTCAGCTGGTCGCGAATCTTCTCTTGCCCGACATACTCGTCCAGGTGCTTGGGACGCAGCGCGCGTTCGATCGCCTCTTCATTGGCTGAAGCCGGCGTGGCGGCGATGATGCGCTGCTCGGTGAAATTGTCGGTTTGTATGGTCATGTGGGGTGTCCAGTCGGTTCTCAGGCCCGGGACAGGGACTTCAGCGCCGCCTTGATGCCGTCAGATACACCGCTGCCCTTGGGCACCTGCTTCAGCGCCAGGCCAGCCTCCTTGTCGGAATAGCCGAGCGCCAGCAGTGCATTGAGGATATCGGCCGCATGGTCTGTGGTGGCCGCCGTGGGACCGCCGCCGAGGTCGGCGCCAAGCTTGCCCTTCAGTTCAAGCAGCAAGCGTTCCGCCGTCTTCTTGCCGATGCCAGGCACCCGGGTCAGGCGGCCGGCTTCCTGCAGCGAGATCGCTTGCACCAGATCCGCCACCGACATGCCTGACAGGATGGCCAGCGCAGTGCGCGCGCCGACGCCGGAGATCTTGATCAATTCACGGAAGACGTTGCGTTCCTCTGCGCTGCCGAAGCCGTGCAGCAAGTGGGCATCTTCACGCACCGTCAAGTGGGTCAGCAACACGACTTTCTCGCCCAGGCTGGGAAGATTGTAGAAGGTGCTCATCGGCACGCTTACTTCATAACCCACGCCGTTGCAGTCCACCAGCAGTTGCGGTGGATTTTTCTCAAGCAGAATTCCGGAAAGGCGGCCTATCATGTTCCACGGGCTTCCAAGTCAATTGCTGCATCATACCTGACGTGCAGCCGCCTTCGGCACACCCGCCGCCACGTGAGAAAAACCGGAACCACCAGCCATGCCTTTTTCGCAGGATCAAGCCAGTTCCGGGATGCTTCCGGAGGAGCGCCAGCCCAGGCGGTTGCCGGCGTTGCGCGCGCTGCTGGGCATCGTCTGGGCTGCGCCACTGACCCTGGTCGGCTTGCTGCTGGCCTTGCCGGTATTGCTGGGCCGCGGCCAGTTGCGGGTGGTGCGCGCCGCAACGCCAGCGCTGCTGGTTTCGGGACGGGTAGCGGACTACCTGCTGGAACGCCATCCCTTCGGCGCCATGTGCGCGATGGCAATCGGTCACATCATCATTGCCGACTTCCGGAGCCTGACGCCGCAAATCCTCACGCATGAGCTGGAGCATGTGCGCCAGGGAGCGGTGTGGGGCGGCTTGTTCCCCTTTGCCTACTGCGGCGCCAGCCTGTGGGCGGTGCTGCACGGGAAGGACGCGTACTGGAACAACCGCTTCGAGATCGCAGCTCGTCGCGCGGAACGCCACGCCTGAGCGCACGAAGGTCGGCTCCGGGGTCGGCTGCGAACCCGGCTGCGAACGCGGCTGAAAACTCGGCTGCAATGCCCGGGACGACCAACTGCCCCCAGGGTGATTCAACCCATCAGGCTGCTCGATCCGCAGCAATCAACCGACCAGGCGGCCGCCACGCATCCGCAAACCTTTGCGGCCCATCGCCGGCGCATGCGCTTGCAAAGCCTTCATCGCGTCGCCGCCGTGGGCATGGCAGATGGCCACGCCCAACGCATCGGCTGCATCCGTTCCCGGCAAGCCCGACAGGCTGAGCAGGCGCTTGACCATATCCTGCACTTGCTGCTTTTGCGCCCGGCCCGTGCCCACGACCGCCTGCTTCACTTGCAAGGCGGTGTATTCGGACACGTGCAGGTTGGCTTGCACCAGGCCGCAGATCGCCGCGCCGCGCGCCTGTCCCAGCAATAGGGTCGATTGCGGGTTGACGTTAACAAAAACTTTTTCAATCGCCGCGCAATCCGGCGCGTAAACCTGGATCACTTCGGCTACGCCCGAAATGATGGTCTTCAGGCGCTGGGGCAAGTCGCTGTCGGCCGTGCGTATGGTGCCCGATGCGATATAGGCCAGCCGCGTGCCCTGCTTTTCGATCACGCCAAAGCCGGTGACGCGCAAGCCGGGGTCGATGCCGAGGATTTTCACGGGCTGGGGTGCAGGCGAATGGCAGCGCTGATGGCAGCAGTCCTGGCTTAGTGGCGGAAGTGGCGCGTGCCGGTATAGAGCATCACCACGCCACGTTCGTCGGCAGCGTCGATCACTTCCTGGTCGCGCATCGATCCGCCCGGCTGGATCACGCAAGTCGCGCCCGCGTCGACCACGACATCAAGGCCGTCGCGAAACGGGAAGAAGGCGTCCGATGCAACGGCGGAACCGGCCAGCGCCAGGCCGGCATTCTGCGCCTTGATCGATGCAATGCGCGCTGAATCGACGCGGCTCATCTGGCCCGCGCCCACGCCCAGCGTCATGCCGCCGCCGGCAAACACGATGGCATTGGACTTCACGTATTTGGCCACGCGCCAGGCAAACATCAGGTCGCGCAATTGTTCCTGCGTCGGTTGCTTGCGGCTGACCACTTTCAATTCAGCTTGCGTGACATTGCGGGTGTCGGGCGATTGCACCAGCAAGCCGCCACCGACGCGCTTGAAGTCGAAATTGTTGACGGCGTCGCCCAGGCCGATTTCAAGCAGCCGCACGTTCTGCTTGGCGCTGAATATGGCACGCGCCTCGGCGCTGAATGCCGGCGCGATCAGCACCTCGACGAATTGCTTTGCGACCGCTTCGGCAGCCGCTTTATCCAGCGTCAGGTTGAAGGCAATGATGCCGCCAAATGCCGAGCTGGGATCGGTCTGGAAAGCTTTGGCATAAGCCTCCGCGGCCGAGGCCGCGACCGCCACGCCGCAGGGATTGGCATGCTTGATGATGACGCAGGCTGGCTGGTCGAAGGTCTTCACGCATTCCCAGGCGGCGTCTGCATCGGCGATATTGTTGTAAGACAGTTCCTTGCCCTGCAATTGCCGGTAGTTCGCCAGAGCGCCGGCGCCGGGCGCCAGGTCGCGATAGAAGGCAGCGGACTGGTGTGGATTCTCGCCATAGCGCATTTCCTGCATTTTTTCGAAATGGAGGTTGAGCTTGGCTGGAAAAGCACTGCGTGTGGCGTGCTCGCGACCGGGTCCGAGCGAGCTCAGGTAATTTGCAATCGCGCTGTCATATTGCGCAGTGTGGGCAAATACTTTCAGCGCCAGCTGGAAGCGCGTGTCGTAGCCCACTTCGCCGCTGCGTATTTCATCCAGCACGGCGGCATAGTCAGCCGGATCGCACAGCACCAGCACGTCGCGATGGTTCTTGGCCGACGAGCGCAGCATTGCAGGGCCGCCGATGTCGATATTCTCGATCGCATCTTCAAGCGAACACTGTTCACGCGCCACGGTCTGGGCAAACGGATAGAGGTTGACCACCACCATGTCGATGGTCGGTATGCCATGCGCTTCCAGTGCCGCGCCGTGGCTGGCGACATCGCGCCGCGCCAGGATGCCGCCGTGCACCTTCGGATGCAGCGTTTTGACCCGCCCATCCAGCATTTCGGGAAAGCCGGTGTAATCGGCGACTTCAGTGACGGCCAGGCCATTCTCGGCCAGCAGCCTGGCGGTGCCGCCGGTGGAAAGGATTTTCACGTCCATGGCCGCCAGGGCGCGCGCCAGTTCGAGCACGCCGGTCTTGTCGGACACGGAAATCAGGGCTTGTTTGATCATGGCATTGAACAGTATTGGGGTTGTCCGCCGCGCGCAGGGAACGGCCCGGCCGGAGCGGCCTAGATCAGGCCGTGTTGCTGCAGTTTCTTGCGCAGGGTATTGCGATTGATGCCCAGCATTTCGGCCGCCTGGGACTGGTTGCCGTCGGCCCGCGCCATCACGGCTTCGAGTATGGGCTTCTCTACCGTAAAGATCACCATTTCATAGACATTAGTCGGCTGCTGCTCGCCGAGGTCCTTGAAATATTTCTCCAGGCTCTTGCGAATGACGTCCTGAATCGTGTCTTTGCTCATGGATTTTTTTGTTTTCTGTGTTGTCCAGGCGGCCTCAGGCAGCCATCGCTTCCGCGCGGAGGCCGTATTGTAACCGCTCGCCCCTTGCCTGCAGCGCGGCAAAGAAAGCATCGACCGCCTGCACTTGCTGCTTGCAATCCTCTATCAGGTTCATGCGCTGGCGGAATGCTTCGCCACCCTCAAGATCGCGCACATACCAGCCGATATGTTTGCGCGCGGTGCGCACGCCCAGGTAGTCGCCATAAAAAGCGTAATGCGCATGCAAGTGTTCCTGCATCAGCGCACGCACTTCGGCCACTTGCGGCGGCGGCAATTCACTGCCCGTTTCCAGGAAGTGGACGATCTCGCGAAACAGCCAGGGACGCCCCTGCGCCGCGCGGCCAATCATGATGGCATCGGCGCCCGTTGCGGCCAGCACGGCGCGCGCCTTGCGCGGCGAATCGATGTCGCCATTGGCCACGACCGGAATGCGCGCCTGCGCCTTCACCGCTGCGATCATGTCGTATTCAGCCTGGCCAGAATAACCGTCGGCGCGCGTGCGGCCATGCAGGGTCAGCATCGCGATGCCGGCTTGCTCGGCAATGCGCGCAATGCTGAGCGCGTTGCGGTGCGCGCGATCCCAGCCGGTGCGGAATTTCAGGGTGACGGGAACGTCCACCGCAGACACGACTGCGTCGACAATGCGCGCCACCAGCGCTTCATCCTGCAACAAGGCGGAGCCGCACCAGCTGTTGCAGACTTTCTTGACCGGGCAACCCATGTTGATGTCGATCACCTGGGCGCCGCGATCAACATTGAAACGCGCGCATTCAGCCAGCATCTGTGGATCGGCGCCCGCGATCTGCACTGCCCGCGGCGCCATTTCACCGTCGTGATTGATGCGACGCGCGGTTTTTTCGCTGGCCCACAGGCGCGGATTGGAAGCGGCCATTTCCGACACCGCATAACCCGCGCCCAGTTGCTTGCACAATTGCCGGAAAGGGCGATCGGTCACGCCCGCCATGGGCGCGACAAATACATTGTTGGCGAGCTGGAAAGGACCGATTTTCACGTTGGGGCTGGAACGGGCGCGGCGGGAACAGCCGAACTGGCTATTCTACCGCCGCCAGGCAGTGCAGGTTTACAACACCGACGACGGCAATTCGTCGTTGGTTGAAGCCAGGCTATGCTGCGCCTGCAGGATCAAGTCATCCACGCCTAGGCTGTGCCGGGTGTGGGTGGCGGCGCCCACGCGCAGCGCCAGGCGCACCGACCAATTGCGCACCAGGATCGGCTGGTTGTTGAAATGCTCACGCAAGCGCACGGCCAAGGTGTCGGCGACATCGAAATCGGTGTTGGGCATCACGAACAGGAAATGGGTGCCGCTCCAGCGGCCGCCAACATCCGTCGGTCGCAACACTTCCGTGGCTTCCTTGGCGAAGGCTGCGAGCAAGTTGTCGGTCGCATGCAGCCCATACATGTCGTTAAGCTTGTTCAAGCCCTCGATGCGGCACAGCAGGATCGACAGCGGGCGTTCCTTTCGTTCTGCACGCGCGATTTCCTTTTCCAGCACCACCATGGCCTGGCGCCGTCCCATCAGGCCAGTCAGCGGATCCTGTTGCGCAACCTGGGTAGCGACCCGGACCAGGTTGGATTGCTTCCAGACGATTTCGGCGACGTGGCAGAACGACTGCATCAGTGGCAGGCCCACGCCTTCGAAATAGTCGGGCACGTCGGCATAGAACACGATCATGCCGCGCAAGCCGGCTTTTTCCGAGCGCAAGGGGGCAGCCATGGCGCACACCACGCTGCGCGCAGCAGCATCTTCGCGCCACGGGAAAAACAGGGCGTCGGCTTGCTCGCCTTGCGCGCCGGCAGGCAGTTGCTGGGAATAGGGTCCGGTGTGTTCGAAACAGTCGACCGGCAGTGACCAGTCGCGCGACTCGGTTTCGCAAGGGCCGGAGACTGCGTACGGCTTCACGAATTCGGTATGCCCCTCGCTGAAGCCGACCCATACAAATCGCAGGTGCGGGCTGGTGCCCGCAATCGCGTCACACAGCATGCGGATGTTTTCGCGCCCGCTGAAAGACTGGGGCAGGGTTTCCAGCACGTTGTAGAGCGTCGCGTTGAGCAAGTCGCGCTCAGCCACCGGCGCGGAAGTCGTTACCGACTGTTCCGGCTCGGCGTCGGCCGGGCGCCTGCGCGAGAATGGATTGAACCGCATGACAATCTTCCTGGAATATCAGTGCGGGCCCGCGAAAAAAGCGCACCCGGCACGGGCATCCTACAATACCTGCGCCCTTAAATGCTCAGCGGAAACAAATATTGCCATTCGGTTGATAAGCGAACAAGCCAAGCTACAACAGTCTGCCGCGGGGCACCGGGCTGGACCGGATTCAGCGCACTGTCTCATCCAGCGCGTCATCCAGGTGGTCGACCGCGCCCCAATCAAGCAGACGCAGGCCGCTGCCGGCGTGCCAGGCAAAGCGGTTGATGCCAGCATTGCGCACGTCGAAATTGCGCGCCTGGACCAGGTCCATGCCGGTCGCAAGCCGGTAGGCGCAGTCGAGGAAGCCGCCGTGCGTGATGGCGACGATCTTTTGCTCTGGGTGGGCGCTGGCTATGTCGGCCAGCACGGTCGCGACCCGCTGCGCGAGTTCGGACAAGGTTTCGGCCCGGCTTTCCCCATCCGGGTAACGGGCATCGACCTCGCGCGCCTGCCATTGGCGCCAGGCTTGCGGAAAACGGGCGTGGATTTCGTCATACAACAAGCCTTCGAAGGCGCCAAAGGCGCGTTCGCGCAAACGCGCATCGGGCTTGACCGGCAAACCGAGCAGGCGCGCCAGCGGCGACGCCGTATCCAGCGCCCGACCCAGGTCGCTGGCCAAAATCGCGCTCGCGCCGCAGCCAGCCAGCGCCCGCGCCACGGCAGCAGCCTGGCGCCGCCCCTCTTCATTGAGCGGAATATCGAGATGGCCTTGCAGGCGTCGCTCGGCATTCCATGCGGTTTCGCCGTGTCGTATCAGTATCAGTTCAGTCATCAGGTGCGCGCGCCCTGGTTGGCGGTCGGAGAGGGAAACTGCAACCAGAAGGTTACGGGGCCGTCGTTGGTCAAGCTCACTTGCATATCGGCGCCGAAACGGCCGGTTTCAATACCGGTATGCTTGGCGCGCGCGCATTCGACGAAATGGTCGAACAGCAAGCGGCCTTTTTCGGGTGCCGCGGCAGGCGTGAATGAAGGCCGGGTGCCCGAACGGGTATCGGCGGCCAGCGTGAACTGCGGCACCAGCAGCAAGCCGCCGGAAATGTCAGCCACGCTGCGGTTCATCTTGCCGTTTTCGTCGGGGAACACGCGGAAATTGAGCAGCTTGGCAAGCAGGGTTTGCGCGTCGGCTGGCACATCATTGCGCTCGGCGCAAACCAGCACCAGCAGGCCACGACCGATACGGCCGATCACTTCGCCATCCACGGCGACCTCGGCCTTGCTGACCCGCTGCAACAGCGCGATCAACTCAGCACGACCCGCGCAAACTTGCGCTTGCCCACCTGCACCACAAAGCTGCCGGCTGCCACTTTGAGGCCGCGGTCGCTGATGGTCACGCCATCAATGCGCACGCCATCCTGGTCCACCATGCGCAGGGCTTCCGAGGTCGACGAGCATAAATTCGCCTGCTTCAACAACTGGCCGATGCCCAGCGGCGCGCCAGACAAACGGACTTCCGGAATGTCGTCGGGTATGCCGCCCCGGGCGCGATTGTCGAAGTCTTCCAGCGCCGCGCTTGCCGCTTGCGCGCTATGGAAGCGTTGGACGATTTCCTGCGCCAGCAAGACCTTGACGTCGCGCGGGTTGCGCCCCTGTTCCACCGCCTGGCGCAAGGCGGCAATGTCAGCGCTGCTGCGAAAGGACAACAAATCGTAATAGCGCCACATCATGTCGTCGGAAATACGCATCAGCTTGCTGAACATGGTGTTGGGCGGCTCGGTGATGCCGACGTAATTACCCTTGGACTTGGACATTTTTTCAACGCCGTCCAAGCCTTCAAGCAGCGGCATGGTAAGTATGCACTGCGGCTCCTGGCCATAATCCTTCTGCAATTCGCGGCCGACGAGCAGGTTGAATTTCTGGTCGGTACCGCCGAGCTCCAAGTCCGACTTCAGTGCGACCGAGTCATAACCTTGCATCAAGGGATACAGCAGTTCGTGCACTGAAATCGGCGTACCGGCTTTGAAGCGCTTGGTGAAATCCTCACGCTCGAGGATGCGCGCGACCGTGTATTTGGCCGACAGCTGGATCATGCCGCGTGCGCCGAGCGGGTCGCACCACTCCGAGTTGTATCGGATCTCGGTTTTTGCGGGATCGAGCACAAGACTGGCCTGCGCGAAGTAAGTTTTTGCGTTTTCTTCAATCTGCTCGCGAGTCAAGGCCGGTCGCGTCATATTGCGGCCAGAAGGATCCCCGATCATCGACGTAAAGTCACCAATCAAGAAGATCACTCGGTGGCCCAGATCTTGCATTTGGCGCATCTTGTTCAAAACTACCGTGTGTCCGAGATGCAAGTCCGGCGCGGTCGGGTCAAGGCCCAGCTTGATCCGCAAGGGCTGTCCTGTTGCTTCGGAGCGTGCCAGTTTCTGGGCAAGTTCGCTCTCGATCAGGACTTCTTCCGCGCCGCGCCGGGTAACGGCCAAGGCGTGTTCAACCGATTCGGAATAAGAGCGAAGCGGAGGGTTCTTGTCGGACAAGGAAGTCATTTTTGAGAAAGGTCAATATTTCAGTTTGGTAGCAAAGGGGCTTTGTTATAATTGCCCCTCTTTTTTTCAATTTTTCCGAGCGGAAATTGACATTTTGAAACGAAAATGGCAGTCCGGTGAAGTTCGGCAAAACGGTGAATTTTAACGTATTGAATGGTCGACACTCATAAATTGGCGCTCTCACTCAAGCATCTTCGCGCTGGCGTCCTGCGCTCGCGAAAGAGCCGCATCATTGCCGCCTCCTCGGTGTTCCTGACCCTGTTCGCGTTTGGCGCTGCGGGTGTAGCGCCGATCGCCCCCGATGCATCCGACCTGCCGGTGCGTTCCGTGCAGGAGAACCTGGCGCTCCCGACCCTGGCGGAACAAGTCGCCCGACTTGGCGCATCCGAGCAAAGCTTCAACAGCGAAGAAAAAATCCGCCCCGGCGACAGCCTGGCGACGCTCTTGAACCGGCTCGGCGTGAATGACGAAGCAGCCGCAACCTATATCAAGACCGATGCGAAAGCACGCAGCATGATGCAATTGCGCCCGGGCCGCCGGGTGCAGGCCACCGTCACTTCGGGCGGCCAGTTGCTGGCGCTGTCGACCACCATGACCGACGGTCGCGACAATCCGGTGCGCAGCCTGGTCGTCAGCCGCGCCGGCGAAGGCTTCCGTACCGAAGAAAAGGCAGCGGCGATCGAAAAACGGGTCGAGATGCGCACCGCCGAAATCCGGTCTTCGCTGTTTGCAGCAACCGACAGCGCGCAAATTCCAGACGCAGTGGCGCTGCAACTCGTCGACATGTTCGCAACCAACATCGACTTTGCTTCCGACCTGCGTCGCGGCGACCGTTTCAGCGTCGTGTACGAAACCTGGTGGCAAGGCGGCGACTATGTGCGCGCCGGGCGGGTTCTTGCAGCCGAGTTCCAGAATGGCAGCGCGACCTACCAGTCGGTCTGGTTCGACGAGCCGGGCTCGCGCCAGGGCGGCGGCTATTATGGTTTCGACGGCAAGTCGCTGAAAAAAGCTTTCCTGAAATCGCCGCTGGAATTTTCCCGCGTCTCTTCCGGCTTTTCGATGCGCATGCATCCGATTTCGGGCATGTGGAAGCAACACAAGGGCGTGGACTTTGCAGCCCCGACCGGCACCCCGATCCGCGCTGCGGGCGATGGCGTCATCGACTTCGCCGGATCGCAAGGCGGCTATGGGAATGTGGTGGTGATCAAGCACTGGTCAAACTACACCACGGCTTATGCCCACATGAGCCGCTTCGCACCGAGCATCCGCCGCGGCGCGAAAGTTTCCCAGGGCGAAGTCATCGGGTATGTGGGCAGCACGGGCTGGTCGACCGGCCCCCACCTGCATTACGAATTCCGCATTGCCAACCAGCCGCGCGACCCCATGTCGGTCGACGTGCCGAACGCCCAGCCGCTGGCTGGCGCCGAATTGCAGCGCTTCCGCGCAATGACCAGCGAAATGTCGCATCGCCTGGCCTTGCTGGCGCCGCAAGACAAGAGCATCAAGCTCGCTGCGCGTTAAAGCGCAAAGCAGGCGGACCCTGGCGCACTGACTCGCTGTAGAATCGGTGCCGCCAGCCTCCTTGCCCGCCATGTCTTCTCCTCTCCCGAAAAACGCAAACGGCCAGTTGTACATCGGCCTGATGTCCGGCACCAGCCTCGATGGCGTGGACGGCGTGCTGGCGCGCCTGGGCGACGATCATCTCGCCGCACCTGCGGCCAGCCTTGCGCACCTGCATATTCCTTTCGGACCGGCCCTGCGCGATGCGTTGATGGCGCTGCAAACACCGGGCCCCAATGAAATTCACCGCGAAGCGCAGGTCGCGCTGGAACTGGTCGCGCATTATGCCGACTGCGCGCTAGGCCTTTTGCAACAGTCAGGTACGCCAGCCACGGATGTAGTGGCCATCGGCGTGCATGGACAAACGATTCGCCACCGTCCCGAAGCAGGCTATACGCGCCAGACGAACAACCCGGCGCTGCTGGCCGAACGCTGTGGCATCGACGTGGTGGCGGATTTCCGCAGCCGGGATATCGCAGCCGGCGGACAAGGCGCGCCCCTGGTGCCGGCCTTCCATCGCGCGATTTTCGGATCGAGCGGAAATTGCCAGGTGGTGGCCAACATTGGCGGCATTGCCAACATTTCGGTTTTGCGTCCCGGTGATGAATCGGCCTTGGGCTACGACACCGGCCCCGGCAATGTATTGATGGACCTGTGGATTGAGCGCCACCTGCAACAGGCTTATGACGCGAACGGCGCCTGGGCCGCGACCGGGCAGGTGCTACCGGATTTGCTGGCGCGCATGTCGGGCGAAGCGTATTTCGCGAAACCGGCGCCCAAGAGCACGGGCCGCGACCTGTTCCACCAAGCTTGGCTCGATGGCCATCTTGCCGAGGTGAACACTTACGCGCCGCAAGATGTGCAAAGGACGCTGTGCGAAGTGACCGCAACCTCCCTTGCCCGTGAAATCAGGCGCAGCGCGCCAGACGCGACATCGGTATTCATTTGCGGCGGCGGCGCACTCAATGGCTTCCTGATCGAGTGCATCGGCGCCGCCTTGGCGGCCACAGGCGTAAGGGCGGAAGTCAACACTACGCAGGCGCTGGGCGTGGACCCGATGCAGGTGGAAGCACTGGCATTTGCGTGGCTGGCGCGTCAGTTCATAGAACGCCGTCCAGGCAACCTGGCCGCCGTGACTGGCGCTCGCGGGCCCCGTGTACTGGGTGCCCTGTACCCGGCTTGATTGCAGGGACACGCAAGCTGCGTGCTGCATAGGTATCCGGCCGCACACAGCTGTCGTCGGCAAGGCTGGCCTTGGGAACCCCGGATTCGGCAGGCGAATGAAAAACGCGGCCGAGGCCGCGTTTTTATTCAGCTTCTCGCGCCTGCGGCATGCGCCGCAATCGCGTGACGGGGATTAGGCTGAGAAAGACGATCCGCAACCGCAAGTCGTCGTTGCATTCGGATTCTTGATCACGAACTGCGCGCCTTCAAGATCATCCTTGTAGTCAATCTCAGCGCCGACCAGGTACTGGTAACTCATGGAATCAATCAACAACTGGACGCCATTCTTGTCCATCGTGGTGTCGTCCTCGTTGACGATTTCATCGAAAGTGAAACCGTACTGGAAGCCAGAGCAACCGCCGCCTTGCACGAATACGCGCAGCTTCAGGTCTGGATTGCCTTCTTCCTCGATCAGTTGCGCAACCTTGGCAGCCGCGCTATCGGTAAAGACAATCGGCGCCGGCATTTCGGTGACAGCATTCATTTCGGACTCCTGCAAGATCGGTGCAAAAACGGATTATAGGCCGTTGGCGGGTTTCACGCTGAGGATGCGACCGGCCCTGCCAGTTTCAAGATCGGTTCGCTGGCCTGGTCATGGCTCAGCCGGCCAGAGACCAGCGCGCCGCCATGCATTTCCAGCGCTTTGTAGTACACATCTCCAGTTATGCGGGCGTGCGGCTGAAGTTCAAGCAGTTCGGATGAATGAACCGGTCCGATGATTTCGCCGTTGACCACCAGGTGGGCAACCCGCACTTCTCCTTCAACCCGGGCGTGCTCGGAAATCACCAGCATGCTGGGCTCGTCCGGATCGGCAGTCACATTGCCATGCACGATGCCGTC
>JAQGMC010000084.1 GCA_028292545.1 Paucimonas sp.
TGCGCATGCGCGCTTCAACCATCGCCATCCGGTCTTCAAGTTCGCGGTTGGTGATGACTTCGTTGTTGACGACGGCGACGATGGAATCCACCGTACGGACTTTCTGCCGCGTGCCGGCATTGGGCGCGGCTTGCGGCTGGCCTTGCGCGGCGCCCGGCGCAGGTTGCTGCGAAGGTTGTTGCGAAGGTTGTTGCGGCTGCGCCGGTGCGACAGGTTGCGCCGGCGCCGACATGCCCTGGGCCGGGCCTGCTTTCAAGCCCTGGGCCTGCGCCTGCGGCAGGATTGCGGCAGCTGCGAGCAGTCCCGCAAGCAGCAAGCCGGCGCGATGCTGGCGCCCTCGGCGAATCACAGGCGCGGTGGAGGTAGGGTGGTTCATATGCATTCTCGATAAGCCTAGGGCGAGGTAAGCGTTTGGTAGCCGGGTACGTTGGTACGCAGGATCTGCAGCGGATTTGAACCGATCTTGGAGAGCCCGTTCAATTCCAGTTGCAGGAAGAAGGTCGACGTGGACACGCCGGTACCAGTCGGTATGCGTTGCGCGACGGCACGGAAGATCCAGCAATCCGCCTTGTATTCAATGCCGGCGACGCTTTCGGCCAGGCGGTTTTCTTCAAGTGAGTAATTCATGCGCGCAACGCCATACAGCCGGTTCGTCAGCGGCCATTGGGCCGACACGTCGAACAGGCGCAGGGGCGTGGTCAGGTCGCGCCGGTATTGCACATTGAGCACGCGGTTCTGGCCCGGGCGCCAGCGCACGCCGAAGCTGGAACGCTGCAGCGAATGCAGGCTCTGGCTGTACTGGAAATTACTGTCCACCGACAGCGTCGGGGTCACCTGGCCGTAACCCAGCAACAGCACGTCGGACTTGGTTTCAGCCGGCGCACCGACCACGCGCTGCTGATTGAAGTAAAAGCGCTGCGCCAGCGCCACGTTCATGCGCTCGACGCCGCTTTCCTCGATCAGGCGGCTCGACACCGCAGCCGTCAGCTGGTTGGCATCGCTGATGCGGTCGCTGCCGCTGAAGCGGTTTTCGCGGAATACCTGGGTGTAGTTGAAGTCGGCCAGCGAAGTGTCGAAGATCGGGAACTGGCTCTGGTCCTTGAACGGCGTGTACACGTAAAACAGGCGCGGCTCCAGCGTCTGGGTGAAGGGCAGGCCCAGCACACGCGCTTCGCGTTCCAGCACCATGCCACTGTCGAGCGACAGCGTGGGCAGCACGCGCGACAGCGATCCCGGCGCGACGGTCGGCTGGTTGGTCAGGTTGTAGCTGGTTGCGTGCAGCGAGGCGCTGGGCGTGAGGAAGAAGCCGGGGTAAATGATGGGATAGCTGGCGCGCGGATTGACGACCATGCGCGTGCCGCGCACCAGGTCCGGATGCCAGAAATTCGTCACTTCCGAATCAAGCGTCAGGTCGAAACCGCCCACGTCGCGCTTGATGCCGGACGCGCTCAGTTGCGGCAGCCGGTCATAGGGGCGCACGATGGGCGAGAGCGGATCCTGCAACACCTGGTAGCTGCTGCTGCGCGCCAGCATCGACCACACCGGGCCGCCATAGCTCAGGTTCAGGTCACGCAGCAGCAGGCGCTGGGTGGCCGTGGTGATCGTGTTGGTGAAATCGTTGGGATAGTTGTCGTCGGACGCGCCATTCAGGTTGCTGCTGAATGTCAGCTGCGGACTGAATTTCTGCGTATGCATCGAAGCGAAGGCATAGCGGCTGCGACCTGCGAGCGCGTCGTCGGCCATGCCTTCGATCCGGGTCTGGCCGGAATAATTTTCACCCAGGTAGCGCGCTTGCGCACCGAGTTGCAGGCCGCGCTGCGAAATGATGCGCGGGTACAAAGTCAGGTCGCGATTGGGTGCGATATTCCAGTAATACGGCGTCTGGATCTGCAAGCCGCCGCGGCTGCTGGTGCCGATACTGGGCGGCAGCAAGCCCGACTTGCGCTCGGACGTCATCGGGAACGACAGGTAGGGTGAAGCCAGCAGCGGCACACCCTTGAAGATCACCATCGCGTTGCGGGCCGAACCGAGGTCGCGCTCGCGGTCCAGTGTCAGGCGTCCGGCGCGCAATTGCCAGTCCGGATCCGGGCCTTCGCAAGTGCTGTAGGTGCCTTGCTCAATGACGGCGCGGTCACGGGTTTCGAATTCAATCCGCTCTGCCTGGCCCTGGGCATTGTTGTTCTGCAGCCGGTAGGTGGGGCGGACCACATAGCCTTGGCCCGTGTCCATCTTCAGGTTCAATTCTTCGCCGCTATAGCGGTCGCCGAAATTTTGCAGGCGGACATTGCCGTGCGCCTTGACCCGGTCATCGATGATGTCGTAATCGGCACGGTCGGCATTGAGCGTCATGCTGCCGCGCTGGATCTCGACATTGCGCTCAAGGGTGATTTCCCGATCGGGCCGTCCCGACAGGCGCTCGGCATCGACCCGGGTCGGCGCATTGCTTTCTTCCGGCCGTGCAGGCGCGGGCGCACCTTGCGCCATGGCCCGGCCCGACAATGCGCTTGCCGACAATGCCACCGCCAAGGCGGGGAACAGGCGGCCGGCCTGGATCAATCGTCTACGCAGGGTCATGAAGCGGGCGGGTAGCGGTCCATTCAGGGACGATTTTTCAGAGTGAATCCCGTATTATATGGGAACTCAATGCCGCTCCAACGCATCTCCTTCCTTTGCCATGCCCCCAGAACCCGTTAACGATCCCGCATCCCCTTCTTCGTCCGACCCGCGCTTGCTGGCGTTGCGGCAATGGTTGACCACCATCCCGGCGCCGCTGCTGCGCATTGACAGCCTGCGCCCAGCCTCGGCCGATGCCAGTTTCCGGCGCTATTTCCGCGTCGATGCCGACGATGGCGCCACCTATATCGCAATGGATGCACCGCCGCCGCAAGAAGACGTGCAACCCTTCATGCATGTGGCAGAAGTGCTCGGCAAGACTGGCGTGTCGGTGCCCGAAGTGCTGGCTTCCGATACGGCGCAGGGCTTCCTGCTGCTGTCCGACCTGGGTTCCACCACCTACCTGCACCAGTTGAACCACGATACCGCGCACAAGCTTTACCTGGATGCGATCGATGCACTGGTGCTGATGCAGGTGCAAAGCCAGCCTGGCGTGCTGCCCGAATACGATCGCGCGCTGCTGTTGCGCGAACTGATGCTGTTCCCGGACTGGTATGTCAGCCGCCATATCGGCGCCACTTTCACTGACCAGCAGTCGGACGCCTTGCAAAAGGTATTCGATGTGCTGCTGGCGAATAACCTTGCGCAGCCGCAGGTGTATGTGCACCGCGACTTCCACTCGCGCAACCTGATGGTGCTGCCCAAGGGCAATCCCGGCATCCTCGACTTCCAGGATGCCGTGTACGGCCCGATCACTTACGACCTGGTGTCGCTGCTGCGCGATGCCTACATACAGTGGGATGAAGAGCAAGTGCTGGACTGGGCCGTGCGCTACTGGGAAAAAGCGCGCCGCGCCGGGCTGCCGGTCAGCCATGATGTCGACGCTTTCTATCGCGACTTTGAATTCATGGGTTTGCAGCGCCACCTGAAAGTGCTCGGCATTTTTGCGCGCCTGTATCACCGCGATGGCAAGGCTGCCTATCTGGACGACATGCCGCTGGTGATGGAATACACGCGCCGCACCGCCGGCCGCTACCGCGAACTGGCGCCGCTGATCCGCTTGCTGGATGCGCTGGAAAACAAGCCGTCCCTCGATGGATATACGTTCTAGCTTGCGGGTTTGCCGATGAAAGCAATGATCTTTGCTGCCGGTCGCGGGGAGCGCATGCGACCGCTGACCGACACTTGCCCCAAGCCGCTGCTGAAGGTGCGCGGCCGGCCGCTGATTGTTTGGCACGTGCTGAACCTGGTTCGGGCCGGCATCACCGACATCGTCATCAACCATGCCCACCTGGGTGAAATGATTGAACAGGCGATGGGTGACGGCAGCCAGTTCGGCGCACGCATTGCGTATTCAGCCGAAGGGCAGGCGCTCGAAACAGCGGGCGGCGTGGCGCTGGCGCGGCCGCTGCTGGGTGAAGATCCCTTCGTTGCGCTGGCAGCCGATATCTGGTGCCCGCATTTCGATTTCTCGCAAGTCTTCGACGTGCTGCAGGAAAAAGATATGTGGGGCCAGGCTTACGCACCCGACAAGCGTGACCTGGCCTGGCTCTACCTGGTCAAAAATCCGGCGCACAACCCGCGCGGCGACTTTGCGCTGAACAGTTTTTCAATCGCCAATGAAGGCGAGCCGCGCTGGACCTTTTCCGGCATCGGCGTCTACCGGCCGGAAATGTTCGACGCTGTACAAGCCGGCCAGAGCGCCAAGCTGGCGCCTTTGCTGCGTGAGTATGCGGCCCGCGCCCAGGTGGGTGGCGAAATTTACCGGGGCGACTGGACCGACGTCGGCACTGCCGAACGGCTGGCCCAGTTGAATGCCCCGCTCTCTTCAAGGACCTGACATGAGTTCATTTGCGCAAAGGCGATCCCGTGTGCTGCGCCAGATGCATGAAAAAGGCGGCGGTGTCGCCATCCTGGCCACGGCTGCCGAAGCGATGCGCAATGCCGACGCCGATTATCCGTACCGGCACGATAGTTCGTTCTATTACCTGACCGGTTTTACCGAACCGGATGCGGTGCTGGTCCTGGTGGCCGGCAGCACGGACCAGTCGATTCTGTTTTGCCGCGAAAAGAATGAAGAGCGCGAAATCTGGGATGGCTTTCGCTATGGTCCGGAAGCGGCGCGCACAGTGTTTGGCTTTGATGCTGCACATCCGATCGAGCAACTGGACGCGGAAATGACGAAGCTGTTATCCAATGCGCCGGCTGTTTTTTATGCGCTGGGCATCGACCAGAAGCTCGACGGCCAGGTGCGGCATTGGTTGAATGCGGTGCGCTCGCAGGCGCGCGCCGGCGTCGCGGCGCCATCGACTGCAGTCGATTTGCGCGGCATGCTCAATGAAATGCGGCTGGTGAAAGATGCCGGCGAAATTGCCATCATGCAGCGCGCGGCAGATATTTCCTCTGCCGCGCATGCGCGCGCAATGAAGTTTGCGCGCCCCGGTCGGCGCGAATACGAACTGGAAGCAGAACTGCTGCATGAATTCCGCCGCAACGGTTCGCAATTTCCCGCCTATGGCTCGATCGTCGCAACCGGCGCCAACGCCTGCGTGCTGCATTACCGCGCCAGCGATGCACTGTTGAAAGATGGCGACCTGGTGCTGATCGATGCCGGTTGCGAACTGGATAGCTATGCATCCGACATCACGCGCACCTTTCCTGCCAATGGCCGCTTCACGCCGGCGCAGCGCGAACTGTATGAAATCGTGCTGGCCGCGCAAGATGCGGCAATTGCCCACACCGCCCCTGGCCGCCATTTCATGGAAGGCCATGATGCCGCCGTCAAGGTACTGGCCCAGGGCATGCTGGACACTGGCCTGCTGGATGGCGACAAGGTTGGCACGCTCGACGATGTACTGGAAAAAGGCGATTACCGCCAGTTCTACATGCACCGCACCGGCCATTGGCTGGGCATGGATGTGCATGATGTCGGCGACTATCGCGAGCGTGAAGCTGAAGATACTGAAAAGCCCTGGCGCCGCCTGCAGGCTGGCATGGTGCTGACGGTTGAGCCGGGCATTTACGTGCGGCCCGCGCCCGGCGTGCCGGAAAAATACTGGAACATTGGCATCCGCATCGAGGATGACGCCGTGGTGACGGAAAACGGTTGCGACATCATTACCCGCAATGCACCCAAGTCGGTGGCCGACATTGAAGCGCTGATGCGGCAATAGCTTGATGGCGACCGACTTTGACATTGTGGTCGTGGGCGCCGGCCCGGTCGGGCTGGCGCTCGGCGCGCTGATGGCGCGTCACGACTTGCCGCCGGCGCGCATTGCGCTGGTGGATGGCAAGACGCTAGCCGCTTCGATTGCCGACCCGCGCACGGTGGCACTGTCCTACGGCAGCCGCCAGATACTCGAGCGCATCGGCGCCTGGCCGCTGGCTTCTGACCCGATCCGCGAAATCCATATCTCGCGCCGCGGTCATTTTGGCCGCACGCTGATGAAAAGCGACGAATTCGGTGTGCCGGAACTGGGCTATGTCTGCCGCTATGGCGCGCTGGTGGAAAAACTCGCTGACAGTGCCAACCGGGCCGGCCTGGCGGTGATGCGCCCGCTGACGGTGGTCAATACCGTCGAAGATGAACATGAAGTGCGCATCGCGCTCAACAATGGCTTGACGGTTTCCGCACAAATGCTGGTACAGGCTGAGGGCGGACTGTACCAGCAGCAGGCACAGCGACCGCTGCGGCGCGACTATGACCAGGTCGCCATTGTCGGCCATGTGCGCGCGTCAGCGCTGCAAGCGGTGCGCGCCTGGGAACGTTTCACCGATGAGGGGCCGCTGGCGCTGCTGCCACAGGAGCAGGGTTACGCGCTGGTCTGGTGTGTCCGGCCGGAACGCGCGCGCGACTTGATGGCGCTTGGCGATGGTGCTTTCCTGCAGGCGCTGCAGCATGCGTTTGGCGATCGCGTCGGACGCTTCACTGCAATCTCGGAGCGGCACGCTTTCCCACTCGGGCTGAATGCCTATCCCGCGGGAACGCGGCGCACCGTGGCCATCGGTAATGCGGCGCAAACCCTGCATCCGGTGGCCGGACAAGGACTGAACCTTGGCTTGCGTGATGCGCTGCGGCTGGCCAGCCTGCTGGCGCATGACGACAGCCGGCCGGATGCGCCGGCGCGTTTCGTGCGCGAACGGGGCGCCGACCGCGGCTTGACGATACGGCTTACTGACACGCTGGCACGCGTATTCGCAGCTTCGCCGGCGGGCACGCCCGGACAGCATTTCCTGTCCGCAGGGCTGGGCTTGCTGGATGCGGTCGGTCCGGCCAAGCGGCTGTTCGGGGAGCAGATGATTTTCGGGAAGCGCTAGCGGGCGGTTGACAAACCCTGTCGCTTTGATGGGGTATGCAGGGTCCGCTCTCGGCCATGCTTTCAGCACCGCTCACTCGTCCTCCGAACCTGAACCGGCGTCGGTATAAAACAGGTCGGCAAGCGTGCTGTACTTATTTTCCTGCGCCAATTTCCGCGCGGTCACCCGGTCCGCCGGCCTGGGGAGGTCGGGGTCGGCATCCCAGGAGAGCAGCAGGCGCACCAGCGCTGCATCCCGGCTCAGCATTGAAGCAATCAGCGGCGTTTGTGCGACTCGCTCGCGCCCTTTATGCGTCATGTAATTCACGTCCGCGCCGTAATCAATCAACTTCGCCGCGCTTTTCCAATGGCCACCGCTGGCGGCGGCATACAAGGCGCGGTTCAGTCGCAGCTTGCGCGCCAGGTGCGACCAGGTCATGGAGGGCTTCCGGCCAGTGTTGGATTCATGTGGCGCCGCCTCACCTGCTTCATTCCGGCCGTCGAGCTCGGCTTCGGCATTGAACGCGTGGTAGATAGCCATCATTTCCATCAAGCACTGGATAGCCAAGGCTTGTCCGGCTTCAGCCGCCACCTGCAGCGCGCGGCTCAGCAACCTCCAGTCGGAGGCAAGTCTGGCCTCCCGGACGATAATGACGAGTGCCTCGGTATTGCCACAAGCCGCCGCTACCATCAAGGGCGTCTCGCCATATGCGTTGGGGGCGAGCAGGTTGGCGCCGAACCGGACCAGCTTCTCGAGCAAGTGATTGTTGCCCCTTTCGATCGCCAGGGTTACCGCGGTATGGCCGGTATCCTCATCGAATGCATCGATGCCCGGCTCTGGATCCTGGAGCAGGAATACATAGCTCATCCGGTCGCCAGCCTTGACCGCCTGAATGTATGGATTGACTTCCGCGTCCGACAGCGCAAATGCTTCTTCGGGTGGGAGAGGCAAGGCCGGTTGCAGCGAGGTCGCCGGGCACGGTGTTGCGGTAGTCAGGGTGGTGGTCGCCATGCCCGACCGCGTCATGGTGAGCGGTTCGGTTGCGAACGCTGGATGCTCCGGTATACCGGTTGCCGATGGCTGGGTCGATTCCGACGTCACGGTAACCAGGCTGTCCGAGCTTTCCCGGTCTGCCTCCAACCCGGATTTCGTTTGCCGGTTGCGGGACCCGGTCGTTATGCGGGGCTGGTGAACCGCCGCGTTTTGGCTGGCGCTTTTTCCATGAGATCTCCTTCCCTTGCACTGTGCTTTCATCGGTGAAGGAGGACGAGCGAAGGGGGAAGCGCGCGACGAAGTGGAAGCGGACATGGGATAGGCACTCCAGGAAGCACGACGTTGAGGGAACGGTCAGCCGCCTGAGTAGGAAACATGACTACGTAGTTCCCACTACCCTACTAGTTGTCACGGCAATTTCCTTATTTCTTGTCGAAGCACAAAGAACAAAAAAGGGACGGATCAAAAGACCCGTCCCTGTTCGCTGAAGAGACTGTCGAATTAGTCGACTGCCTTCACCATATCTTCAATAACCTTCTTCGCATCCCCAAACACCATCATCGTTTTATCCATGTAAAACAATTCATTGTCCAGGCCGGCATAACCGGCGGCCATCGAACGCTTGTTGACGATAACTGTCTTGGCTTTGTAAGCCTCCAGGATCGGCATGCCCGCAATCGGCGACTTCGGATCTTTTGCTGCCGGGTTGACGACGTCATTCGCGCCCAGCACCAGCACCACGTCCGCCTGGCCAAATTCGCTATTGATGTCTTCCATTTCGAACACTTGGTCGTAAGGCACTTCAGCCTCCGCCAGCAAGACGTTCATATGGCCAGGCATGCGACCGGCAACCGGATGAATTGCATACTTCACGGTCACGCCCTTGTGGGTCAGCTTTTCCGTCAATTCTTTCAACGCGTGCTGGGCGCGCGCCACTGCCAGGCCGTAGCCCGGCACGATGATGACGGTTTCTGCATTGCCCATCAGGAAAGCGGCATCGTCGGAGGAACCGGATTTCACGTTGCGCTGGGCCTGGCCGCCGACAGCAGCTGTCGCCGCCTCGCCACCGAAGCCGCCCAGGATCACGTTGAAGAAGGAGCGGTTCATCGCCTTGCACATGATGTAGGACAGGATCGCGCCCGAGGAACCGACCAGCGACCCGGCAATGATCAGCATCGAATTGTTGAGCGAGAAGCCAATGCCGGCCGCAGCCCAGCCCGAGTAGCTGTTCAACATCGACACCACGACCGGCATGTCGGCGCCGCCGATCGGGATGATGATCAACACGCCGAGCACGAAGGCAATCGCTGTCATCACCACGAAAGGCATCCAGGCTGATTCCGTGGCGGGTGCGAAGACAAAGATCAGGCCGAAGCCGAGCATCGCAATTGCCAGCGCCAGGTTGACGAAATGCTGGCCCTTGAATTGCACCGGCGCGCCTTGGAAGAGTCGGAACTTGTACTTGCCGGCCAGCTTGCCAAATGCAATCACGGAACCCGAAAAAGTGATCGCGCCGACGAAAGTGCCAATGAACAGTTCAAGCCGGTTGCCCAAGGGGATAGCCTGGCCTTTCTGTGCAATATTGAAGGCCCAGGGCTCGGACACGGCGGCCACGGCAATGCAGACTGCGGCCAGGCCGATCAGCGAGTGCATGGCAGCGACCAGTTCCGGCATCTTGGTCATTTCCACTTTCCTGGCCAGCATGGCGCCGATGCCGCCGCCCACCACTGCGCCCAGCAGCACCAGGCCCAGGCCCATGCCACCGCTGTTCATTTGCGTCTTCAGCTTGACCACCAGCAGCAAGGTGGTGATGGTGGCGATGGCCATGCCAGTCATGCCGAAGGTGTTGCCGCGGCGCGCCGTGGACGGATGCGACAAGCCTTTCAAAGCCTGGATGAAGCAGACTGAGGCCACCAGGTACAGCAGCGTCACCAGGTTCATCGATACGAAAGCGAGATTCATTATTTCGCTCCCTTGTCTGCGCCCGCGGCGGGAAGCCGGGGTTCCTTCTTGCGGAACATTTCCAGCATGCGCTGCGTGACAAGAAAGCCGCCAAACACGTTGACCGCGGCCAGCGCCACGGCCAGCGTGCCCATCACCTGGCCCAGCAGGCCCTCGGTAAGGCCGGCGGCAAGCATGGCGCCGACGATGATGATGGCTGAAATGGCATTGGTCACGGCCATCAGCGGCGTGTGCAGCGCTGGCGTGTCGGTCCAGACGACGTGGTAGCCGACTTAGATCGCCAGCACGAAGATGATCAGGTTGATCAGGGTAGGGCTTACTGCTTCCATGATGCTGTTTCCTTTGATGAGGGGCCGCCAGCAGCGGCCAGGTCGTCCCTTGTTTGGTCGGTGCGGCTTATTTCTTCACGCCGGTGATCTGGTTGCTTTCGTCGACGAACACGATCTTGGGCCGATAGCCTTCGATCTCGGCTTCAGTCATCGGCGCGTAAGTGCAGATGATGAGCAAGTCGCCGACATGCGCCCGGCGCGCTGCCGCGCCGTTGAGCGAAATCTCGCCGCTGCCGCGCTTGCCGCGGATCGCATAGGTGGAAAACCGCTCGCCGTTGTTAATGTCGTAGAGTTCGATTTTTTCGAATTCGCGCACATTGGCAGCGTCAAGCAAGTCTTCGTCTATGCCGCAGGAGCCCTCGTAATTGAGGTCGCACTGCGTGACGGTTGCGCGGTGTATCTTCGAGCGCAGCATGATCCTTTGCATGGCGGTCCTTACTTGCGCAGCACTTCACCGCCGCTGCACAGCATGGTGGCGGCCACGATTTCGTCGGCGCGGTCGATCGCCAGCGCGCCCTCCTTGTCGACGATCAGCTTCAAGAAGTCGATCAGGTTGCGGGCATAGAGCGCGGATGCGTCGGCCGCAACCAGCGCCGGCAGGTTGGTTTCGCCAACGATATGCACGCCATGCTTGATGACGGTGCGCCCCGCTTCGGACAAGGGGCAGTTGCCGCCCTGCTCGACTGCCATGTCGACGATGACCGAGCCCGGCTTCATGGCCATCACGGTTTCTTCGGAAATCAGCACCGGCGCGCGACGCCCCGGTATCAGCGCCGTGGTGATGATGATGTCGGCCTGTTTGGCACGCTCATGCACCAGCGCTGCCTGGCGCTTCATCCAGGCTTCAGGCATCGGGCGGGCATAGCCGCCCACGCCCTTGGCGATCTCGCGCTCTTCATCCGTCTCGAACGGGACGTCAATGAATTTCGCGCCCAGCGATTCAACCTGTTCCTTGACCGGGGGCCGCACGTCGGATGCTTCAATCACAGCGCCCAGGCGCTTGGCAGTAGCAATCGCCTGCAGGCCGGCCACGCCCACGCCCATGATCAATACCCGTGCCGCCTTGACCGTGCCGGCGGCCGTCATCAGCATCGGCATGAAGCGTTGATACGTGTTCGCAGCCAGCATGACGGCCTTGTAGCCGGCGATATTGGCTTGCGAAGACAGCACGTCCAGCGACTGCGCGCGCGTGATGCGGGGCGCGGCTTCGAGCGAAAATGCAGTCAGGCCGGCGGCGGCCATGGCGGCAGTATTGTCGGCATCGAAGGGATTGAGCATCCCGACCACGACTGCGCCGCTTTTCATCAAGGCGCGTTCATCCGCCGAAGGCGCACGCACCTTCAGCACCATGTCCGCGCCAAAGGCTTCGGCCGCCCCGGCGATGGTTGCGCCGGCAGCGGCATAGGCGTCGTCAGTCACGCTGGCCTGGACCCCGGCCCCCGACTGCACAACCACATGGTGCTTGGCCGCCACCATTTTCTTGACGGTTTCCGGCGTAGCAGCAACGCGGGATTCTCCCGGCCGCGACTCGGCGGGAATGCCGATGTTCATAAAGATCTCCAGATAGACAGGTAATGAAGGTTGGGCAAGATATTACACGGAAAATACCGCTATCCGGTTCGCGCCCGCCTCGACGCCAGGCCGGCGTGGCGCTGGCGCCGGGGCCGCTGCGCCAGTGGGCAAAGGGCAGCATTTGTCGCGCGGCTGATGAATACGATAAGTATATTTGATGATGTTTGCGAATTCGCCAGACCCGCTTCTTCAGCCATCCTGTAATAACAGGCAGGCACTGGCATGCAAGCCGGCGCCGCGTGGCTGTAGAATGTCGCCTCCTTGTGGGAAGTGCTGTCATGTCCGAGATCTGGAAACCTTCTGTAACTGTCGCCGCCGTCATTGAAAAGGATGGGCGTTTCCTGCTGGTCGAAGAAGAAACCAGCGAAGGCGTGCGTTTCAACCAGCCTGCCGGCCACCTCGACCCGCTCGAATCGCTGGCGCAAGCCGTGTCACGCGAAGTGATGGAAGAAACCGCGCATGAATTCACGCCGCACGCGCTGGTCGGCGTCTACATGTCGCGCTACCAGTCGCTGCGCACTGGCGAGGACGTGACTTACCTGCGCTTCGCCTTCTCCGGCAGCACCGGCCGCGTGCATGACCGGCCGCTGGACCACGGCATACTGCGCGCCCTGTGGCTCAGCTACGACGAATTGCTCGAAACCCGCGAGCGCCATCGCAGCCCGCTCGTGCTGCAATGCATAGACGACTACCTGAAAGGCCAGCGCGCGCCGCTCGACCTGCTGCATACGCATCCGAGCGTGGCCGGGGCGGCCTGACATGGCGCGCAAACGCGTCGTGCTGGGCATGTCTGGCGGCGTCGACTCGTCGGTTGCGGCCTGGCTGCTGAAGCAGCAGGGCTATGAAGTCATCGGCCTTTTCATGAAGAACTGGGAAGACGAGGACGATTCCGAATACTGCTCCACGCGCGAAGACTGGATCGATGCAGCCAGCGTCGCCGACGTGGTGGGCGTGGACATTGAAGCCGTCAACTTCGCCAGCGAATACAAGGATCGCGTGTTCGCCGAATTCCTTCGCGAATACGAAGCCGGCCGCACGCCCAATCCGGATGTGCTGTGCAATGCCGAAATCAAGTTCAAGGCTTTCCTCGACCATGCGGTTTCGCTGGGCGCGGATTTGATCGCCACCGGCCACTATGCGCGCGTGCGCCAGGGTGGCGATGGCCGCTTTGAATTGCTCAAGGCAGTCGACGCCAGCAAGGACCAGAGCTATTTCCTGCATCGCCTGAACCAGGCGCAATTGTCGCGCACCCTGTTTCCGCTGGGCGAATTGCACAAGACGCAAGTGCGGCACATTGCTGACAGCCTGGCGCTGCCGAATGCGAAAAAGAAGGATTCGACCGGCATTTGCTTCATCGGCGAGCGGCCGTTCCGCGAATTTTTGAACCGCTACCTGTCGTTCAAGCCGGGCCCGATGAAAACCGCCGACGGCGCGGTCGTGGGCGAGCATGTGGGCTTGAGTTTTTACACGCTCGGCCAGCGCAAGGGCATCGGCATTGGCGGCATGAAGGGCTATCGCAACCAACAAGGCGAAGCCGCGCCCTGGTATGTGGCGCGCAAGGATGTGGCCAGCAATACCCTGTATGTGGTGCAGGGGCATGACCATCCGTGGCTGCTGTCTGGCGCACTGACTGCGAGCCAGGTCAGCTGGGTGTCGGGCGATGCGCCGGCGCAGGAAGCGCTGGCGGCCAAGACCCGCTATCGCCAGGCCGACGTCGCCTGCCGGCACCAGACCCGCGATTCGGCCGGGAATTTCACGCTTGAATTTCCGGTGGCACAGTGGGCAGTCACGCCCGGGCAATCGGCCGTGCTGTATGACGGCGAGGTTTGCCTGGGCGGCGGCATCATTGCATCCGCTGGCCCGTTCCAGCCGGTCTGAATTTGCTGCCCGGCGCGCCGGACAAGCATTCCCCACCCCTTCGCAGCTCCGACACCCCTCCAATCCCGGAGCCCAGCCCAGCCTCGCCGCCACGGCGCCTGCGCGGACCTTTCTGAATAATTCCTTACCGCACGATCTGCACGAAATAGTGTGCACATACCGCTTGCAAAGCCTGTTTTTTTCGAGAATAATCTAAATAAGAATTGTTCGCATTTAGATTAAGCTTCAGCCAACTAGCTTGGCAACGTGATTTCACTGGCCCAAACGCATGGATAGCCCGGACTCGACCTTGGAAGCAGCACGCATCGAAAGCGGCGCAGTCGCGCCTGCCGCCGGCATTCCGCGCATCTCCAGCCGCGACCTGCTAGGCCAGCTGCGCGAAATCGAAATCAGCCATGAAGGGCGGATCTATCGCCTGCGCTTGACCCAGTCCAACAAACTGATACTGACAGCCTGAGCGGAGGAACCATGATTGCCACCCTCACCATCAGTTTCCGCGAAGGCCTCGAAGCCTTCCTGATCATCGCCATTTCGCTGCTCTACCTGAAAAAGACCAATCGCCAGTCGCTGCTGCCGGCCTTGTATGCCGGCGTGGCGCTGGCCGTGGTGCTGTCGTGCGCTCTGGGCCTGTTGCTGGCCCGCATCGGTGCGCTGTCGCCTTTCTGGGAAGGCGTCATGGCACTGGCCGCCGCGGTTTCCGTCATCTATTGCACAGTCCACATGATGAAGATGGGCCGCTTCATGAAGCGCGAAATCACGACTGCGCTGGAACAGGCTGAACCGGCTACCCCGCAAGCCTGGATGCTGGTGTTTTTGTTTGCCGCTTTCATGGTCGGCCGCGAAGGCGTGGAAACCGCGACCATGATTGCTTCCCTGGCGCTGCAGTCGGAAAGCCGCGAGATGGCGGCCGGCGGCGTGATCGGCGTGTGCCTGGCCGCCTTGCTGGCGCTGGCCTGGGTGCGCTTCGGACAGCGCGTGAACTTGCAGCGCTTCTTCCAGCTGACTGCCGTCTTCATGGTGGTGTTTGCGCTGCAACTGGTGGTGTACGCCTTCCACGAATTCACTGAAACCGCTTCCCTGCCGCTGCTTGACAACGCCTGGTGGCACATCGCAACCGAGCCCTGGGGTCCGGAAGGGCAGATCGGGCTCTGGATCTCTTGCGCGCTTGGCATCCTGCCGCTGGGCTGGCTGGTCTATGCCTGGCTGGCCGACCGCAAGCAGCAAGCCGGCGCAATCCCGCAACGCCCGATTTCCACAACCCCGACTTCGACTTCCCCTGGTGCCTGAATGATAGTCTGCGTCTGCAATAACGTTTCTGACCGCAAGATCCGCGCGGCTGTGGAGGAAGGCGCCACGTCGATGCGCGAATTGCGCATCGAGCTCGAGGTGGGCACATGCTGCGGCAAATGCCATTCATGCGCCAAGCAAGTGCTGCGCGAATGCCTGGCTGAAAAGGAAGCTGCCACGACCATGTTCTTCCAGCCTGGGGCCCTCGCCGCCTGAGTTGTCACCGCTTCTTGGCACCGCCTTTTTGCCACCGCCTTCTGGCGCCGGCTTGTGCTACCGGCGCTATTGCCTGCCTGCTTGACCGTCACTACGTTTAGACCAAAACGGTCGCCGCCCCGGCTGCGGTATGATGCGAATATCGTTGCATATTTGCTTACTCACCAACAATACAGCCGAGGCATTCCATGAAAGGTGACCCCACAATCATCCGCTTGCTCAACGCGCAGTTGACGAATGAATTGACTGCCATTAACCAATATTTCCTGCATGCGCGGATGTACAAGCACTGGGGACTGGGCAAGCTGGGCAAGAAGGAATACGAAGAATCGATCGGCGAAATGAAGCATGCCGACAACCTGATCAACCGCATCCTGATGCTGGATGGCTTGCCCAACCTGCAGGCACTGCACAAGCTGATGATCGGCGAAAGCACGCCCGAAATGCTGAAGTGCGACCTGAGCCTGGAGCAGGCGGCGCACAAGACAGTCAAAGATGCGATCGCAGCTTGCGAAACCGCTGGCGACTATGTATCGCGCGAACTGTTCGTCGCCATCCTCGACGACACTGAAGAACATATCGAATGGCTGGAAACCCAGCTCGACCTGATCGACAAGATCGGCTTGCAAAACTATCTGCAATCGCAGATGGACGAAAGCGAAGCCTGAGGTGTAGAGCGCTGAAGCGCAGGTCTTTGAAACGCGGATCTTTGAAGCGCAGATCTTTGAAGCGCAGACCTGGAAAGACCAATAAAAAACGGAGCCGCGGCTCCGTTTTTTATTGCATGCCGGCTGGCGGCTGCAGATGGTTGCTGGCCAAGGGCCGGCCTGCGCATCAGCCCGGCGCCGTGTCCTTGAACGAAGGACGCTCGGCCAGCTTGTCATACAGCTTGGCCAGGTTGGGGTAATCGTCGCGCCAGGCGATATCGGGAAAGCGGAAAGCCAGCCAACCCAGCGTGCAACCCACGGCTACGTCGGCCAGCGTGTACTGGTTGCCGGCGCAAAAAGGCGTGTCGGCAAAACCGGCCGACATGGCTTTCAAGCCGTCATGCACCTTGCCCATCTGGCGCTCGATCCAGTCCTGGTTTTGCTGCTCGGGTGGCCGGCGCGTTTTTTCCAGGCGCACCAGGATGGCGGCATCGAGTATGCCGTCCGCCAGCGCTTCCCAGCATTTGACGCTGGCGCGTTCGCGGCCCTGTGCGGGGATCAGGCGGCCAACCGGCGTGAGCGTATCGAGGTATTCGACGATGACGCGGGAATCGAACATCGCGCCGCCGTCTTCCATGATCAGGCAAGGCACCTTACCGAGCGGATTGGACAGGCCGATTGTAGTGGCCGGGTTCCAGACGTCTTCGACGACATGTTCATAGTCGAGCTTTTTCTCCGCCATGACGACGCGGACTTTGCGAACATAGGGGCTGGCGAGGGATCCGATCAGTTTCATAGAGAGTCTTCGTGGTAGCAGCGGCGATTATAGCATCGCGAATTTCGCTCACGGCGCAGCGGCGCGCGCCAGGCCGGCGCGTCGCGGATGGTAAAATTGCGCCGCACCGTCCGGCCCGGCGCCGCTTCGCGCTACACCGGATCATGCTGCATCGATGCCAGCGCGGGCACCGCCCCAGCCGGTGCGGCAGTCGATGCCGCAGTCGGTGCCGCAGTAAATGCACATCCCGGCAATTTCCCTGACCCGTTTTCCACCCGACCATGCCCCTCACCGCCCTTTCCGCCCTTTCGCCGCTTGACGGCCGCTACGCCGCCAAGACTGACAAACTGCGCCCGCTGCTGTCCGAAGCTGGCTTCATGCATCACCGCGTGAAAGTGGAAATCGCCTGGTTGCAGGCGCTGGCCGCAGCCGGCCTGGCCGAGATCAAGCCGTTTTCGGCGCAAGCCAGCGCCGTCCTGGACAGCCTGGCGAACGACTTCCGCGAAGCCGACGCCGAGCGCATCAAGGCTATCGAAGCCGTGACCAACCATGACGTGAAGGCAGTCGAGTACTGGCTCAAGGAGAAAGTCGCGCACTTGCCGGAATTGGTCGCCGCCACTGAATTCATCCATTTCGCCTGTACCTCGGAAGACATCAACAATACGTCGCACGGCATGATGCTCAAGGCAGCGCGCGACGAGGTGCTGTTGCCGGCGCTGAGCCGCGTCACTGACACACTGGCCAGGATCGCGCGCGAGAATGCCGCGCTGCCAATGATGTCGCGCACCCACGGCCAGCCCGCCAGCCCCACCACGCTGGGCAAGGAAATGGCGAACGTTGTGGCGCGCCTGCGGCGCGCGGCAAAGCAGGTTGCGGCAGTGGAAATCCTGGGCAAGATGAATGGCGCCGTCGGCAATTACAACGCCCACCTGTCTGCCTATCCTGAACTGGACTGGCCAGCTTTTTCGCGCCAGGTGATCGAGCAGCGGCTGGGGCTATCCTTCAACCCCTACACCATACAGATTGAGCCGCATGACTACATGGCCGAGCTGTTCGATGCGATTGCGCGCGCCAACACCATCCTGCTCGACCTGAACCGCGATATCTGGGGCTATATCTCGTTGGGTTATTTCAAGCAGCGCACCAAGGCTGGCGAAATCGGCTCATCGACGATGCCGCACAAAGTCAACCCGATCGACTTTGAAAATTCCGAAGGCAACCTCGGCATGGCAAATGCCGTGCTGCGCCACATGGCGGAAAAGCTGCCCGTATCGCGCTGGCAGCGCGACCTGACCGATTCGACCGTGTTGCGCAATATCGGCGTCGGCTTTGGCTATGCGGTGCTGGCTTATGACAGTTGCCTGCGCGGCCTCGACAAGCTGGAAGTGAACCCCGCGCGCATGGCGGAAGACCTCGACCAAAGCTGGGAAGTGCTGGCCGAACCGGTGCAAACCGTGATGCGCCGCTATGGCATTGAAAACCCGTACGAGCAATTGAAAGAACTCACCCGCGGCAAAGGCATTACGCGTGAAGCGATGCAAGCCTTCATCACCCGGCTGGCGATACCAGAAGATGCCAAGCAGCGCCTGCTGGCCATGACGCCCGCCAACTACATTGGCATCGCCGACAAACTTGCCGCGGCAATTTGATATTTGCGCCAAGTCGTGCGAAAAACGCCAAAAGCTTTTATGATGCCGTTTCCACAACGCAACAAAGGAGCGGTGATGAAGCGTTTGTCTGTAGCTGCAATGGCAATCAGCATGTTGGCCCTGCCCTATGCCGCCCATGCCCAATTTGCCAAACCCGAGGATGCGGTCAAGTACCGGCAGTCGGCATTGTCGGTAATGGGAACGCATTTCGGCCGCATCGGCGCTGTGGTCAAGGGTGAGAAGCCGTATGACAAGGCAAGCGTCGAGCAGGATGCGATGCTGGTCGAAACCCTGGCCAAATTGCCCTGGCACGCTTTCACGCCGGGTAGCGACACCGCAAACTCCAAGGCCAAGCCGGAAATCTGGAAAGAGTCGGACAAGTTCAAGTCCGCATCCGACAAGCTGGTGGCTGAAACCGGCAAGCTGTCGGCGGCCGCCAAGTCTGGCAGCCTGGATACGGTCAAGACTGCATTCGGCGGCGTGGGCCAATCCTGCAAGGCTTGCCACGACGATTTCCGGAAGAAGTAAGCGCTTCCCGCAGCAAGTGCGCCTGGTTTAACGAGCCAGGCGCGCGCCCTGCTCCCCCTTCGTCCTTCACAAACTCGCCGCGCCCTTCGGTGACGCCAGCACCCGGCCCGGTCGCGCTTCCAGAAATACCGCGCTGCGCTCACTACGATGATGGCAGCGCCGAGCCCGTGCCAGCGGGTTTCAGGGGCTCAGGGCTTCAGGTTCACCAGCGCATAGACCACGCCGCCGCAAGCTGCCAACAGCACAGCTGCGAACAGGCGCACGCCCCAGCCATCGCTGGCTGCCGGCGCGGCAGCATGCACTTCGGGCGCGACTTGCTTGTCGCCCGTGACCATGGGCAGCACCAGGTTCTCCTTGCAGCGGAGCAGGTACCAGAGGATAGCTGCCACATGCAGGCCGACCAGCACATAGATTGCGGTGGCGCCGATATCCTTGTGCAGCCAAGTGGCGCGGTCGGATACTTCCTTGGAAATGAATTTGACCAGCGGCCCTTCGCTGGCGATGTCGTCATTGGAAAACAGGCCCGAGACAGCCTGGAACAGCAGGAAACCGAGCAGGGCAAAGACCGACAGGCTGCCGGCGGGATTGTGGCCGAGGAAGCCGTCCCGCCCCGTGCCGCGCAGGTAGCCCAGCACCCGCGCCGGGCCAGGCAGGAAATGGGCGAAGCGGGCGTAATGCGGGCCGACGAAACCCCAGGCCAGGCGGAACAGCAACAGCGTCAGCACCGCATAGCCCGACAGGAAATGCCAGCTCATTGCATTGCCGCCGATTTTCTGGGTCACGACTGATGTCACGATCAGCACCACCAGCGCCCAATGAAACAGCCGCAGCGGCAGATCCCACACCCGAACCTTGTTCATGCGCCACTCCCCAGGCTGGGCCCGGGCAGTGCCGGGCCAGTTGCGACCGGCTGCCCCGCCTTGCTTAAACCACGGCGCCGCCGTGCTCGTCCTTTTCCTTGACCGGCTTGATCAAGTCTTCGCGTTTGACACCCAGCCACATGGCCACGGCAGCGGCGACGAACACGGATGAATAGATGCCGAACAGGATGCCGATGGTCAAAGCCAGCGCGAAATAATGCAGCGTGGGACCACCGAAAACCAGCATCGACAACACCATGATCTGGGTCGAGCCGTGGGTGATGACGGTACGCGAAATCGTGCTCGTAATGGCATGGTTCATCACATCGGCCGTGGCCAGCCGGCCATACCGGCGGTCGCGGAAAGTCTCGCGCACCCGGTCGAACACCACCACCGATTCATTGACCGAATAACCCAGGATAGCCAGCACCGCGGCCAGCACCGTCAGCGAGAATTCCCACTGGAAGGCGGCGAAAAACCCGAGGATGATGACCACGTCATGCAGGTTGGCGATGACGGCCGCGACCGCATATTTCCACTCGAAGCGGAAAGCCAGGTAAATGATGATGCCCAATACCACCATCGCCAGCGCGGTCAAGCCATCCTGCGCCAGTTCCTGCCCCACCTGCGGCCCGACAAACTCCACCCTTTGCAGCTTCACTTCCGGATCTTGCGACTTCAGCGCCGTCAGCACGCGCTCGCTTACCTGGGCCGTGGTCGCAGTCTTTTGCGTCGGCAGGCGGATCAGCACATCTTGCGCGGTGCCGAAGCTTTGCACCTGGCTGTCGGCAAAGCCCAGTCCCTCGACCGACTTGCGGATCTGTTCAATATTCGCCGCTCTCGGATAAGCCACTTCCATCACCGTGCCGCCTGTGAATTCAATCGACAGGTGCAAGCCCTTGTGCAGCAGGAAGAACACGGCCGCGGCGAAAGTCAGCGCCGAAATCACATTGAAAATCAATGCGTGGCGCATGAAAGGAATGTCTTTTCTGATCCGGAATAACTCCATACCACCCTCTTGTTTCGCTTGTTACGTTGCCCGGATGCCGTTGCGCCCGGGCCAGTTGCCAGCCACACGGCTGGCGCGGGAAATCAGGTTCCGGGTTTCCAGACCTGGCCGATCGACACCGACGTCAGCTTCTTCTTGCGCCCGTACCACAGGTTGGCCAGGCCGCGCGACACAAACACCGAGGAAAAGATCGAGGTCAGGATACCCAGGCAGTGCACGACCGCGAAGCCGCGGATCGCGCCGGAGCCAAAGATCAGCAAAGCCAGGCCGGCAATCATGGTGGTGACGTTCGAATCCAGGATGGTGGCCCAGGCGCGGTCAAAACCGGTGGCGATGGCTGCTTGCGGCGTGTTGCCATGTCGCAGTTCCTCGCGGATGCGCTCATTGATCAGCACGTTGGCGTCGATTGCCATGCCCAGCGTGAACGCAATGGCGGCAATGCCTGGCAGCGTCAGCGTAGCCTGCATCAGTGACAGGATGGCAATCAGCAGCAACAGGTTCATCGACAGCGCAATCACGCTGAACACGCCAAACAGCATGTAATAGGCAATCATGAACACGGCCATGGCCAGGAAGCCGTACATGGTCGACTTGAAGCCCTTTTCGATATTGTCGGCGCCGAGTTGCGGGCCGATGGTGCGCTCCTCGATGATTTCCATCGGCGCTGCCAGCGACCCGGCGCGCAGCAGCAGCGCCAGGTCGGTCGCAGCTTCAGCTGACCCCATGCCGGTGATCTGGAAACGTGCGCCCAGTTCGTCGCGAATGGTGGCAACGGTCAGCACTTCACCCTTGTTCTTTTCAAACAGCACGATCGCCATGCCTTTGCCGACGCGGCTGCGGGTGGCTTCGCGCATGCGCCGTCCGCCATCGCCATTCAAGTCGATGCTGACAGCGGGTTGCTGGTTCTGGTCGAAGCTGGCGCCGGCATTGGAAATATAGTCGCCGGTAATGACCGGGTCCTTGTACAGCACCACCGGTGCGTTTTTACCGACGCGGAACAGTTCGGAGCCGAACGGAATGGCGGCGCTTTCCTCGCTGCCGCGCGGTACGGTCTCATCGACCAGCCGCACTTCCAGCGTGGCAGTGCGGCCGATGATGTCCTTGGCGCGCGACACATCCTGCACGCCTGGCAACTGCACCACGATGCGGTCCGCGCCCTGGCGCTGGATCACCGGCTCGGCCACGCCCAGTTCATTGACGCGCTTGGACAGCGTGCTGATGTTTTGCTGGACTGCTTCTTCAATCGTCTGCTTCAGCGCTTCCGGGCGCATCGTGGCCAGCAAGCGCAGTTCGGTGCCTTCGCCCGACTCGGCCACCAGCAATTCGGAAAACTGGCTGGCCAGCAGGCTCTTGGCCTGGGCCCGGGTTTCGGCATCGCGGAATTTCAATTCCACGCCATTGCCCACGCGGGCAATGCCGGAATACCGGATTTTCTTGTCGACCAGGCTGCTGCGGAGGCCCGCTTGCAAGCCTTGCAAGCGTTTGTTGAGCACGGCCCGGGTGTCGACCTGCATCAGGAAATGCACGCCGCCACGCAAATCCAGGCCCAGGTACATGGGCGCGGCTTTCAGGCTTTGCAGCCAGCCCGGCGTGTTGGGCAGCAGGTTGAATGCGACCAGGTAAGTCGGGTCGGCCGGGTCGCGATTGAGTTCGCGCTCGAGCACGCTCTTGGCCTTGAACTGGGTGTCGGTATCGCCAAAACGCACGCGCACCGTACCCTGGGTGCCGGCGCTTTCGTAATACACCGTTTGCGGCCGGGTGCCGGCTTTGGCCAGCACTTGCTCGACTTGCGCCGCCAGGCCCGGCTCGACTTTCACCGTCGCCTTGGCGCTGCTGATTTGCACCGCCGGCGATTCGCCATAGAAGTTCGGCAGTGTGTACAGCACGCCAAACAGCAGCGCGATGACGATCAGGATGTACTTCCAGAGAGGATAACGGTTCATGTTGGGCTGGCGGGTAATGGCAAAAGCGAAAGTCGGCAAAAGCGAAAGTCGCTGGCCGGATGCTGGCCGGCGGCCGCCGCGGGAAACGGACGGCCGCGACTTGGATCAGACCGACTTGATGGTGCCCTTGGGCAGCAGCGTGGCGACCGCGGACTTCTGGATGATCACTTCGACACCGTCTGCCACTTCGACGGTCACATAGGCTTCGCTGACTTTGTTGACGCGGCCGAGGATGCCGCCGGCCGTGACAACTTCGTCACCTTTGCCCAGCGCTTCCATCATGGATTTCTGTTCCTTCTGCCGTTTCATCTGCGGGCGGATCATCAGGAAGTACAGCACCACGAACATCAGGATGATGGGCAGGAAGCTGGTCAGGCTGCTTTCGACGCTGGCGCCGGCGGCCTGGGCATAGGCATTGGATATGAACACGGTGGACTCCGGTGGTGTTGTTATGGGAAACAGCCCGGCATTTTAGCATCGCACGTATGCGCTACCGGAAGCCGCGGCCGGCACGGCGCCGGCGCGGTTTTCAGCCTGCGTCCACGCCGCGCCCGCGCCCGCTGGCAAAGCGGGCCCGGAACTGCGTAAATTCCCCGGCTTCGATCGCGTCGCGCATGTCTTGCATCAGCGCCAGGTAGTAATGCAGGTTGTGGATGGTATTGAGCGTGGCGCCCAGGATTTCGCCGGCCCGGTGCAGGTGGTGCAGGTAGGCGCGCGAAAAATGCCGGCAGGTATGGCAGGCGCAAGTTGCATCCAGCGGCGCCTGGTCATCTTTGTAGCGGGCATTCTTGATCTTGATGTCGCCAAAGCGGGTGAACAGCCAGCCGTTGCGCGCATTCCGGGTCGGCATCACGCAATCGAACATGTCGATGCCATTGGCCACGCCTTCGACCAAGTCTTCGGGCGTGCCCACGCCCATCAGGTAGTGCGGCTTGTCGGCGGGCAGGCGCGGCCCGACGTGGGCCAGCACCCGCATCATGTCTTGCTTGGGTTCCCCCACCGACAAGCCGCCGATGGCAATGCCGTCAAAACCGATATCCACCAGGCCGGCCAGCGATTCGTCGCGCAAGCTTTCAAACATGCCGCCCTGAACGATGCCAAACAGCGCATTCGGGTTGGCGCCGCGTTCAAATTCATCTTTCGAGCGCCGCGCCCAGCGCAGCGACATGCGCATCGAACTGGCCGCTTCGTCCGCCGTTGCCGGGCGGCCCTCGATTTCATAAGGTGTGCATTCGTCGAATTGCATGACGACGTCGGAATTCAGGGCGCGCTGGATCTGCATCGAGATTTCTGGCGACAGGAACAGCCGGTCGCCATTCACGGGCGACGAAAACTTCACGCCTTCCTCGCTAATCTTGCGCATGGCGCCCAGCGAAAATACCTGGAAGCCGCCAGAGTCAGTCAGGATTGGCTTGTCCCAGCCCATGAAACGATGCAGGCCACCGAATTTTTCCAGCACTTCGGTACCCGGTCGCAACCACAGGTGGAAGGTATTGCCGAGGATGATCTGGGCATCGATCTCGTTCAGTTGGCCGGGTGTGACGGCTTTCACCGAGCCATAGGTGCCGACCGGCATGAAGATCGGCGTTTCGATCACGCCATGGTTCAGTTCCAGGCGGCCGCGCCGGGCGTGACCATCGGTTTTGAGCAACGTGAATTCAAGCATGTCAGGCGCTCGCTGCGCGGGTAAGCAGCATGGCATCGCCATAGCTGAAGAAACGGTAACGGGCGGCGATGGCGTGCTGGTAGGCAGCGCGTATCGCATCATAGCCGGCGAAGGCCGACACCAGCATCAGCAGCGTCGACTTGGGCAGGTGGAAATTGGTGACGAGCCGGTCCACGGTCTTGAAGCGATAACCCGGCGTAATGAAAAGGCGCGTATCGGCGCTGCCAGCAAGCAGTTCGCCACCCTGTGAAGCCGATTCCAGCGCGCGCATGCTGGTGGTGCCGACCGCGACCACGGACCGGCCGGCGGCCTGCGTGGCGCGTACCAGGTCGACCGTATCCTGGCTGATCGTGTACCACTCGCTGTGCATCTGGTGCGCCGCCAGGTCTTCGCTTCGCACCGGCTGGAAAGTGCCGGCGCCAACATGCAGCGTCACGTAGGCAAAGCGCACGCCGCGCTCGCGCAAGCGCGCCAGCAGCGGCGGGTCGAAATGCAGGCCGGCGGTGGGCGCAGCCACGGCGCCCGGCGTGCGCGCATAGACAGTCTGGTAACGCTCTTCATCGGCGCTGCCAGCTGCATGTTCTATGTAAGGCGGCAAGGGCAGGCGGCCGTGCGCTTCAATCAGGTCGAACACGTCGCCGGGAAAAACCAGCGTGAAGAATTCGCCGGCGCGCGCGCCAACCTCGACATCGAAGGCGTCCGCCAGCCGGATCGTCGAACCCGGTTGCGGCGTCTTGGAAGCGCGCACCTGCGCCAGTACCTGTCTTGCATCCAGCACCCGCTCCACCAGCACTTCAACCTTGCCGCCGCTGGCCTTGACACCATAAAAGCGTGCCTTCAACACACGCGTGTCGTTGAACACCATCAAGTCGCCGGGTTCGAGCAGCCCGGCCAGGTCGGTTACCCAGCGGTCTTCTACACCGGCACCGGGCTGCACATGCAGCAGGCGCGAGGCGCTGCGTTCGGGTAGTGGCAGTTGCGCAATCAGCTCAGGCGGCAGCGCAAAATCGAAATCGGAAAGTGAATACATGGGAAGCGAAGGCTGGCCGCAAGCGGCAGCGCAAAAAGGCAGCAAGGGCCGTGCCGCGCCCTCTGGAAAACCCGCTATTCTACGCGGGTTGCCAAACTGCCCGACCCTGCCCTGTCCATGCCCGCCCCCAACACCAAAGCGCCCCGCCCTGCCAGCAAGGCCAGCGGCACGGTCGCGGACAAGTTGCTGCGACTGGGGCTGCGCCACGATATCGACCTGGCGCTGCACCTGCCCCTGCGTTACGAGGATGAAACGCAAGTCGTGCCGATCCGCGACGCGCATGCCGGCGGCAGCACACCGGCGCAAGTGGAAGGCGTGGTGACGGCTTGCGAAATTGCCTACCGGCCGCGGCGCCAGCTGATGGTCACCATCGAGGATGACAGTGGCGCGCTGGTGATGCGCTTCCTGAATTTCTATGGCAGCCAGGTCAAGCAACTGGCGGCCGGAACCCGGGTGCGCGCGCGCGGCGAAGTGCGGCATGGCTTTTTCGGCGATGAGATGGTGCATCCAGCCTACAAAGTGGTGGTGGAGGGTGCGCCACTGCCGCAGGCGCTGACGCCAGTCTATCCAGCCGGCGAGGGCTTGTCGCAAGCAGCGCTGCGAAGCGCGATTGCGCAAGCCATGCAGCGGCTGGACTGGCATGACACCTTGCCGCCGGCCGTGCTCGACAAACTGTCGCTGTGGCCATTCCGGCCCGCGGTGGAACTGCTGCACAATCCGCCGCCCGGCGTAGACGAACATGCGCTGGCCGAGCGCAGCCATCCAGCCTGGATCCGGATGAAATTCGATGAATTGCTGGCGCAGCAATTGTCGTTGAAGCGCGCCCAGGATGCGCGCCGCCTGCATGGCGCCACGCCCCTGGCAAATGTCGGGCAATTGTCGCAGGCGCTGCTGGCAAGCCTGCCATTCCGCCTGACCGGCGCGCAGCAGCGCGTGCTGGCGGAAATCCGCCACGACATCCAGCAAGCCTGGCCGATGCAGCGCCTGTTGCAGGGCGATGTCGGCAGCGGCAAGACCGTGGTCGCGGCGCTGGCGGCGGCGCAAGCCATCGACAGCGGCTTCCAGGCTGTGCTGATGGCGCCGACTGAAATCCTGGCGGAACAGCATTTCCGCAAGATTGCAGCCTGGATGGCGCCGCTGGGCGTGGAAGTGGCCTGGCTCACCGGCAGCCTGAAGAAGAAGGAAAAGGATGCCGCGCGCGAACGCATCGCCAGCGGCGACGCCAAACTGATCGTCGGCACGCATGCGCTGATCCAGGATGCGGTCCAGTTTTCCGGCGTCGGCCTGGTCATCGTCGACGAGCAGCACCGCTTTGGCGTGGCGCAGCGCCTGGCCTTGCGCAACAAGGGCCTGGAAGCGGCGAACCAGCCGCACCAGATGATGATGTCGGCCACGCCGATTCCGCGCACGCTGGCCATGACCTATTACGCCGACCTTGAAGTATCGGTCATCGATGAATTGCCGCCCGGACGAACGCCGGTGCTGACGCGCATCGTCGACCAGAACCGGCGCGATGAAGTGATCGAGCGTGTGCGCGCCGCCGCGGTCGAGGGGCGCCAGGTTTACTGGGTGTGCCCGTTGATCGAGGAATCCGAGGCGCTGCAATTGCAGACCGCAACCGATACCCATGCCACGCTTGCCGCCGCCCTGCCCGAACTGCAGGTCGGCCTGGTGCATGGGCGTATGAAGCCAGCCGAAAAGCAGGCCGTGATGGACCGCTTCACCGGCGGCGAACTGCACTTGCTTGTCGCCACCACCGTGATCGAGGTCGGGGTCGATGTGCCGAACGCTTCGTTGATGGTGATCGAGCATGCGGAACGCTTCGGCCTGTCGCAACTGCACCAGTTGCGCGGCCGGGTCGGGCGCGGCTCGGCAGCCAGCGTCTGCCTGCTGCTGTACCAGTCGCCGCTCGGGCCGGTGGCGCGGGAACGCCTGGCCATCATGCGCGAAACGGCGGATGGCTTCGAAATTTCGCGGCGCGACTTGCAGTTGCGCGGGCCCGGTGAATTCCTCGGCGCGCGCCAATCCGGCCAGGCCATGCTGCGCTTTGCCGACCTGGAAACCGACCAATGGCTGGTGGAAGCCGCGCGCGATGTCGCGGCCAGCTTGCTAGCGCAGGATGAAACCACGGTCGAGCGCCATCTTGCACGCTGGCTCGGCAGCCGCGAAGATTTCCTCAAGGCGTGATCACCACGGCGACCGCGCGGCGCCGCGCGGTCGGCACCCGCCTGCCGCAAGCCGATGCCTGCGGTAAGATAGCCGCATGACGCTCACCGAACTGAAATACATCGTTGCCGTAGCCCGTGAAAAGCATTTCGGCCATGCTGCCGAAGCCTGTTTCGTTGCCCAGCCGACGCTGTCGGTAGCGATCAAGAAACTGGAAGATGAGCTTGGCGTCGTCATCTTCGAGCGCGGCGGCAATGAAGTGACAGTCACGCCGCTGGGTGGCCAGATCGTGGCGCAGGCCGAGCGCGTGCTGGAGCAGACCGCGGCCATCAAGGAAATCGCCAAGCAAAACAAGGATCCGCTGGCCGGCCCGTTCCGGCTTGGCATCATCTACACCATCGCGCCTTACCTGTTGCCGCAACTGGTGCGCATCATCATCGACCGCGTGCCGCAGATGCCGCTGATCCTGCAAGAGAATTTCACGGCCAAGCTGGTCGAGCAATTACGCCAGGGTGAACTCGATGCCGCCATCATGGCCCTGCCCTTCCCCACGCAAGGCTTGTCGGTGCAACCTTTGTATGAAGAGCCGTTCGTGGTTGCGGTGCCGCGCGGACACCACTGGGCTGGCCGCACTGTCATTCCTGCCGGCGACTTGAAGACCGAGACCATGCTTTTGCTCGGCAACGGTCATTGCTTCCGCGACCAGGTGCTGGAAGTGTGCCCGGAGATGTCGCGCTTTTCGACCACGGGCGACGGCATAGCCCGCACCTTCGAAGGCTCGTCGCTGGAAACCATACGCCACATGGTTGCCTCCGGCATCGGCATCACGGTGCTGCCCAAGGCTTCAGTGCCGGACATGGAAGCGCCGGATGGCATGCTGCGCTACATTCCCTTCAAAAAACCTGCGCCCTCGCGCGAAGTGGTGCTGGCGTGGCGCAAGAGTTTCACGCGCGCGGCGGCGATTGAAGCCATCGTGCAAGCTGTGCAGTCATGCCGGTTGCAGGGCGTGCAGATGGCGGTTGGCTCTGCCCCAGCCGAGGCTTGAGCCAAAAGCCGGCCTGGCTCGACTTCGGCTGCTGCACACGAACGGCAGGACCGGGCAAAACAAAGCCCGATTGTTCAAATTTTGCCATCCGCTGGTCGGCAGCGCGCCCTTGTACAAGCCGACGCTTCCGGCCACATCGCTCTATTTCAAGCCTTTTGCGATCTTGGCGGCGATGACCATTTCGGTGACGTCATTGCGGTTCATGATGTTCTTCTTGTAGGGTTGGTCTCCGGGGCCGGGTCGGGAAAGGGCAGCACCGGGCTGGCTGCGGACATGGCCGGCGGGCGTGCTTCCCGGAGGGGCGGCAAAGCGCTTGCCAGGCCGGGCCGTACCAGCGGCGGGTGCGCGGGGTTGTAAGCGGCCGACATGGCACTGCCGGCATAAGCGCGCGAGCGATTCACCAGGAAGTCGACCAGGTGGTTGCGGATGCGGTAGAACTGCGGATCGTGATGCAGCGCTGCACGCGTGCGCTCGCGTGACATGGTGATGTCGACGATTTCCGCGATCCTGGCCGACGGTCCATTACTCATCAGGATCACCTTGTCGGCCAGCAGGATGGCTTCATCGACATCGTGGGTGATCATGAATACCGTCTGGCCGGTGGCGCGCACGATATTGAGCAACTCGTCCTGTATCGTGCCGCGGGTCAGCGCATCCAGCGCGCCAAAGGGTTCGTCCAGCAAGAGCATCTTCGGCTCGATCGCAAATGCGCGCGCAATGCCGACGCGCTGCTTCATGCCGCCGGACAGTTCAGCTGGCTTCTTGTGCAAGGCCGGCGCCAAGCCAACCATGTCCAGGTAGCGCACGCAATGGGCCTCGACCTGCGCCCGGGGCCAGTCGGGCCATTTCGAACGAACGGCAAAGGCCACATTGCCCAGCACGCTCATCCAGGGCATCAAGGCATGGCCCTGGAATACCACGCCCCTGTCGAGACTGGGACCTTTCACTTCGCGGCCGTCCATCAGCACCACGCCGCCGCTGGCCTCTTCGAGCCCCGCGAGCACGTTCAGTATGGTGGTCTTGCCGCAACCCGAGTGCCCGATAATGCATACGAACTCGCCCCGGTCGACGCTGAAATGAATGTCGTCGAACACGGGCGATGCCTGGTTGCCCGCCGTGCCCGGATAGGCTTTCTGCAAGCCAGAGACTGAAAGAAACGCTTTGTTCATTGTCTGATTCCGCCTGGTCCTGTCTTATTCCCGGTAGGTGACCCGCTTTTGCAAGCGGCCAAAAACCTGGTCCAGCAGCATGCCGACCAGCCCAATCATGACGACGGCAAAGATCACATTGGGCAGGGCCAGGTTGTTCCATTCATTCCAGACGAAATAGCCGATGCCGGTGCCACCCACCAGCATTTCCGCCGCCACGATGACCAGCCAGGCGATGCTCATCGAGATGCGCATGCCGGTCAGGATAGTGGGCGCGGCCGCGGGCAGGATGACGTGCAGTGCCAGCCGCAGCGGCCTGACCTCAAGCGTGCGTGCCACATTGATCCAGTCGCGCCGCACCGAGGCCACGCCAAAGGCGGTATTTATCAGCATCGGCCAGAGCGAACAGATAAAGATGACGAAAATCCCGGACACCCCCGAATCCTTCAGGCTGTACAAGGCCAGCGGCATCCACGCCAAAGGCGAGATTGGCTTCAACACTTGTATGAAGGGATCGAGCGCGCGGTGCAAGAGCGGCGACATGCCAATCGCAAAACCCAGTGGCAGGGCCACCAGCACAGCCAGGCCGAAACCCAGGCCAACGCGCGCCAGCGAATGCGCCAGCTGTATGCCTATGCCCTTGTCGTTGGGCCCCTTGTCGTAAAAGGGATCGGCCAGGTAGTGGACAAAGGCGGCGCCTACCTTGTCCGGCGAGGGAAAGCCGCCCGTCTTTTCACTGGCCTTTCCCATCAGGGCGGCGTACTCGGCATCTTTCACGCTGACCGCGGGCGCGGGCTTTTCCCGGGTAGCCAGCGACCAGGCGCCCACGGCAAGCACGAAGATCAATAGCGACAGCAGGGCTGCCTTCAGGCTTTGCCGGTTCAGCATGCGCACCTCCTCACGCCTTCTTGATGGCAAAGCTTTCGGCGTAAGCCTCGACCCTGGCGGGGTCGAACTCACGGCCCATGACCTTGATCTTGCGGCTATTTTCTTTGGGGGGCGCCATGCCGAGTTCAGTCATGTACTTGCGGGCGTCGGTCAGCAGATAAACCTTTTCTGCGATGTCCTTGTAGCGCACCTCACCTTTGACATAGCCCCAGCGCTTCATCTGGCTCATGATCCAGTACGCCATGGAATACCAGGGGAAGGGGTCGTAATCGACGCGCTCGGGCACGGTCTTCACATTGCCCAGGCCGTCGGCGAACTTGCCGGTCAGGACTTGCTCCAGCACAGCCTTGGGCTGGTTCAGGTAATTGGCGGGCGCCAGCACCTCGGCCATGATGGGCCGGTTCTTGGGGTCGCGCGCGGTGGCGGCGGCTTTCAAAATGGCGCGGTAGAGGGCGGCGAAGGAATTCGGGTTCTGCCGCACGAAATCGGCAGGGATGGCGAAGGAGCAGCAGGGATGGCCATCCCAGATGTCGCGCGACAGCATATGGATGAAGCCGACCTCGTCGAACACGGCGCGCTGGTTGACCGGATCTGGCGCCAGGAAGCCATCGATATTGCCAGCGCGCAGGTTGGCCACCATTTCAGGCGGCGGCACCACCCGCAGCTGCACGTCCGTGTCCGGGTTCAAGCCATGCTCGGCCAGGTAATAGCGCAACAGGAAATTGTGCATCGAGAACTCGAAGGGAATGGCCAGCTTGAAGCCCTTCCAGTTCTTCGGGTCGCGGTTGTTCTTGTGCTTCAGGGCCAGCGTGATGGCCTGGCCATTCACGTTCTGGATCGTCATCACATTGGTCGGCATGGCGGTCGAGCCCACGCCCATGCTGATTGCCAGCGGCATCGGCGCCAGCATGTGCGAGGCGTCGTATTCGCGGTTGAGCATCTTGTCACGGATGAGGGCCCAGCCGGCCGTCTTCATCATCGACACGTTCAAGCCTTCTTTCTTGTAGAAGCCCAGCGGGTCCGCCATGATCAGCGGGCTGGCGCAAGTGATGGGAATGAAGCCGATCTTGAGGTCTTTTTTTTCCAGGCTGCCCTTGTCTTGTGCCATCGCTTCCAGCGCGCCGAAAGGAATCAGCGAGGAGACCGCGGCCCAGGCGGTGGAGGCGCCCACGGAGCGCAGGAAGTGGCGGCGTTCCGCATCCCTGGGGAACAGGGCGCGCATGACGGTCGACTGGATGACGCGGCGGTTCATCGCCTCCAGGCCGGCCTGTTCGTGCTCGGCCTGGGAAGCATGGCCGCCGCAGCTGCAAGCATTGAGTGCAACGTCTGGATCAAAGGGATTTTCCAGCGACATGGGAGCTCCTTGGGTGTTATGTTTGTTCCCAAGGCAATGCAGTAATCGTTCCCGCCCGAAAACGCGGCGAATTCAGGTAGACCGCACAAGCGCAGTGCAGGATGCGCTATTGCAGTACGGGCATGCTGCAAATCGGTTCTGGCTTGGACGTATACTTCGTCCCTGCCGCACTCTTTTTGCACTCCTTTGGCAAAGAACCATGAATGCATCCCTCCCAATTCCCCGCCTGCAGCTGTACTGGAAACTGGTCCGGCTCGACAAGCCGATCGGCATCCTGCTTCTTTTATGGCCAACCTTGTCGGCTTTATGGCTGGCGTCGACCGGGCGGCCGGACTGGAAACTGGTGTTGATCTTTGCGCTTGGCACGGCGCTGATGCGCTCGGCCGGTTGCGCCGTGAATGATTACGCTGACCAGGATTTCGACCGCCATGTGAAGCGCACGGCTGACCGGCCGCTCACCAGCGGCCGCATCCGCGGCTGGGAAGCGCTGGCGATCGCCGCCTTGCTGTCGCTGCTGGCCTTCCTGCTGATCTTGCCGCTGAACCTGTTGACGAAGCAATTGTCATTGGCGGCACTGGCAATTGCAGCCAGCTACCCCTATTTCAAGCGCTTCTTCGCGATTCCCCAGGCTTACCTGGGCATTGCTTTTGGCTTCGGCATTCCAATGGCCTATGCCGCCGTACAGGGCCAAGTGCCAACCGTGGCCTGGGTACTGTTGCTGGCCAATGTGTTCTGGGCGATTGCCTACGACACGGAATACGCGATGGTGGACCGCGACGATGACTTGCGCCTGGGCTTGCGCACATCCGCGATCACTTTCGGCCGCATGGATGTCGCCATCGTGATGATCTGTTATGGGCTGTCGCTGGCAATCATCGCCGCGGTGGGTTGGCAGCAAGGCTTGCGCGGCTGGTTCATGGCAGGCATCGCGGTGGCGGCGGCACTGGCGGCTTACCACTACACGCTGATTCGCGAACGACGGCGTGAAGGTTGCTTCGCCGCCTTCCGCAACAACAACTACCTGGGAGCGGCCGTGTTCGCCGGCATCGCGCTCGATTACGCGTTGCGCCAGCCGGCGTTGGCTTAATCGTCGCGGCCGAATTCCTCGCCCATCTCACGGCCGCGCGCGGCGGCGGCTTGCAAGGCGCGCACGATGGCTTGCTTGACGCCGGACTCCTCCATGCTGGCAAGCGCAGCGTAGGTGGTGCCGCCCTTCGAAGTGACGCGCTCGCGCAGCAGCGACACCGGGTCGCTTGAGCGCGCCGCCAGTTCCGCCGCGCCAGTGAAGGTGGCAATCGCAAGCCGGTTGCCCTGCTCAACGCTCAAGCCCATTGCCTGGGCAGCTTCCTGCATCGCTTCGATGAAGTAAAAAACGTAGGCCGGGCCGCTGCCCGACACCGCGGTTACTGGATCAAGCAAACTTTCATCCTCCAGCCACACGGTTTCGCCCACGGCCTGCATGATCGCGTCGGCAGCATCGCGTTGCGTGCTGCTGACGCCCGACAATGCCGTCATGCCGGTGATGCCGCGCCCGATCAGCGCTGGTGTGTTTGGCATTGTGCGCACGATGGCGGCATAGCCACCCAGCCAGCGCGACAAGTCAACTGCGCGGATGCCGGCTGCAATTGACAACAACAATTGCGCGCGCATCTGCGGACGCAAGGCAGCCACCACTTCTTTCATTTGCTGCGGCTTCACCGCCAGCACCACCACGTCTGCACCTGCGACGGCGTCGCCGATGGCCGGCGCAGTGTTCACGCCGAACTGCTTTTCCAGCCTGGCCCGGGCTTCTTCATTGATATCCACCGCGTGGATGTTGGCTGCCGCGGTGAGCTTGCCGGCCAGGCCGCCAATCAATGCCGCCGCCATATTGCCGCCGCCAATGAAGGCGATTCTGATATCGTTTTTCATGCGCTGTCCGATTCCTTGTAATCCCGTTTTCCAAAAATAGCGGTGCCGATGCGAACCATGGTTGCCCCTTCAGCCACCGCCGCTTCAAGGTCGGCCGACATGCCCATCGAAAGCGTGTCCAGGTTCATTCCTGCGGCATTCAACTCCGTCAGCAAAGACCGCAACTGGCGAAACGGCAGGCGCTGCTGCGCGTCATCGCCGCTCGCTTCGGGAATCGCCATCAAGCCGCGCAGGCGTAGCCGCGGCAGGCGCGCCACTTGCGCGGCCAGTTCCAGTAGTTCGGCCGGCGCGACGCCGCTCTTGCTGGCTTCACCGCTGATATTCACTTGCAGGCAGATTTGCAGCGGCGGCAGCGCCGGATCGCGCTGTTCCGACAACCTTTGCGCGATCTTTAACCGGTCGACCGAATGCACCCATTCGAAATGGCTCGCGACCAGGCGTGTCTTGTTGCTTTGTATCGGCCCGATGAAATGCCATTCCAGCACCAGCTCCGGTCGCAGCGCTTTCACGGCCGCCATTTTGTCGATCGCTTCCTGCACATAGTTTTCGCCGAAAGCAGCCTGGCCAGCCTGTGCCGCCTCGATCACTGCGTCCGGGCCGAAGGTCTTGGACACAGCCAGCAAGCGGATCTCGTGCACAGGGCGCGACGCGCGCTGCGCGGCAGTTGTGATCTGTTCCTGCACGGCTTGCAGGTTGCGAGAGATTGAGGACATAATCGGCGAAGCGGGATGACAGCAGGCAACGAAGGGCTGCCCCGGCACGCCGCCGCCGGAACCTGCAAAGCCGGCGGGCCGGTCGGCCCCACTGGCTTACCCCTTCCACGAAGCAGCGATTATAAATGGACATTTCTGAACTTCTTGCCTTCTCCGTAAAGAACAAGGCATCCGACCTGCACCTGTCCGCCGGCATGCCGCCGATGATCCGCGTACATGGCGACGTGCGCCGCATCAACTTGCCGCCGATGGACCACAAGGACGTGCATCGCATGGTGTATGACATCATGAACGATCGCCAGCGCAAGTTTTACGAAGAAAACCTCGAATGCGATTTCTCGTTTGCGATTCCCGGCCTGGCCCGCTTTCGTGTCAACGCCTACAACCAGGACCGCGGCGCGGCTGCCGTGCTGCGCACCATCCCATCCAAGGTGCTGACGCTTGAACAATTAAATGCACCCAAGATTTTGGCCGACCTGGCAACCAAGCCGCGCGGCCTGGTGCTGGTGACCGGGCCAACTGGTTCCGGCAAGTCGACCACGCTGGCAGCAATGGTCAACCACATCAACCAGTCTGAATATGCGCATATCCTGACAGTGGAAGACCCGATCGAATTCGTGCATGAGTCGCAGAAAAGCCTGGTCAACCAGCGCGAAGTCGGCCCGCACACGCATTCCTTCACCAATGCGCTGCGTTCGGCATTGCGCGAAGACCCGGACGTGATCCTGGTGGGCGAGTTGCGCGACCTGGAAACGATACGGCTGGCGCTGAGCGCGGCTGAAACCGGCCACCTGGTGTTTGGCACGCTGCATACCTCTTCCGCGGCCAAGACGATTGACCGTATTGTCGACGTCTTTCCCGGCGATGAAAAAGAAATGGTCCGCGCGATGCTATCCGAATCGCTGCAGGCGGTGATTTCGCAGACGCTGCTGAAAACCAAGGATGGATCCGGCCGCGTGGCTGCGCATGAAATCATGATCGGCACCCCCGCCATTCGCAACCTGATCCGCGAAGCCAAGGTCGCGCAAATGTATTCAGCTATCCAGACTGGCTCCAACATGGGCATGCAAACGCTGGATGGCAACCTGCTTGACCTGGTCAAGCGCAACATCATTTCTCCGGCCACCGCGCGCTTTGCGGCCAAGACACCCGACAATTTCCCGGGCTGACCGCGGCTGCTGCACGCGAACGCCAGCCAGCCCACTACGCCCTCAAGGATCACCGAATGGAACGCGAACAAGCGACCAAATTCATGCACGACCTGCTGCGCCTGATGCTCAGCAAGGGTGGCTCGGATATGTTCATCACGGCGGATTTTCCGCCGGCATTCAAGATCGACGGCAAGATGACGCCCGTATCCAACCAGGCCCTGACTGCGCAGCACACGGTCGAACTGGCACGCGCCATCATGAATGACAAGCAGGCGGCGGAATTCGAATCCACCAAGGAATGCAATTTCGCGATCAGCCCTGCATCGCTGGGCCGTTTCCGCGTTTCAGCTTTTGTGCAGCAGGGCCGGGTCGGCATGGTGCTGCGTACCATCACGACCACGATACCCGAGCTCGACAAGCTGGGTGTGCCCCAGGTGCTCAAGGATATCGTGATGAGCAAGCGTGGCCTGGTGATCATGGTCGGCGCAACCGGCTCTGGCAAATCCACGACGTTGGCGGGCATGATTGGCTACCGCAACGAGAATAGCCATGGCCATATCATCACGGTGGAAGACCCGGTCGAATATGTTCATCCGCACAAGAATTGCGTGATCACGCAGCGCGAGATTGGCGTCGACACAGCCGACTGGAGCACGGCGCTGAAGAACACGTTGCGCCAGGCGCCAGACGTGATCCTGATTGGCGAAATCCGCGATCGGGAATCGATGGATTATGCAATTGCTTTCGCCGAGACGGGCCACTTGTGCATGGCCACCATGCATGCCAACAATGCCAACCAGGCGCTGGACCGGGTCATCAACTTCTTCCCCGAAGAACGGCGCCAGCAATTGCTGATGGACTTGTCGCTGAACCTGAAAGCGATGATCTCGCAACGCCTGGTGCCGCTCAAGGCCACCAAGGGCCGCGCGGCCGCGGTGGAGATCATGCTGAATTCGCCGCTGATCTCGGACCTGATCTTCAAGGGCCATGTGCACGAGATCAAGGAGATCATGAAGAAATCGCGCGAGCTCGGCATGCAGACTTTCGACCAGGCCCTGTTTGACTTGTATGAAGACGGCAAGATCAGCTATGAAGATGCGCTGCGCAATGCGGATTCGGTGAATGACTTGCGGCTGTCCATCAAACTGCACGGCAAGGAATCGAAAGACCGTGATCTGGCTGCCGGCACCGAACAGCTTGGCATCGTGTGACGCAGCAAACGCAATCGGTTTTCGACTTCGAAGCAAAAAACTTGCGAGGCGAAACCGTAAAACTGAGCGATTACCGAGGCAAAGTGCTTCTGGTGGTCAACACTGCGAGTGCCTGCGCCTTTACGCCGCAATACCGCGCGCTGGAAGACTTGTACCGCCGCTATGGCGGGCAAGGCCTGGTGGTGCTGGGTTTTCCCTGCAATCAGTTTGGCGAGCAGGAACCGGGCAGCGCGCAAGAAATCGGCCAGTTTTGCGATGCGCGTTTCAATGTCACCTTTCCCTTGTTCGACAAGGTTGACGTCAATGGCGCGCAGGCCATTCCTTTATTCCAGTTCCTGAAGCAGCAGGCGCCTGGCCTGCTGGGCAGCCGCGCCATCAAATGGAATTTCACGAAATTCCTGGTCGGCCGCGACGGTCGCGTGCTGCACCGCTACGCGCCGCTGGTGCCGCCGCAACTGCTGGCGCGCAGGATCCGCAAGCTGCTGGCCTGACCGCAGGCTGCAGGTCCTCCGACTTGCGCGCTAAAGCCACGCGCTGCCAGCATCTAGTTTGGAACGCCAACGCTGCGCCTGTTACCAAGCGGCCAACATCTTTCATGGGCGGCGCGACCCGATTGCTTGCGCCGCCCTGCATGCCTTCACCCCAGCAGGAGCACTTCATGACCGAAAGCGAATTCGAGCTGCTGTGCCGCGAAGTCTGCGACATTTTCCGGGTCGAAGATCCGCAGCAACTGGGCCAGCGCGGTTACCTGCTCATCGACGGCATTCCGGTGGGCTTGATGATGTCGGCCTCGGCGCGGCAGCTGTATTGCTATGCCGACCTTGGCCCGGTCGCGCGCCACATGCAGGCGCTGGCTTACGAGCAGCTGCTGGTGGAAAACCAGCTGAACATGTCCAAGACCGCCGGTTGTTATGGCATCGAGCCGGCCACGGGGCACGCGGTGTTTACTGTCGCCATGACGCACGCAGGCCCGGTCGAGGCCGCGGGCGTCGCGCGCGCCATGCAGGATTGCGCACGCAATGCGCGCCAGTTGCGCAACAGATGGCAACAGCAAGCCGCGCTGCATGCAGCACAACTGGAGAGACCGGGCGAGGATGCTGCCGACGAGCCGCTGCCCGACGCGGCAATCCTGAGCTGACCCGTCCCCAGGAAAAACTCAAGCCAGGCGACGGTCAACCATTTCTATCCAGTGCTCGACCGGCTTGTCGGTTCCAGATGCAAGATGCGTCGCGCAGCCGATATTGGCGGTGACGATTGCGTTTGCGCCAGTGGCATCGAGCTTGCGCAGCTTGTCGTCGCGCAAGCGGTAAGACAGGTCGGGCTGCAATACCGAGTAAGTGCCAGCCGAGCCGCAGCACAGGTGGCTGTCGGCACACAGCATCGGCTCAATGCCGACCGCCCGCAAGACCTCTTCAACCACGCCGCGTATTTTTTGCCCGTGCTGCAGCGTGCAGGGCGGATGCCAGGCCACTGGTGTGCGCGCTGCGCCGCTCGCATCGAGCTTCTCGCGCAGGCGGTCGCGCTGCTCGAACAGCACTTCCGACACGTCTTTGGCCAGGCGTGAAATCTTTTGCGCCCGCTCGCCGTATTGCGGATCCATCGCCAGCAGTTGCCCGTATTCCTTCACTTGCAACCCGCAGCCCGACGCATTGACGATGATGGCTTCGGCGCCGGCTTCAAGCAGCGGCCACCAGGCGTCGATATTGCGCCGCGCATCGTCCAACCCGCCTTGATGGTCGTTCATGTGATAGCGGATCGCGCCGCAGCAGCCGGCACTGGCCGGACGCAGCAAGGAAATGCCCAGCGCATCGAATACGCGCGCAGTCGCTGCATTGATATTGGGCGCCATCGACGGCTGCACGCAACCCTCCAGCATCACCATCTTGCGCGCATGCTGGCGCTGCGGCCAGGCGCCCTGTTGCTGGCGCGGCGGCACCTTGTTGCGCAAAGCCTGCGGCAGCAGCGGGCGCAAGGCCTGGCCCGCTTTCAGCGCCGGCCCGAAAAGCGCGCGCCGCGGCAGCGTTTCCTTCAGCACCCAGCGCAGCACGCGATCACGCAGTGGCCGTTCAACGCGATCCTCCACCACCTTGCGCCCGATCTCGACCAGGCGGCCATATTGCACGCCGGAGGGACAGGTGGTTTCGCAATTGCGGCAAGTCAGGCAACGGTCCAGGTGCAGTTGCGTGCGCCGGGTCGGCGTTTCGCCTTCGAGCACGCGCTTCATCAGGTAGATGCGGCCGCGCGGGCCGTCGAGCTCGTCGCCCAGCAACTGGTAAGTCGGGCAGGTTGCGGTGCAAAAGCCGCAATGCACGCAGGCGCGCAGGATGGCGTCGGCTTCACGCCCTTCTGGCGTGTCGCGGATGAAGTCGGCGAGATTGGTTTGCATGGTCAGATATCTTTGTACAAACGGCCCGGGTTGAAGATGCCTTCCGGGTCGAAGCTGTGCTTGAGCCTGCGCTGGATTGACGCCACCGGGCTTGCCAGTGGATGGAATACGCCGGCGCGCTTGTCGCCGCCAGAAAAGAGCGTGGCATGGCCGCCCGCCTGGCCGGCTGCGGCGCGTATCGTGGCGGCGTCGGCATCGCTGCGCAGCCAGCGCAAGGCGCCGCCCCATTCAAGCAACTGCTCGCCAGCCAGCGCCAGTGGCGGTGCAATGGAAGGCAGGGACAAGCGCCAGCACGGCAGTGACGATGCAGTTGTAGAGGAAGATGCAGGCGAAGATGCAGAAGATGCAGGCGAAGATGCGAAGAATGGATGGCGCTGCTCGCGCACCTGTTGCCAGGCGTGGCTTGCAGCCTCTTCATCCAGCAACTGGCCGCCGAGCATGGTTTGCGCCGCGCGCACCGCCGAAGTGGCGCCGGACAGGCGCACCAGCAAGCGCCCGTCATGCCACAGGCTGGCAGACAGCGGCAAGGGCTTGCCGCCCCATTCATTCAACATGCGGATAGCATCGGCCTGGCTGGCTTCCAATTGCAGCGTGGCTTCCATGAAGGGCCGCGGCAATACCTTGAGCGATACTTCCAGCAGCAGCGCCAGGATACCCATCGAGCCCGCCATCAGCCGTGACACGTCATAGCCCGCGACGTTTTTCATCACCTGGCCGCCGAAATGCAACACTTCACCGCGCGTATCCATCAATACGGTGCCCAGCACGAAGTCGCGCACCGAGCCCACCGCCTGCCGCCGCGGGCCAGACAAACCAGCCGCCACCATGCCACCCAGCGTGGCGTCCGGGCCGAAATGCGGCGGCTCGAAAGCCAGCATCTGGTTGTGCTGCGCCAGCACGGCTTCCAGTTCCGCCAGGGGCGTACCGCAGCGCGCAGTGATGACCAGTTCGGTCGGGTCATAACCAACCACGCCGCTATAGGGACGGGTGTCGAGTATGGCGCCGGACGGCACTTCGCCATACCAGTCCTTGGTGCCGCCGCCGCGCAATTGCAGCGGCTGGCGCGCAGCCACGGCGCTACGGATGCGCTCACGAAAATAGTCGAGTTGTTGTTGCATGGGTTCCATGTTCATTCTGCTCAGAAGCGCGGCAAGTCGGGAAACTTGATGTTGCCGCGGCTGACATGCATCTTTCCGTATTCGGCGCAGCGGTGCAGCGACGGTATTGCCTTGTCCGGATTGAGCAGGAATGCCGCATCGAAGGCGCGCTTGACGGCAAAAAACACTTCGCGCTCGTCCGGGGAAAATTGCACGCACATGGAATTGATTTTCTCGATGCCCACGCCGTGTTCACCCGTGATGGTGCCGCCAACCTCGACGCATAACTCCAGGATTTCGGCGCCAAATAATTCTGCCCGGTGCAGCTCATCGGGCTGGTTGGCGTCGAACAGGATCAGCGGATGCAGGTTGCCATCGCCGGCATGGAACACATTCGCGCAGCGCAGGCCGTATTTGGTCTCCATGCGGGTGATGCCAGTCAACACCGCCGCCAGTTGCCGGCGCGGGATGGTGCCATCCATGCAGTAATAGTCAGGCGAGATGCGGCCCGCCGCTGGAAATGCATTCTTGCGGCCAGACCAGAATTTCAGCCGCTCGGCTTCGTCGCGCGACACGGCAATGGCGGTTGCGCCGGAGCCGGTCAGCACCTCGGTCATGCGCGCGATTTCTTCTTCCACTTCATCGGCCGTGCCATCGGATTCGCACAGCAACAGCGCTTCGGCATCGATGTCGTAGCCGGCTTTCACGAATGGCTCGACCATGCGCGAACTGGTCTTGTCCATCATTTCCAGCCCGGCCGGGATGATGCCTGCTGCAATGATATTGGCCACCGCATTGCCGCCTTTGACTACGTCATCGAAGGAGGCCATGATCACGCGCGCCTGTTGCGGTTTGGGCACCAGCTTGACCGTCACTTCCGTCACCACGCCCAGCATGCCTTCGGAACCGATGAAGACCGCCAGCAGATCCAGCCCGGGCGCATCGAGGCTGGCGCCACCCAGTTCCACGACCTCGCCTTCGATCGTCACCATGCGCACGCGCAGCACGTTGTGCACGGTCAGCCCGTATTTCAGGCAATGCACGCCGCCGGAATTTTCAGCCACGTTGCCTCCGATGGTGCAGGCGATTTGCGATGAAGGATCGGGTGCGTAAGACAGCTGGTGGGCTGCCGCCGCTTCGGAAATTGCCAGGTTGCGCACGCCCGGCTGCACGATCGCCGTGCGTGAATAAGGATCGAGCTTCAGGATGCGGTTCAGGCGCGCGGTCGACAGCACGATGCCATCTGCAATCGGCATGGCGCCCCCGGACAGGCCGGTGCCAGCGCCGCGCGGCACCAGCTTCACATCCAGGCGCCGGCAAGCGTTGAGGATGTCGACGATCTGCGCCTCGTTTTCCGGCAGCACCACCACCATCGGCAACTGGCGATAGGCCGACAAGCCATCGCATTCATAAGGGCGCGTGTCTTCTTCATTGAACAGCACGCATTGCGGCGGCACGATCGCGCGCAAGGCTTCGACCACCTGCAATTGGCGGGCGGCCGTGAATGGAGGGGCAATCGGAGCGTTCATTTATGCAGGAATGGAAACAGCGGGGCGCACATGCGACCCTGGCACTGAGATACGGATTGTAGGCCGGGCGGCGGGCACGGGCTGCCGTGGCGGGCATGAAATTTTTTCGCCCGCCGCCAGCGCACGCCCTTGCTCCCGCCCTTGTTCCCGCCCTTCCTCCCACCCTTCCTCACGCCCTTGCTCCATGTTGTTACGCCAGGCCCTGCCCTCTCACCCTCATTCCACGCGCCGTGAACCGTGCCCGGTTCCTGTGGCGAGCAGCCTGCACGACTCGACCAGGGCAGCCAGCGTGTCTTCGTGCCAGGGTCGCAAGGCTGGCGGCAGCAGCGGCGCGAGCTCAGGCAAGCCGCGCAATAGCGAAAGGGCGGTATCGGCGACATTGCGCCGCGGCGCCGCGCCTGGCGACCGTTTCCGCGCCGGCGGCGCACTGCTGGACAGGCCCCTGCCCCGCGCCGGGAGCGCACCTGCCGCCAGCAGTTGCCGCAATGGCCGGCGCAGCGGCAAGCCAGTATTTGCGGGCCGCTGCAGGCTATCGCGGCGGGCTTGTTGCAGCAAGCCGGCCAGCACGTCAGGCAAGCCCAGCACACCGGTCAGCACCTGGAATAGCGACATGCCCGACAACGTTGGCGCCCCCGGCAAGCTCTGCGGGTCGGCATGGGCCAGCGCCAGGTGGAGCGGGGACAGCACTTCCTGGAAGGCTTGTTGCGCACCGCGCCGCAGTAAGCCCCTTTCCAGGTCGGCGCGTGCCTGTTCGGCGCGCAACACCGGATCCTGCCAATAAAACAGGTTGTCCGATTCAGCCACTTGCCATTCCAGTTCGGGCACCGTGCCGATGCCGCCGAGCAAGGCGAAGAATGCAAGCTGGCGCTGCGCCGGGCTCAAGTGCACTTGTGCGGCCGCTGCGCGCTGGCAAGCGCGCGAGAGCGACCGGTGCAATGCAGCAACGTCGGCCGCGGCCTTGCGCCCCAGTCCCAGGGACAGCAGCAGCGCCTGGCTGTTGGTGGCGCCGTCGCCGCTTTCCGCGAGCAAGGCCCACAGTGCGGCGACGTTGTGGGCGGGCGACGAGCAACTCGCCAGCGCACTTGTGTTTGCAAGCCCGATCGCATCCGCGGCTGGCACCTCGCTGGTCCTGGCCACGTGATATTCGTCGGCGCTGCCAGCGTGATACTCGTCGGCTTGGTCGGCAGGATGCGCGTCGGGCATGCCGTGTTCACAGGCGCTTGCATTGCCCGAAACGGCGCCAGATGCCGCACCTGGCGCCGCCATTGCGTCCCCACCAGGCTGCCCGTTTGCCTCCACTTCGAGCGGCGCGCCAGCCTGCACGCCGAAAAAGTCCAGCCCAAGGATTTGCTGGAGTTCATCCACCTGCCGCTGCAAGCCGCGCGCCAGCAGGCAGGCGAATATGTCCTTCACAGTCGCGCCACCGGAGCCGGCCAGCGCCACCAGGCCGGCCATATTGTCGCGCCGTGCCAGGCGCGCAACGATGCCCTCGTGCAGCGAAACGGGCAGCGCGGCGCTGGCCTGGCTGAAGTCGGCAAGGCATCTCGCGCAAACAGTCTGCCCGGCGCAAATTGCCACATACCAGGCGCGATGCAGGGCATAGCGCTGCACCGTCCGGCGCACATCGAAATCAGGCCGCATCAGCAATACCAGCCGGTCCAGGCCCCAGCGCGCAGCGCAAGCCAGGAACCGGGCGCGGGACTGGCTGCCCCAGCGCCGCGATCGATAGATGGCATAGGCAAGCTGTTGGTCGCCGTGCGCCATGCAACGCAACAGCGCACGCTCGACCAGCCTGGCGTTGGCCACTTTCGTTACGCCCGCCGTCATCAGGACTGCCAGTATCGACCAGTCGCCGCGCGCCAGCGCAGCCGTGAGGAGCATATTGCATTCATCGCTGCTGAGTGCGCGCAGCGCCAGCGCTTGCCGCACCAGGTCGGCATCGCCATGCCGGATGGACAGTGCCTGCATCTGCAGCAACTGTGCCCGTTCCAGGCGCTGGGCGCCGTGCCCGATCAGGCGCGCCGCAAGGTCCACCCGTCCGTGTAACAGCAAGGCGGCAAAATGTTTGTGCAACATGTTGCTGCGCACGCAGTCGGCCGCCGCATCCAGTATGCAAGCCAGGCGCTGCCAGTTCTGGCGCGCCACCGCATCGTCCACCATGTCGGCCAGCCAGGGCCGCGCCAGGCTGCGGTCCGCATCCCGGCAGCCGGCAAGCATCGCCTTGGCCAGGCTTGGCAACTGGCGCTCCAGCGCCAGGCCGATCGGCGTCACCATCAAGGACGATTGCGGCGCCTGCGGCAAGGGCTGCACCTGCGGTTCCAGCGCACGCGCACGGTTGATTTCACTGCGCGCCACAGGCGTGAAAATGGAAATCCCGGCAGCCGTCAATTGCGCCACCCGGGCGGCGTCTGCATCCAGCACCGCCAGGGCAAGCGCGGCGCCATCGAGCGTGAAACTGCGGCCAGGTGGCAAAGCCGGAAGCGATTGCGATCCGCCCCTGCCACCGGCGCGCCGGGTGGCTGAAGGATGTGCTGGCAAAGGTGCCGGGCTCACCGGCGGGGCCGACGATGAAGGCAGCTTGCCGCTGGAATGCGCTCGGGCCAGGGCCGGCTCGCTGTGCAGCGCAAACGTGCTGGAACCCGTTAGCAGCGTGTTGCCGGTCACGGTGCGCGTGCCGATGGCAGGCGCGGCTTGCTGCGTCGTCGGAGCGAGAACAACAGCTTGCGCTGGAGGCGAAACGTGATGGCTGGCCGCAGCGGCCGGTGGCGGCGACGCGACCTTGCGGTCCGTGCCCAGGTCTTGGGATGCACGCATGTTTTCTCCTGAATATTCTGGTTATTGGTGGCCCGTAAAAGGCCGGCCGTGAGTAACCGGAACCAGGAGGCGGTGCCGCAAGCCGCAGCCGGGGCTGCAGCAGGATTGACCTCAATCAATCAGTATGCGGGTTGCCGCGCCGGCTGGCGCGCCACGCGAACTCAGGATGCAAACAACGAAGGTCAGCCAGGGGCGAGCGCGGCTCAGGTATTGCCGAATGTCGAACGCATCCACGCAAGCAACACGGCGACTTCAGGACGTTGCGCCTGCTGCGCCTCGCACACCATGTAATACGCATGCGGCGGCGACACCAGTTGGAGGTCGAACAGGCGTACCACTTCCCCGCGGTCCAGCAATTCGCGCGCGAAGTGGGCGCGCGTGAGGCCCACGCCATGGCCGTGCTTGATCAATTCCAGCAGCAAGCCGAGGTCGTCCACGCGCACACCTGATGAAGGTTCCGGCCAGTCCAGGCCGGCGGCTTCGAACCACGGTTGCCAGGGTTCGAGCGCGGAGCGCACCAGGCGCGCCCGCGCCAGGTCGGACGGCACGCGCAGCGGCGCAATGCTGGCCAGGTAGGCCGGGCTGGCTACGGCAAATGCTGGTTCCTCGAACAACTTTTCCGACACGAGGTCGGGATAATTTCCGGCGCCAAAGCGCACTTCAACATCCGACTCTGATAGCGACAAATCGTACAGCGGCACCGACAGATAGATTTCCACCGTGATTTGCGGATGCAGGCGCATGAATTCGCCAATGCGCGGCACCATCATGTAGCGCGCAAAAGTCGGCGGCAGCGTGATCTTTACGCAATCGCCGCGCGCCTCGCGCGGCTGCATCGGCAAAGCGGACAGCGTGCGCAAGGCTTGCCGCACCACGTCCAGGTAGCGGCGCCCGAATTCGGACAAGCCCAGGCTGCGGCCTTCGCGCAGGAACAGGCGCTCGCCGACCAGTTCTTCCAGCAAGCGGATCCGATGCGACAGCGCTGAAGGCGTGATGCAGAGTTCGCTCGCAGCCGCTGCAAATGAACCGAGGCGCGCCGCCGCTTCAAAGGCGGACAGCGCGTGTACCGGCGGTATGCGGGTCACGGCTGGCGCCACACAGGTTGCGACGTGCTCAGCGACGTGCTCAGCGACGTGCTCAATGACGTGCTCAATGACGTGCTTAGCGACGTCCTCACCAACGCGCCCACCAACGCAGTCACCGTTGCCGCCACAGGCCGTTGCGCTACCAACGCACCACCTTGCCGGGGTTCAGGATATTGTGCGGGTCGAGCGCATGCTTGAGTGCGCGCATGGTGTCGATGGCGCCTTCGCCATGTTCCTGCACCAGGAAATCCATCTTGTGCATGCCCACCCCATGTTCGCCAGTGCATGTGCCATCCATTGCAATGGCGCGCGTCACCATGCGCGCATTGACGGCTTCGGCGCGGGCCACGTCCGCAGCATCATCGGGATCGACCAGCATCTGCACATGGAAATTGCCATCGCCGACATGGCCAATGATGGAATGCACCAGGTTTTCGCGCTCGCAATCGGCCTTGGTCTCCAGCAGGCAATCGGCCAGTTGCGAGATGGGCACGCAGCAATCGGTGGAAAT
>JAQGMC010000085.1 GCA_028292545.1 Paucimonas sp.
AAGCCGGCCAGCCGAGCCACCTGCGGCGCGCTGCGCCAGTTTCCCATCAAGTCGGCGATGGCCTGGTCTTTGTCATACAGCGCCTGCATCAGATCCAGCAGCGCCGGCTTGTCCCCCGGCGTTTTCGCCTGCTTCGCCAGCACTGCGATCAGCGACTGGACTTCAGCCTCCAATCCTTTGGGCAAGGGCCGCTGTGTCAGTGGCGCCACCCGCTTTTCCCGGGTGTGTACGGCAGCGGCCCTTGTCCCGGTGGCCCGGGCGCCATGTCCCCCGGTCGCCGTAGTTGTGGTGGTGGTCGTGCTGGCGCCGGCATCGATACTGGTTGTAGTGCGATTGCCGTAAGAGGGAAGGGCTGGAGTAGACATAGGGAGCCATGTTGAAGGGGCTCCGTGGGTAACGCCGATCCCGACCAAGGTTCCCGTCCATCGACGGCTGGGCCGGACAGCCAGCCACCTTGATTGCGTGCCCGGCCCGGCTAACCAGGCTTTTTCTTCTGTGGCGTGAACAGCGGTCGCGCCAGCAGTCTGCCTGACAGCGTCAAGTGGTGCTCGCGCCAGCGGCGATATTGGTCGTTGTGCGATTGCCGAGGGCGGGGAGGCCAAGGTTGGACGGGCCCCTTGGCTAACGCCACTCGCCTGCGTGGTTCCCGGCCCTGGCTGGTGTGCGCCAGGCAGGGTCGTCCCAGGCTTATGCGGATTTACACCGCGCAGTATTTTTCCTGGATTTCGGTGTCGGCCAGCAGCGCCTGTGCATCGCCGGTGTGGACGATTTCGCCCTGGTCCAGTATGTAGGCGCGGTCGGAGATGGACAGCGCCCGTTCCACGTTTTGCTCGACCAGCAGGATGGTCGTGCCCTGCGCTTTCATCTTGCGAAACAGCACAAACATTTCATCGACCAGGATCGGCATGATGCCCTCAGATGGCTCGTCCAGCAAAATCATTTTCGGCCGCGCCATCATCGCGCGCGCAATCGCCAGCATCTGCTGTTCGCCGCCGGACATCGACGTGCCATCCTGGTCCAGCCGCTCTTTCAGGCGCGGGAAAATGGTCGCGATTTCATCGATCATTTCCGCCATTTGGCTGCGACCGGCTTTGGCGATCACGCCCAGTTGCAGGTTTTCGCGCACGGTAAGACCCGGCACGATGCGGCGGTCTTCCGGCACATAGGCAAGTCCCAGGTGGAAGCGCGCATGCGGCGGCGAAGCTAAACATTCGGCGCCATTGAACACCACGCTGCCGCTGCGCTTGCCGACCAGGCCCATGATGGTGCGCAGGGTCGTGGTCTTGCCGGCGCCATTGCGGCCCATCAGCGTGACAATCTCACCCGCTTTGACTTCGAAAGAAATGTCCTGGACCACATGGCTGCGGTCATACCAGGCATTGAGGCGTTCTACTTTCAGCATGATGTTCCCGTCAGTTCTGGCCAAGGTAGACGCGCTTGACTTCGCTGTTGGCGCGAATTTCATCGGGCGTGCCCTCAGCCAGGAATTCGCCATGGTGCAGCACGATCAGGCGCTCGCAAATGCCCATCACCAGTTTCATCTTGTGTTCGACCAGGATCACGGTGCGCTCCTGCGCCAGCGAGGCAATCAGCGACATCATGACCGTCGTTTCCTGGGGCGACATGCCGGCAGTAGGTTCATCCATCAGCAGCAAGGTCGGGTCGCAAGCCAGGGCCATCGCAATTTCCAGCGCGCGCTGCTGGCCGTGCGCCAGGTCGGCGGCAGGGCGGTTGCGCGCCGAAGCGAGGCCGACGCGCTCGAGCAAGGCATCGGCCTGGTCAATCAGTTCCGGCAGGCTGGCGCGGTTGCGCCACAGCGAAAAACGCGCACGCCGCATTTGCGCTGCCACGCGCACGTTTTCATGCGCCGACAACTGCTTGAACACATTCGTGATCTGGAAGCTCTTGGCGATGCCGATGCGCGCGAATTCATGCTGCGGCAGGCTGGTGATGTCGCGTCCCTGGAAGCGGATGCGTCCCTCGGACGGCGGGAAAGCGCCGCTGACCACATTGAAAAAAGTGCTCTTGCCGGCGCCGTTGGGACCGATGATCGCGGTCAGCTTGCCGGGATGGAAAGCGACGCTGATATCGTTGAGCGCGCGAAAGCTGCCGAAGCGCTGCGTGATGTTCTGTACTTCCAGGATCGGCGTGTTCATTTGATTGCTCCGCCGGTTGCATTGGCCGCATTACTTACGGTGGCCGCAGTGGCCGCAGCAGCTGCAGTCAGCGGCAGCGAGCCTGCATCGCTGGGCTGCCTGGCCCCGGCATGGCGCAGGGTCCAACCGACCAGGCTGCCCCAGATGCCTTTCGGGAAGAACAACACGAACAGCATGAATACCAGGCCCACCACCGCCATCCAGTGCTTGGTCATCGTGGTCACCACGTCTTCCAGGTACAGGAACACGGCTGCGCCGACAAAGGGACCGAAGAAGGTGCCCATGCCGCCCAGCAGGCACATCATGATGCCTTGCCCGGACTGGATGTAATGCAGCGCATCCACCGGCACGATCGACAGGTGCAGCGCGCGCAGCGTGCCGGCCAGGCCGCACACGCCGGCTGACAGCACGAATACCAGCAGCTTGCTGCGCTGCACGTCGAAGCCGCAGGCCGCGGTGCGCTTTTCATTTTCACGTATCGATTCAATCACCGCGCCGAACGGCGAATTCAGCACCCGCGACACGAACCACAAAGCCAGCGCGACGAACACGAACAGCACGTAATACTTCGTCAGCGGATGCAGGAAATCGAGCTCGATGCCGGGCAACTGGATCTTGTCGACCTTGATGCCGCGCAGGCCGTTTTCACCGCCGGTCCAGCGCTCGGCCTTGTAGAAGCCGTAGTAGACGATCTGGCCCAGCGCCAGCGTCACCATTGAAAAATAAATGCCGCGCGTGCGGATTGCCAGGAAGCCGATCACCAGGCCCGCCAGCAGCGAACCGATCACGCCCAGCACGATCGCCGGCACCCAATGCACATTGAAATGAACCATTGCAATGCCCGTCACGTAGCTGCCCACGCCAAAGAAAGCTGCATGGCCGAAGG
>JAQGMC010000092.1 GCA_028292545.1 Paucimonas sp.
CTCGCCGTAGTTCAATGGATAGAACGAGTGCCTCCTAAGCGCTAGATACAGGTTCGATTCCTGTCGGCGGGACCAAAAACCACCAATTCCCTCCAAAGATTCAAGGGCTTAGCCTACCCCCTGCAAACTGTGACGCAAGCTGTGACATAGCGTACCCCCGAAGGGGTCACACGATAGTCCAGTTGGGCGCAGTAGTATCAGTCCAAGTCCACTACGGCCAGCTTCGCGGAACTAAGAACCAATTCCGCATGCGCATGCCGCAGCACCTCGTTTCCCGTTACGGTTAGCCAGAGATCGTAAGCGTTTTGGCAGTTACGAAGGTAGCTTCAGTCGGGTGAATTTTAATGCGCAGGCATTGTCACCATATACGGTCTGCTTCGTTTCACCTTACACAATAACTTCTGGCCTGCGCACATGGATGCTCCACCCGATTTCTCGTTGTTTCCACCAATAGAACCGCGCCGAACCGGCAAGTTGCCGGTAGATGAACTGCATACCCTATATTGGGAAGAAAGCGGCAATCCAGACGGCATTCCGGTCGTTTATGTCCATGGCGGGCCAGGTGGTGGTTCGTCGCCTGAAAAGCGTCAGTGGTTCGACCCTGACTCCTACCGGATCATTCTCTTCGATCAGCGCGGCGCGTTCAGGGCCACACCCTTGGGAGAAGTGCGCAGCAATACAACCGAGCTTGTGGTTGAAGATATGGAGATGCTGCGCAAGATGCTCGGCATCGAAAAATGGTTACTTGCTGGTGGTTCGTGGGGAACGACCCTGTCGCTTGCCTACGGTCAAACATATCCCGACGCTTGTCTTGGATTTGTACTACGGGGGATATTTCTCGGCACGCCAGATGAGATCCAATGGTTTCTATATGGAATGCGCCGCTTCTTCCCCAAGGCGCATTCCGATTTTGTGGACTGGCTTCCGGAAGAGGAAAGAGACGACATACTGACGGCCTATGAAAAGCGGCTGTTCAGTGACGATCACGATACCCGGATGGCGGCAGCGCGGATGTGGTTCAAATATACGGAAGCCTGCTCGTTGCTGCGTCACGATCCCGAGCTGGTTGAAGAAGCAGTAAAGAACGATCCGGTGGTGTACGGCACAGGCAGATTAGATGCCTTTTATTTCAGAAACAACATGTTCCTGGAGCCGGACTGTCTGGTAAAGAATATCGGCCGCATCGTCCATCTGCCGGTGATGATTGTGCAAGGCGGCCATGACACGATCGCCCCGCCCGAATCTGCTTATCGTGTTCATCAGGCATGGCCAGGCTCGGTATTGCATATCGCGGCTGATGCTGGGCATTCTCCATCCGAACCGGGTATCCGCTGCAAAGTGATACAGGCACTTGAATACTTCAAGCGCAATAGAAAGTTTGATCCCATTGCTTTGGAAGCCTCCGGCCCAGTTTGAATATTGCAGCGGGTTAGCGTCTGAATTTTCCATGACCCGCCAGGACCCGCTGAGCGCGCCAGCCTATCCCCTCGCGCCGCCCTGACCCGCCACCCGCAGCCCACCCTGCTCAGCTGGCTCCGGATGCGTGAACACCCGCGCCTCGGGCACTGCCTCCTGCACCGCTTCCTCTATCTCGTCCAGCACATCATGCGCCTGGACGATGTTCCAGGTGCGCGGCACCAGCACGTCCACATAGACAAAACTTTCCGCGCCGGCGCGGCGCGTGCGCAGGTTCTTGTAACCGACGCCACGCGCCGCATAAGTGTCCAGCACAGCTTCGATCTTGTCGACGACCTCGTCCGGCAAGGCCGCATCCATCAAGCCATCGGTGGAGGCGCGAATCAGCTTCCAGCCTTCCAGCAGGATGTGCAGCCCGACCAGCATGGCCACGACCGCATCCAGCCACAACCAGCCAGTGGCGCCCACCAGCAGAACGCCCACAATCACGCCCACCGTGGTCCAGACGTCAGCCATCAAGTGGCGCGAACCGCCTTCGAGGGATATCGACCGGAACCGGATCGCAGCACTGCGCAGCGAGAGGGCAACCGCCAGGTTGAGCATGGTGCTGGCTACCGAGAAAATCAGGCCCAGCCCGACGGCCTCCAGCGGCTGGGGTGCAAGCAGCCGTTGCGATGCCGACCAGATGATGGCGCCAGCCGCGCCAAAGATAAGGATGCCTTCAAACCCGCTTGAAAAATATTCCGCCTTGCCATGCCCAAGCGGATGGTCGCGGTCGGGCGGGTTGTGCGCGATCGTAATCATCCACAGCGCGAAACTGGCCCCAGCCAGGTTGACGAATGATTCCATCGCATCCGACAGCAAGCCGATCGAACCGGTCAGCCACCACGCCATGGTTTTCAGGATGATGGTCACCAGCGCGGCGGCGCTCGACATCCAGAAATAGTGACGCGGCTGCATGCGCTCGAAGAACGAGGGCACTGTCAATCTCATCTGCATTTCCTTCCTGCCGCTTGATTCATTGCCTCGCCCACGTGATGCCGCTGCAAAAGCGCGGCGCTGGCCGATGCAGGCGTCTTCCCATTGATTCCCCTGGCCCCGCGCTTGCACAGCTTACAGGAAAGGAAAATTGGGATAGTTGACCAACCCAGACTTTAAAGCCATCGGCTTGACCACCTACAAGTTTGTGCGCGCTATCGGCCGGTGCGAAGCAAGGAATGGAGAAACCCTTTCCGGGCAAGCATGCGCGACCCGGTATAATTTGTGCACGCTGGAAAGCCTGCATTTCGCGGTGACCAGCGCCGCCTTCGCAGACCCACCCAGGATACCGTGCCAATGTCGCGTGCCGTGCCACTCAAGCGTCTGCTGATCCTCCTGACAGCGCTTGGCTTGCTACCTATTGCGATCATTGGTGCGTGGGGAATCAGCCTGGCCCTAGGCGAGCAGCAACGCGAAGCGCAGCGTTCGATGCTTGGCCTGTCGCGCGCCCTGTCCAGCGCTGTCGTTGCAGAGCTGGACGCGACCATCAGTTCGCTTGGCACGCTATCGCGCAGCGCATCCCTGACACGGGGTGACTTCGAATCCTTCTACGTCACTGCGCGCGAAACCGTCAAAGCCAATCCCGACTGGGGCTCCGTCATCCTGACCGACGCCCAATCCAAGGTCATCTTCAAAACCGCACTTCCTTTCGGCGCAAGCGACGGCAGGGTCGTCGAACCGGAAAGCCTGGCCCAGGCCATGGCTACGGGCGAAGCGACCGTAGGACTGCTCACGCGTGGCCAAGTCATGGCGCCTGCCATTCCGGTGCGCATGCCGGTGTTGGTCGATGGCCGTGTGGCTTACGTGATCACCGCTGCAATCAAGCCGGACCGCATGCTTGGCTTGCTGACACGGCAGCAAGCGCCACCGAGTTGGGTCGTGTCGATTCACGATGCAGCCAATACCCGGGTGGCGCGCTCGCGCGACCATAGTGCGACAGTCGCCAAGGGTATTTCGCCCTCGCTTGCAGCGCTGTTAAGTTCCGGCAAGCCTGAAGGCATCGGCACCGCCCGCACCCTGGATGACGAGGAAGTGCTGACCGCCTTTGCCCGGACGCCGCGCTATGGGTGGACGGTGGTCGTCGGTGCCCCGACCAGGGAAATCAAATCCGTGCTGGCGCGCAGTTATGGCCTGCATGCCGTGGGCCTGGGCCTGTCGCTCGCGCTTTGCATTGGCCTGGCCTTGCTGATTTCGCGCCGCATCGTGCGCGCCATGGAAAGCCTGCAGCGCGAGGCCCGGCGCCTGGGCTCTGGCCAGTCGGTCGAGACGGTCGAAGCGCCAATCATTGAAATCAACCAGGTGGGCCACGAATTGGCCCTGGCTTCGCAGCAGCAACGGGCTGCTGGCGAAGAGCGCGAACTGTTGATGGCTTCGCTCAACACCGCGCTGCGCTCACTGCGTGAAGCCTTGCTCAATGCCGAAAAAGCGGGCCAGGCGAAAGACAATTTCCTGGCCGTCCTTGGCCATGAATTGCGCAATCCGCTGGCCCCGATCCATAGCGGCGCAGAATTACTGGGCACCCTTTACGCGTCCGATCCGCGCGTAAAAGACATCGCAGCCATCATTGGCCGCCAGGCTTCGCATATGGCGCGCATTGTCGACGATCTGCTCGACGTATCGCGCCTGGTTCGTGGCATGGTCAAGCTCGACCGCAAGCCGCTCGACCTGCGCCAGGTGGTCCAGTTTGCCGCCGACCAGGTGCAACCGGCTGTCGATGAAAAAAAACAGCAATTGCTGATCACGCTGCCGGAGGAACCGGTGCTGGTCGACGCCGATGAAACACGGCTGGGCCAGGCAATTGCGAATGTTTTCTCCAACGCCACCCGCTACACCGGTCCTGGCGGGCGTATCGAAGCGCGGCTGGAAACAGCAAGCGGGGCAGCCTGGCTTTCGGTCAAGGACAATGGCAGCGGCATCGCCCCCGACCTGCTGCCGCACGTGTTCGAATTATTCACGCAGGGCAAGCGCGACATGGCCCGCTCCGAAGGCGGCTTAGGCATCGGCCTGGCGCTGGTGAAGAAGCTGGTTGAATTTCACGATGGCACGGTCGAAGCGCATAGCGAGGGACCGGGCCGCGGCAGCCAATTCGTGATCCTGCTGCCCTTGAGCGGAGACGCGGGAAGCGACGATGCGATCACGCGAACCAAGCGCGCGGAACGCCCCGGTGGGCCACCGGCCGCAATACTGGTGGTCGACGACAATGAAGATGCGGCCGCCGTGCTGGCTTCGCTGCTTGAAATGGATGGGCACCAGGTGTCGCTTGCCAAGACCGGCGGCGAGGCGCTGATCCAGGCGCGCACCGGCATGATCGACGTGGTGATCCTCGACATCGGCTTGCCTGACATCGATGGCTACACCGTCGCCAGTCGCCTGCGGGAAGACCCTGGCACACGCGACTGCTACATCATTGCGCTGACCGGTTACGGCCAACCGCTGGACCGCGTGCACAGCGAAGCGGCTGGCATTGACGTCCACCTGGCCAAGCCGGCGGGCATGGACATCCTGCGCAAGCTGATAGCGCACCGCCCCGCAGCCTGGGCGTTTTCCCTGCCCCAGGAACCAGGTTGAACGCCATGCCAGGGGATCCGTTTTTTTTCGCCGGGACCAGACCATGCTTCGCCTGCTATTGCCGCTTGCAGCGGCCTGCATCCTTGCTGCCGGCGCGAGCCGCGCCATGCCGGTCCACGAGCCCGTGACGCCCGACGAAAAAGCTGCGCTGTTGCGCGAAATCGCGGCTTCAGGCCGCTTGAAAGTGGGTGTCGTGGTGGCGCCGACCGCCGGCGCATCCTTCACCGTGCTCGATGCCAGCGGCCGGCCGCGCGGCGTGCCCGCCGCGCTGGGCGAAGCCCTGGCACAAGAGCTGGGCATTGCATGCGAACTGGTAAGCGCGCCCAACTCTGGCGAACTGGCCAGTAGGCTGGCCGAAGGCACGATCGACCTGGCCTTCCTGCCGGTGGATGATGACAGGCGCCGCATGGTCGCTTTCGGGCCCGCCTACTACCAATCCGAAAGCACCTACCTGGTGACGGCAGGCTCGGGCATCGTCCGGCTGGAAGAAGTGGACCGGCCGGGCGTACGCGTACTGGGCATTGCCAACACGACGACCATACGCAGCGCCGCCCGTTCATTGTCGCGCACGTCCATCACGCCGGTTGCGTCGGTGGAAGAAGCAATGGCGCAGCTGGCATCGAACCAGGCCGATGCGCTTGCACTGGGACGAAGTTCAATGACGGCGCTGGCCGCAAGCCTGCCGGGCTCGCGCATTCTGGACGGCGGCTTCCTCAGGAACGACACGGCGCTGGCCCTGCCCCACGGCCGGCCACGGGCGCTGGCCTATGCCGCGGCGTTTATCGAGCGCGCAAAGAAGTCGGGCCTGGTGCGGCGCGCCTTCGACAACGCCGGCCTGAAATCGCTACAAGTGGCGCCCTGAAGCGCGGCTTTGCAGCGCGACTCACGCTGGCTTTATTGCGTCGTCATCGCTTCCTTATTGCGCCTTTATTGTGTCCTCATTGCGCCACGCACTGGACATCATTGGCGTTGGTGGCGCCGCGGCCGGTGCCCTGGTTCTGGCTGATGGAAGGCGGCATCGTCACTTGCACGCCTTGCTGCGGCGGCACCACAGTCGGCGGCGTCGTGACGTCGCGCACGTAGCCAAACTGACCGCTGTTGACGACCTGTATGCCGCCATTGTTGCGCACCGTGATTGCACCGTCGGCCACATCCACATGCAGGCCATTTTCCGGCGGTTTACCGCTGACCGTTGGCACGCCGCCGCAATCGTTCTGGCAAAACAGCACGCCGAAATGGGTGCCGCGTATGCCGATGGTCGCGGTGGGCGTGGTGAAACTGACCGCTTCCTTGTTACGCTTGCCGATCAAGCCGCTGACAGCGCGCAAGCCGCCCTTGAGCATGTTCAAGCCGGCGCTGTCGGACTGCGGCTTGGCCGCATCATAGGAATAACTCGACACTGCAACCTGGGTATCGGGACGCAAAACGACTTCCGCCTCATCAATGAATTTCACGCGGGCATAGGTATCGCGCTGCGTGGTCAACACGTCGCCCTGCATGATCTCCGACTTCACCGACAGCGTGCGGCTTGCGCCATCCGCGCCTTTTGCAACCAGCAGGCCGGAAAGGTGGGTTACCCGGCCGATGGCGTCGGCTGCCGCGGCAAGTGGCGTAAAGGCCAGGCCAGCAAGGCAGGCGACGCTGGCTAAGAAAACGTGCAGTCGTGAGTCCATGGCCGGCCTCCTCAATTGCACACCGGCAGCGATTTGCTGCCGGCCTTGCTGGCAGTCTGCTTCTTGTCCTGCGCATCGCCGCTGTCATCCTTGGCGGCTTTCTTTTCACCCTTGCTGCTTGCAGCCGACGAATTGCCGGCGGCCGGGGCGGCGCTCGTGCCGGCATCGGTCTCACTGCTGGCAACGTGACCAAAACTGCCCGCGTCGCCGCCAACCGTCTGGCCATTCGGCACCAGCAAGTTGCTGTTGGTGCCAGTGCCGGTGGTGCTGGCGCCGGTGGTCGTCGTGTTGGAGAGGCTGGCGTTGCTGCCCGTGGTGCTGGTGCCGGTAGTGGCCGCCTGCGCGCCGGTCTTGTTGGTGGAATCGACGATGGTGACGGTTGCCGCCAGAACCGTCGGGTTTGAGCTGGTGGTGGTTGGCGTTGCCGGCGTCACCACGGGCGGCGTCGGTGTCACCACGGGCGGCGTGGGTGTCGAGCCTGGCGCGGTGACACTGGGCGTGGCGCCCGTGATGCTCGCCGGATTGGCGATCGTCACCGCGCCGTTGGTTGAAGTCAGGCTGATGCTCGACCCGTTCGGCACGGACAGGCTGCCGCTCGCCGAAACCGACAGTGCGTTGCCGGCCAACAAAGCCAGTGATCCGCTGGTGGTGCTGACGCTGCTATTGATGGTCAGGTTGTCGCCGCCAGCGGTGCTGGCCAAGGCTTGCAGGTTGACGCCCGTGCCTGCTGAAATCGGCGCATTGACCGTGATCGGACTATGCGCGACCAGCTTGACGCTGCCCAGGGACGAGACCTGCGTGGTGTTCACGATGCCGCCGGTGTTGTCGATGCTGACGTTGCCGCCCGGCGCCAGGTTTGCGACGCCAGCCAGGCTCAGGCTGGCGCTGCCGCTGGTATTGGTCAGCGAAACATTGCCGCTGCCGGCATTGGATGCCTGGAAGCTGCGTATCCGGTTCCCGGCATTTTCCAGCACCGTGCCGGCGGTCGACGAGGTACTCAGCAGCGCGGCTTGCAGGCTGCCGGTTTGCATGATGGCGCCCGCACTGGCAATCATTGCGACCGAGTTAGCCGTGACAGATGCGGTAGTCAAATTGCCGCTCGACTGGCGCAACACGATGCTGCTGTTGGGCATGTTGATGCTGCCCGCAGTTTCGGTGACAGCCTGCGTGATTTCGAGCGAGCCCGTGCCGCTGATCATGCCACCGGTCTGCACCAGCGTCGGCAGGCTGGTTGCGGCGTTCAACACCGCGCTGCCGCCGGCGACGTTAAGCCGGCCACTGCCGCCCACCGTGCCGTTTGCAATAAAGTTGCCGCTGCCGGACAGGTTCAGGTTGCCGTTCAGCGTCGTGGCGCCGCCGACGCTCAGCGATCCGCCTGAAAGGTTCAAAGCACTGGCCAAGGTCAGCTTGCCGGCGAAGTCAGTACCGCTCGCGTGCAGCACGGCCGAACCGGCATTGATATAGACATCGTCCGTGGCCGCGGGCAGTGCGCGGTCGCTCCAGTTGCGGGAATTGGACCAGCTGAAATTGCCGGCGCCATTGTTGAAGTAACGGGTCACGCCGGATGGAACCATGGTCAGGCGTGCAGCTT